>CAZITQ010000200.1:0-10792 GCA_964542165.1 uncultured Rickettsiales bacterium
CAGCCGGACTACTACTTCAGCTACATCTGGCCCCTGAAGATCGACTACCTGGACCCGAGCTACATCTCCTACGTAAGCGGTTCGTTCTCGCCCGCCTGGCCCTATGTGGTCTACAGCTTCCTGGCGGCCATCGTGCTGGTGCCGGTGATGGCGCTGCTGTTCGGCAAGCGGTGGTACTGCTCGTGGGTCTGCGGTTGCGGCGGGCTGGCCAACACCTTCGGGGAGCCCTGGCGCCACCTGTCGAGCAAGTCGAGCGCTGCGTGGCGCTTCGAGAAGACCAGCATCCACACCGTGCTGGTCCTGGCCTTCGTGGGGACCGGGGTGTGGTTGATGAGCGTCCTGCTGCCGGACACCTGGCAGCTGGGCAAGGCGGGGGACGTCTTCCGGCGGGGTTACGGGATCGTCGTCACCGCCAGCCTGTCGGGCATCGCCGGTGTGTCGCTCTATCCCATCGCCGGGACACGGGTGTGGTGCCGCTTCTTCTGTCCGATGGCGGCGCTGCTGGGGCTGGTCCAGAAGCTCGGCCGATTCCGGATCCGGACCAAGCGGGATATGTGCATCTCGTGCGGGATGTGCTCCAAATACTGCGAGATGGGGATTGACGTGCGGGCCTATGCCCAGGCAAACCGGTCGTTCACGCGCGCGTCGTGCGTGGGCTGCGGGCTGTGCTCCGAGGTCTGCCCCCGGGGCGTCCTGAGGCTGGAGAACCGCCGACCCTGGGATCCCCAGGAGCAGTCGATGCGCGCCGACATCGTGGAGAGCGGTGGATGAGGTGGACGGCAACGTCCCGTATCTGGTGGTGATCGCGGCCTTCGCCGCCACGTTGATCCCCCTGTGCCTGATCGGTGTCCACCGCCTGGCTCTGGCCGTGCATCGGCTGAGGCTCGGCCGGGTCACCGCCCTGCAGCCGCCCGCCCCCCTGCCCTCGCCGGCGCCCCGGGTGACGATCCAGCTCCCCCTGTTCAACGAACGCCTCGTCGCGCGGCGCCTGATCGAGGCCACCGCGGCGATGGACTACCCCCGGGACCGGCTCCAGATCCAGGTGCTGGACGACTCCACCGACGAGACCCGGGACATCGCCCGCGAGGTGTGTGACGAGTTGAAGCGCGACGGGGTGGACATCGAGGCCCTCCACCGGACGGACCGCAGCGGGTACAAGGCCGGCGCACTGGCGGCCGGTCTGGACAGCGCCTCCGGCGAGTTCGTGGCGATCTTCGACGCGGACTTCGTCCCCGATCCGGGCTTCCTACGGGCCACGGTCCCCTGGTTCCACGAGCCCGAGGTGGGGATGGTACAGACCCGCTGGGCCCATCTGAACCGTCGCAGGAGCCTGCTGACACGATTGCAGAGCCTGCTGCTCGATGGACACTTCCTCATGGAGTCCGCCGTCCGGCACGGCATGGGGGTGTTCTTCAACTTCAACGGCACCGCCGGGATCTGGCGCCGGACGGCCATCGACGGCGCCGGCGGCTGGAGCGGCGAGACGCTGACCGAGGATCTGGACCTGTCCTACCGGGCCCAGCTGGCGGGGTGGAGGTTCGTCTTCCTCGAGGCCACCACGGTCCCGGCCGAGCTCCCCGAACGCATCCGCGCCTTCCGGTCCCAGCAGCACCGCTGGACCAAGGGATCGATCCAGGTGGGCGGCAAGCTGATGCGCCCCATCCTGGGCGCGCGGCTACCGGCTCTGGTCAAGCTCGAGGCCTTCTTCCACCTCTTCTCCAACCTGGCCTTCCCCCTGGTGCTCTTGCTGAGCCTGCTGTTGCCCCTGGCGGTGATTGCCCGGGGTTCGCTGGTGGAGGCCGACCAGGTGCTCACCTGGGGGCTGGATCTGCCGGTCCTCGGGCTGGCCACGGCGCCCATCGGGTTGTTCTATCTGGTCACCGAGCACACGCGGCGGGCCCTGAGCCCGAGCGCCCTCTTCCGGGTACCGATGGTGATGGCCCTCGGGCTCGGCATGTCGGTGAACAACACGCGCGCCGTCGTGGAGGGACTGCTCGGCGTCCGCTCACCCTTCGTGCGCACGCCCAAGGTCGGAGACGGGGCCGGCAAAGGGCGTGCCCGCTACCGTTCACCCCTGGCCGGGCGTGGCTGGCCGGAGCTGGCCATCGCGGTCTACTACAGCGCGGCAGTGGCCTGGGCGGCCAGCCACGGACAGTGGGCCAGCATCCCCTTCCTCTGCCTCTTCCTCACCGGATTCGCGTACGTGGGGCTGGTCACGGCCCTCGAACCCCGGTCCTGAGTCGCCGCCATGGTCCCGGTTCTGGTCTATCTCCTGGCTCTGACCGGCGAAGTGGTCTGGCTGGGGCTGGCGGAGATCAACAGCTGGGGCCTGGCGGCCCGGCTGGGGCAGCTGCAGCACCTGTGGGCGATGATCGGTGCGACCCCGTTCTTCGCCCTGGCCTGGTGGGCAGCGCGCCGCTGGCGGTTGAGCCCGGGCAGAGAGCTGGCGCTGTTGATGCTCGGCGCCGTGGCGGTCCACGCCGTGCTCTGGTTCGAACCCCTCCAGGGCACGTCGGACGGTTGGCGCTACCTGTGGGACGGGCGGGTCCAGGACCACGGGGTCAATCCCTACCGGTACGCACCCGACGCCCTCCCCCTCGAGTCCCTTCGGGACGGTGTCTTCTACCCCAACGTCTTCCGGCGCCACCTGCCCACCTGCTACCCACCGGTGGCCGAGATGTGGTTCTGGATCGCCTACCGCATCGACTCGGACGGTTTCGGCGGTCTCAAAGCGATCCTGCTGCTGCACGACCTGGTGACTGTACCCCTGCTGTGGCTGGCGCTGCGACGCCGGGGACTTCCGGGCGGCCAGGCGGTCCTCTTCGGGCTCGCCCCGCTGTTCGCGGTCCAGCACATGGTGGGGATGCACCTGGACGCCCTGTACGCTCCGTGGATCGCCGCGGCACTGCTGGTGCACCGGCGACACCCGGCGGCCGCCGGGGCGGCGTTGATGGTGGCGGCGATGGTGCGACCGCTGGCTGTACTCGCGATTCCCGCGCTGATGTGGAAGCGGTCCTGGGCGGACCGGTCGTGGATCGTGTCGGGGGCGGGGATCACCGCCGTGGCCTGCATCTGGCCCTACCACCAGGTGGGATTCGAGATGATCGGCTCGATCCCGGCGTACATGATGCAGTGGGAGTTCAACGGCGCCCTGTACCGGTTGCTCAAGCTCGCCGCCGGAGGGGACGGGCAGCTGGCCCGGACGATCTGCTACGTCGCGACCGTGGTCCTGTGCGGGATCGCCTGGACCCGTGGACGGTGGACGGTGGCGGGGAGGATGGTGCTGGCCGTGGGCGCCTACTACCTGCTCACGCCGACGATCTACCCCTGGTACCTGGTCATGGTGCTGGTGCCCTGGACGCTGGTGGGCGGGGTCACACCGCTGGTTCTGGGGGCGCTGGTCGCCCTGTCCGAGACCGTGTGGATCCGCAAGGAGAAGGGGCTGTCGTGGGGCGTACCCGCGGGCTGGCTGGCCCTGGAGTACGGGCTCCTGCTGGTCGCGGTGAGCTTCGACGCCTGGCGTGCGCGCCGGCGGGGGAGGGAGGTGGCGGATGCTGGGTGACCAGCGCGTGACGGTGATGATCCCGGCGCTGGACGAGGAGTCCTGCATCGGAGACGTGGTGGGTTCGCTTCCCCGCGGGCTGGTGGACGAGGTGGTGGTGGTCGACAACGGCTCGACCGATGCCACCGCCCACGTCGCGCGGGAGGCGGGTGCGACGGTCCTGTTCGAGCCGACGCGGGGCTACGGACATGCGCTGATGCGCGCCATCCGGGCCCACGGGAACGAGGGGATCCTCGTGTTCATGGACGGGGACGGAGCGGACGATCCGGGGGATCTGCCGTCGCTGCTCTCGCCCTTCGAAGACGGCGCGGACCTGGTCCTGGGCCAGCGGGTCGACGAGCGGGCCGAGGTGGGGGCGTCGACCTTGCCCCAGTGGCTCGGGAATCGGATCGTGACCGGTCTGGTCCAGCTGGTGTACGGGCACCGGTTCCAGGACCTGGGGCCCTTCCGTGCCATCCGCGCCGGGGTGCTCCACGGCCTTTCCATGCGACACCTGACCTACGGCTGGACCGTGGAGATGCAGGTCAAGGCCCTGTCCCGCGGCCTGAAGGTGGTCGAGGTTCCGGTCCGGCATCGGCGCCGGATCGCCGGTCGCTCGAAGGTCAGCGGGACCGTGCGTGGCGTCGTCTTCGCCGGAATCGTGATCCCATCGACGGTGCTGCGCATCGCCTGGCGGGAGCGGCGTCAGCGGGGGCCCGCCCCGGTCTCGCGGTTCACGGCGCGACTGGGACGGTGAGCCGGGTCGTCGAGGAGGGCCGTCCCGGTACCACCTTGCCCTCCAGGTTGTGATACGCCAGGGCGTGCTCGTCGATGCGGTACTTGTCGACCTGGACGGTCACCTCGATCTCCCCGGCCGCTGGTGCGACGAAGGGGACCTCCAGAGTCCGGGCTTCGTTCGCCGTCAGGCGGTTGTCCGAGACGAGCTTCGGCTTCGGGTGCCACTCGTAGCGCACCCGGATCACGTCCACCTGCCGGGCGAGCTCCACTCCACCGGGCCCCGTGACGGTCGTCAGGACCTCCAGATAGCGTTCGGGATCCCCCGTGGGGACGGAGTGGCCCGCGTTGGCGTTGGTCAGGGTCACCCGGACCGAGGCCTGCGCGCCGGACCCCGGCTCGGGCGGCGCGACGGACAGGGCCACCTCGACACCCTCGGGGATCAGGCCCTGCAGCGCCTCGAAGGCCGCGGTGTCCGCCGGACGTTTGGGGATCAGGGAACCGGGGAAGGCGTGGTGCGGCCCGGCGGCCGGGGAGGCCCCGATCCAGCGCCGGTGCTCCACTCGGGGCATGTGACAGTCCTGACAGCGTGTCGCCGCACCCTCGGGCTGGCCGCCGCGCCAGGTCTCCCACTCCCGCCCGGTGGCGAAGGCACAGACCAGGTCCAGCTGATCCACGTACACCTCCACGCCGTGACAGCGGGTGCAGAAGGTGGGTTCGACGAGGTCCCCGCTGGCCCGAGTGCGGTGGGGGGCGCCCGGGGACGCACCCGTCGGGCCCTCGACCCAGCCCTCCCGGACGTGGCAGGCGGCGCAGCCGATGGCGTCGTCGCGCAGCGCCTCGTCGTACCCGGGATTGTCCTTCAGTACCGGCTGTCGCAGGTCCCCTTCGGTCAGGCCCACGGGGAGTTGCGCCTGCTGGTCGAAGAGGGGCAGGTGGCAATTGATGCAGATCCAGCGGATGGCGGGGTCCTTGGCGAGCTCCGCCTGGTACTGGTCGTCGTCCCAGGCCCGGGCGTGGATGGAGTCCCGCCACTCGGTGAGCTGGTCCACGTGGCAGCCGCCGCAGGTGACCGAGTCCATGGCCTGCAGGCCCTCGGGTGGGCGGGTGTCGGCCAGGGGTTGGAAGTAGCTGGGCTGGGTCGCGAAGAACGCGGTCGCTTCGGTGTGCACCGAACTGGCGCCCTCGGTGCCGCCGGCGGCCGGCGGGGTGTGCGGTGCCGCGGAGGTGTTCCCACCGGAGCGACACGAGCCGGCGATCATCGAGAGCAGGGCAGCGCCTGCCATCACGTACCACGATGCGTGGGTCATCCGCGCTCCCCTTCCATCGCCGCCCGAAGACGCATTCGCAGGGGCTCGGGTAGCCCGGGATCACCGATGGCCGACTCGAGGTCGGCGACCGTGTCCACGTCGGCCAGGGCCTCGATCTCGGCGTGGTCGGCCCCGGACCTGGTCAGCTGCGCCCGGGTCACCTCCATCGTCCGGGGAGAAGACCACGGCACGTCGGAGAAGATGTCCACACCCGGTGCCCGCTGGGCCACCAGGTAGTACCCGCCGTCCGCGGCCGGACCCAGCACCACGGGGCGGCGATGCAGCAGACGGGCGGCGGCCAGCAGCTGCGCGGGTCCGCAGGCGGGGATGTCGGTCCCGAAGAGCACGGCCCCCTCGTACCCGGCGTCGAAGCGGTCCACCAGGGCGGCGCGCATGCGCCCACCCAGGCCTGCGCCGGACTGGTGCGCCAGGGTCGACCACGGGGGAGGTTCCCAGTCCGACCGGCCCCGGCCGGCCAGGCAGAGGGTCACGTCGAGGCCAGTGGCCCGGGCCGCGGCGAGGGCGTGATCGAGCAGTGCCCGGTAGACGACCAGGGCGCGCGCCTCGCCGATGTCCGCCGCCAGGCGCTGCTTGACCCTGCCCAGGGCCGGTTCCCGGGCGAATACGATGACGCAGGTCCTCATGGCCGGGGATCCATATCATCGCCAGCGTGGGATCGCACCCCGCGGCGGCTCGAGGTCGCCCGCTCCGTGGACGTCGACATAGGACCGCCAGACCCCCTCACAGCCGTCCCGAATCCCGCAGCTGTCGCAGGGATCCTGGGGGCGAATCTTGAGGGCGTCGCGCTTGCGGTCCACCCAGCGGAAGCGGGACGCGTCCCTCGACCGGTCCAGGGGGGCCTGGAAGACCGCGACCCAGGTCTCCAGGTCTCGGGCCTCCCCCACCACCTCTCGGGCCAGGGCTGGCCGAGACAGGACCTCCCAGGGGTAGGCGCACAGGGGCAGGTCTCCGAAGCTCACCTGGAGCGAGCCGCGGGAACGGAGCGTCAGAGCGACCGCGCGCGTCACCCCCCGGGTCACCGATGCCAGTCGGGGTGTGAGCGTCTCGCCCAGCTCCGGGCAGGCATCGGTGCGGATCAGGTTGAAGCGCACGTCCCGGATGCCCCGGCCGGCGAAGAAGGCCACCAGCTCGGCCAGCTGATCCACGTTGTGGATGTGAATCACGGGGTTGATGGACACGTTGTCGGGCAGGCGGCCCTCGCTGCGCAGCCGTCGCAGATGGGCCAGGGCGGTGAGCTTGCGTTCGAAGTTCCCCGGTCGACCGGTGAGCTCGTCCTCGACCTCCGCCCGGTGGTCGTGGATCGACACGGAGAAGCGGGTGACGCCCCGTTCCACGAGGGCGTTCGCGAATGCCTTGTCCGCCAGCTTCAGGGCGTTGGTGCTCAGGGAGATCCGCCGGAACCCCATCTCGCGGGCGGCCGACACCAGCTCGAGGATCCGCGGGTGGGCGGTGGGCTCTCCGCCCAGGAGCCCCAGCGCGACGGCGCCTTCATCGCGCGCGCGGCGCAGTTCGTCCAGCGCCCGTTCATGGGGCACCCAGCGCCTGGCGGCGTCAGGCGCGCGGCCGTCGAGGCAGAACACGCAGCGGTTGTTGCACAGCTTTCCCAGGTTGAGCTCCAGGTTCCGGGGGCCGCTCATCTGGGCTGTCTCCAGACGTAACGGACCACCGGAGCCAGCTGGTCGCGGGTCAGCCGGCGGCCCTCCGCGGAGTGGAGCAACGTCTGCGCCAGGCGCAGGAAATACGGGTACTGGCGGTCACCGAGTTCCCGGTCGATGGCCGCGGCCACGGCGGGCTCCTCCCGTCTGCAGGCCAGCTCCAGCTCCACGGCGAGGGTCGTGGCCCACCAGTGTTTCCTGGATCCCGAGGCGGGCCGGTGCAGCAGGAGGTTGTCCAGCCAGGTCTCCCGGCTGGCCAGGGCCTCGAGGTACCCGGCCGCATCGTGGGCGGCGACCTCGCATCGCCAGCGCCCAGGATTCGAGGCCAGCGGCGAGCCGGGATCGGTGGAGTAGGGGAGGTGGAGTACGTCCGTGTAGTCGCCGTGGGCGCGCTGCAGGGCCAGGGCCCAGGCCCGGGTTCGATGGAGGCCGGCCAGGGTCTCCCCGGGCACGAGGAAGCCCAGGAAGACCTGGGATCGCAGTCCCAGCTCGCCGATGCGCGTGAGGGTGCGCTCCAGGTCGGCGTTCGAGTACGAGAATCCCCGGTTCCGCGCCCGGAGCGCCTCGTCGGAGGTCTCCGGCGACACCACCACCGTGCCGTGCTCGAACACCCGGGCGAAGCGTTCGAGGAAGGCCTGGTCGGGCAATCCGAAGGACTCGAAGAGCATCGACGTCCGGACCCCCCGACCCTCGACGGTGTCCATGAACCGCAACCAGTGTCGCCCCCCCGGCGCGGGATCGAAGCACGCGTGGACACTCGTACATCCGAGGGCCAGCGCCGCCTCCACGTCGTCCACCAGCCGGTCCGGGTCGCGAAAGACGACGGATCGGCGGCCGGAGTGGCGGAGCTGGGCCCGGCTCCCCCCTCCGCAGGTGACGCAGTCGACGCTGCAGCCGCGGCCCGCCCCGAGGTAGTGGGTCCGGCGGAAGGCCGGTGCCAGCGCCGGGCTGCCTTCGGTGATGCCGCCCCAGGCCGAGGAGGTCAGGTAGGCCTCGAGGTGATCGATGAGATCCAGGCGGCCGAACTCGAGCCGGTTCACCGCGTCGCGGTCCCCCACGTAGGACAACCTCTGGACCCGGACACCCCCCCGGGGACCCCGCCAGACCAGGTTGGGCACCCGCCGGAGATCGGGGCCCTCCCGCTCCAGCTCCCCCGCCAGGACCTCCAGGGGCTCCTCCCCGTCGCCGCGGATCACGCCGTCGATCTCCGGGTGTCGCCCCACGAGCTCCCGCGCGAACAGGCTGGCCGTGAAACCACCCAGGACCACGTACCCCTCGTACCCGCCGGCGCGCACCTCCCGCGCCAGCTCGAGGGCGGCAGGGAGCTGGTAGAACCAGTGCACGGAGAGCCCCAGCAGGGCGACGCCCTCCAGGTCGCCGGCCACGTCCCGCGGGATCCCCGCCTCGCGCTCGGCGTGGAGGCTCCAGACGCGGGTGGGGATGCCGCCGTCGGTCAGCCGGGCGGCCATCGCCGGGAGCCCCGACGCCATGATCCGCAGCCCGTCGTGGACCAGCACGCAGCGGGGTCGCGGAGGCATCTCAGCCTTCGATGGGCCGGATCTCATGGTCGCCGAATCGCTCCAGATAGGCCCGGAACACGCCGCCGCAGACCTCCCGGTAGCGGCAGGTCCGGCAGCGTCGGGTCCATCGCCTGCCCCGCCGGGGGTGCCGCGTGGCCACGTGACTCAGGCGCACGCTGTCCCGTGGCCCGCGGGCCCGCTCGACGGTGACACGTGCATCGTAGTACAGGTCGTTGGACCGCATCCGCGCGTCCCCCAGAGCGCACAGCGGAAGGCCGAAGAACCGGAGCCGGACGCCAGCCCGGTCTCCCAGGGCCACCAGTCCAGCGGCCTGACGCCGCCATCGCTCGAGGGGCACCGCGAGGTCCTCGTAGCGCCCCAGCGCCGCGCCCTCGGGGGCCACGTTCGACAGCAGGAGACGCCCCACGTTCAGCTCCCCGCACAGGGACACGATCCCCTCGAGCTGCTCCGCGTTGTGCCGGGTGACGACCGCATTGGCCGCGGGCGAAAGCCCCGGTGCCAGCTCGCGGGCGTGGCCCCGGGTCGCCAGCAACCGGGCGAAGCTCCCGGATCTGCCCGTGGACGCGTCGTGGGTCGCGGCGTCGGCCCCGTGCAGCGAAAGACTCAGCTCGTCCAGGTGCGGCAGGACCCGGGCGGCGTACCCGGCGTCCCCCAGTCGCTGACCGCTGGTCCCGACCGCGGTGCGCAGGCCCAGCTCCCGGGCCAGGCGCAGGGCGAAGGGCAGGGCCGGGTGGAGGGTCGGCTCCCCGCCGGTGAACAGCACGTGCTCTCCCCCGGCGCGGGCGTGGGAGAGCAGGGTGCGGCGCACCTCGGTGGCGGTCACCGGCGAGGCTCGCCAGCGCCGGAGACGGTCTGCCTCGCTGCAGAATACGCAGTCGTTGTCGCAGGTGTACGACAGGTGAAATTCCAGGCGGGTGGGGCGCCGTCGCGGTTCCGGACGCGGCGGTCGCGGTGGAGACGCCCGGAGGGCGACCACGAAGCGGTCGAGGGCCGCGTCCACCCGTCGGTTGCTGCGCCGCACCGCTTTGGGCAGCAGAGCCTCCAGCCTCGTGTGCAGGTCCCGGGGTACGGGCGCCGGTGCGGCGGGATCCACCCGCAGCTCGGGGAGCAGCGGGCGGGTGAACCGGTCGGCCAGGACCAGGTTGGTGCGGTAGAAGGTCCCGTCCACGTCCAGGGTCAGGTCGTCGGCGAACAGGGGGACCGACCCCCGGCGGTTCAGGTTGCGCACCCTCGCCCGCCCCTCGGCCACGCGGGGGCGCAGGAAATCCGCCATGCCCGCGAGCGCCTCCTGCAGGTGCCGCAACTCCGCCGCCCGCCAGCGGGTGTAGTACACCGGAAGCACGTTGAACCGGCGGGCCCCCAGCTCCCACAGGTGGATCAGCCCGTCCAGGGCCCTGTGGGCCATGCCCGGCGCCAGCGTCTGGGTCACCCGGGTGGTCGAGGCCGAGAGCAACGCCGCCAGGGCAGGCAATGGCGTCCGGCCCGCGGCGCGCTGCACGTCGGGGAGGCCGTCCACGCTGACCGTCACGTGGGTCCACGGCGCGTCCAGCGTGGCCAGACGCCCGGCGTCCAGGGAGCGGCCGTTGGTGCACAGCTCGACGGTGAACTCCCGGCCCTGGGCGCGGAGGCGATCGACCTCCGCCAGGACGGCCTCCACCGTGTCCCAGCGTCGGGTGGGTTCCCCCCCGGTCAGTCGTACCCGTCGACCGCCTCGCTCCCCGAACTCCCGGACCGCGCGCACGGCGAGCCCGGGATCCAGGTGCTCCTCGCGTTTGCTGGCCGCGCAGTAGGTACAGGACAGGTCGCAGGAACGGGTGACGATCAGGGCGAGGGTGTCGATCGTCGGGGGGAGGGGAACTCGATCACCACTGGCCATGGGAGCCGTGGGAGCCGTGGGAGCCGTGGGAGCCGTGGGAGCCGTGGCTGCCGTGGGAGCCGTGGGAGCCGTGGGAGCCGTGGGAGCCGTGGGAGCCGTGGGAGCCGTGGGAG
>CAZITQ010000200.1:10892-18068 GCA_964542165.1 uncultured Rickettsiales bacterium
CCGTGGGACGCGTGCGAGCAGTGCTGGGGGTCGGGCTCCGGCCCCATCACGAGCCCGTCGTCGGCCGGTGGCTCGGAATCCGGCTCCGGACCACCCTGGGGCACGTCGGCGGGGGCCGCGCCCTCGGCGGGCAGGGCCGCACCCAGCAGCAGCAGGGACGAGGCGGCGGCCGCCGCGTTGCCCTTGGCGAGCTTGCCCTCCTCGCTCTGGAGGAACAGCTTCGCCTTGCGCTTGAGGGTGGGGATGGCTCTCTCGATGGCCTTCTTCGGCGCGCTCTTCTGCTTCTTCGCCATCAGTCGAGCTCCACGGGCCTACGAGGCCGGTTGATCGTCCAGCGCTGGAGAACGTGACGAACGTCCTCGTCCTCCTTCGCCAATATATCGAAGAGGGTGTCCAGCGCCAACAGGTTGAGCTTGCACCGGTCGTTGGTGGGACGGTGGCCGAACAGGTCTCCCTGGGCCACGTAGTTGTACACCGGGCAGACGCCGCAGTACGGCTGGTAGGCGCAGGTGCGGCAGCCGGGGAGTGTCTCGAGGGTGGACGCGATGCCGATGGCCCGCACGGTCTCGTGCCCGATCAGATCGGGCAACGGCTCTCCATCGACCCGCCCCAGCTGGAAGACGTCGTCGCCCATGCGGGCCACCATCCGCGCCTCGTCGCAGGGGTAGACCCGGCCGTCCTGGTCGTAGGCCACCTGGCCCACCCCGGCGCCGCAGGGGGAGCGCAGGTCCACGTACCCGTGGTGCTCGTCGGTGAGGATGGAGGCCAGGAACAGGGCGGCGCCCCGCTCGATGAGCTCGATCCCACCCAGGTTGAGCTCCAGGATGTAGTCCAGGCACTCTCGCCAGAAGGCGCCGAACTCCTCGGCGGAGTAGCCGATCTCGTCCCAGGTCCGCGTGGCGAAGCCCATGGGGTTGAGGGACCGCACGTGCATGGTGCGCATGCCCAGGCGAACGTACTCGTCCACGATGGCCCGAGCGTGCGCCAGGCTGTGGCGGGTGGTGGTGAGCAGGGCGTCCACGTGCCACAGCCTGGGATCCAGACCGCGCTCGTCGTACGCCGCGTGGATGCGCTCGATCCAGCCGACGGCCTCGTCGTGGGCCGATCCTCCCAGGAGCTTGCGCTGGGTGTCGTGGAGCTCGCGGGGACCGTCCAGGCTGGTGCAGATCAGCACGTCGTGGTCCAGCAGGAAGGCCAGCTTGTCGTCGTCCATCGCCGAGAGGTTGGTCACCAGCAGGAACTGCAGGTCCCGGCGTTCATCGGCGTTGCGCTCCTCGGCGTACTCGACCACGAAGCGCAGGGTCTCGAAGTTGACCAGCGGCTCGCCGCCCTGGAACTCGATGGACAGGGAGGGCGACGGGCTCTCGAAGATCCGATCCACCACCCCCTTGGCCGTGGCGATGCTCATGTCCGCGTCGCGATTGGACATGGGCTCCCGGCTGGCGTGGCAGTACGCGCAGACCTGGTTGCATCGCAGTGTGGTGACCACGATGTGCAGGTAGGGCGCACGACCCACGTGACTGTGGCGGCGCCGGTAGCGGTCGACCGCCTGCTCCACGTCCATGCTGTCCAGCAACATGCCCCGATCGGCGAGCCGGGCCCGCAGAGGATCGTCGGGCGAGAGGCGTCCGGCCACGATGTCGTCGAACTCGGAGCCGTCCACCACCAGCCAGTCGCCCACGTCACTGGTCAGGACCACCCGGGAACCCAGGCGCCGATACCGGAAGCTGGCCTCCCGCGCTCCGGCGTGGGCGTCGGCGGTCAGGGGCGGGGCGGGGACGACGGGGCCGGGATCGCTGGGTCTACCGGCGGCCATCAGGACTCGTCTCCGTCGCCGTACTTGTCTTCCCAGGGCACCGCGATGTCCAGGGGATCGTCGTCGAAGGCCTCGAGCATGGTGGCGTCGAGCAGGCTCTGGATGTCCTGGCCCCCCTGGTCGTGGAAGAAGTGGGACTTGGCGATGATGTACTCGCGGATCTTGGCTCCGCTCTCGTCCAGGGTCTCCCGCAGGGCCTGGTTGGTCAGCTCGTTGGCGAAGTCGCCGCCGAGGGCCCGGAGCCCGGCGTCGTCCAGGTCCTCCTTGCCGCAGAGGCGGACGTTCACCGTGGTGCCTTCACCCGGTTCGAGCAGTACGTACGCGCGATCCATGAGGACGTACGCCGCCCCGTGGATCACCCGGATCGGGTACAGGGAGGTGTCCACCGGGACCGTGACCAGGGCGCCGCGCGCGGGCCAGTCGACGCGCCGGGGCTGGGTCTTGGCGGAGCGGGGGGGCTTCTTGTTGGCTCGTGTTGCCGGCATGGCTCATGGATAGAGGCCGGTCCTCGGCGTTGTCAAGGCGTGAGGCTGCCAGCAGCGGCGGCCGGGACGGATCAGCGAGGGGCGTGGTCGTCGTCGGGAGCCGCTGTCGGGGTGTCCAGCGGGGGGGCCGCGTCGTCGTTCGCCAGCAGCTCGACCAGCTCCTGCAGGGGCGCCTCACGGAGGATGCCGACCACGTCGCGGCCGAATTCCGCGGCCATCTCCTCGATCCGCTGGTACACCGGAGTCATCTCGTCTGCCATGTCGAACCTCCCGCTCGCCCTCGGAGTCCAGCGACTCTACACCCGGGGCGTGCGGGCCGACAAGGAAGGGCCCCCGCCCGCCGGGATCACTCCGCGTCCGAGAATTCCCGATAGAGGTAGAACCGCAGGGATCGCTCGGCGGCTCCCTCCAGGACGTGCTCCAGTAGCTGGTGGGAGGTCTGCAGGCCGCGCGTGTCTCCGTCCAGGGGTTCGTGGCCGTACATCGCCAGCACCTCGTCCTGCTCGGCCGCGCGGTCCATGGCCCCCGTCAGCCGGCCCTCGGTGATGCCGTAGCGCTCGTCGATGGCGAAGGAGCACGAGAACGGCCGGCGCGGCAGCTCCGAGGCGGGGAGGAAGACGGCGTCTACGGTCTTGACCGCCGGGAGAGGGCCGATGAAGCGACTCCCCCGGATGTGGTCGAAGTGCTCGAGCGCCGCCTCCCCGGTGCCGTCGGTGTGCTCGCCGTAGGGGAACGAGAAGCTCCGGGGGGCGAATCCCGCGTCCGCGAAGGCCTGGAGGGAGGGCAAGAGCTCCTCGTCGACCCAGGCCTGGGTGCCGCTCTCGCGCTCGGTCTTCCCCGCCGGCAGGTGGCGGTGGCCGTGGCACCCGATCTCGTGCCCGCGGTCCTCGAGGTCGTGGAGCAGGGCGACCTGCTCGTCGGAGAGGCGATCCATTCGCGTGACGAAGAACGTCGCCCGCGCGCCGTGGGCCTCGAGCAGCTCCGCGGTGGCGTACCAGGCCTCGACGTAGGCGTCGTCGAAGGACAGGGCGATGCCCGGACCGTTGGTGATGTCGTGGGCTGCGCTCGAATCCTCGAAATCCAGGGGATCGCAGCATCGGTCGATGGGTCGGCACCCGGACGAACTCCCGAGCGCGGCGAGCAGGGCGAACACCGACACGCTCCCGCAAAACCGGTTCCGCACGCCGAGCACCTCCGCTGTGCCGGCCCAAGATAGCAGACGAAATCGTCGCCGCAGGGAACCTTTCCCGCCGGGGGCTGTCCCACCCCTGGACGTCGGAGGAATCCCGCGGGAACCCACGTCGGAGGAGGACCACATGAGCATCCGCGAAACGATCCGTCGAGCGACCGTCCTCGCCAGTCTCCTGGCGCTGGGCAGCCTCACCGCCTGCGGCGGAGACACCGAGGGCGCACCCATCCGCGCCACCCTGGCCGACGGTCAGGTGCTCTACGGTGACCTGCGCACCACACACCTGTACCTCGAGGGCGCCATGGGACGCGTGGAGGTTCCCCTCGGCCACGTGGGCGAGGTGGTTCCCGTGGAGGGTGAGCAGCTCGACGCCGCCGAGGGCCACGTCAAGATCTGGCTGCGCAACGGTTCCGAGCTGGTGGGTCGCTGGGACGAACCCGAGCTGGGGATGGACATCGATGTCGGCGGAGAGCAGGTGGTCGTCGATCTGCCCGTGGGAGATCTCCAGCGCGTCCAGACCCAGGGCGACGAGGAATGGCCCAAGGAGAAGGTGTACCGGGTGCGGACCACCCACGGTGACGATTTCCTGGTGGACGCGGAGCGGTCCCAGATCGTGCTCGAGAACGCCCTGGGGACGTTCTCGCCGCACCTCTCGGAGTGTGCGTCGGTGACGCCCATCGACGATCCCGCCGGGGAGTGGCGGATCCAGCTGGAGACCGGAACGGTGCTCATCGGCAACCTGGCGGACGAGGAGCTGACCCTGGCGCTACCGCTGGGCCCCGAGGAGGTCACCGTGCCGCTGGCGATCCTGGACTCGATGGAGCAGCAGTCGTGGTACTTCGCCGAAAGCAGCGAGAGCCCTGTCCGGCGCGAGGCCGAGCGCGCGGAACCCTCCCCGGCGGTGGCCCCCGTCCCCCGGGCCAGCGGCAGTGGCCTCAGCAGCTGGATGGCCTGGGAAGGTGGCAAGGACGAACCCGCGGCGGATATCGCACCGGCCGAGGAGCTCGCGGACGCGGAAACCGAGGCCGCGGCCGCGGGGGAGAGGGCCGATGGATGGTTCCAGCGGGACGAGCTGGAGAAGACCAAGCGGGCCACGGACTGAGCCGCCGACCGACGCCTTCGGTCTCCTTGACACCCCCCCGGTCGGATCGCATAGTGGAATCGAGGTTCGCGTTGAGACGCGGGCCGTTCAGCTGTAGCAATAAAATACGGAACGGGCGATGTTCAAGGAATTCTGGCTGTTCATCAAGGAGGAGAAGGTCTGGTGGATCACGCCCATCGCGGTGATCCTCGTCCTGCTGGTCGTCCTCGTCGTCCTGACCGAGTCCAAGGCCGTCCTGCCCTTCGTCTACTCGGTCTTCTAGGAGCCCCACCGGCTCCCGGCTCCCCGACCCTCGCGGATCGTCACAGTCCAAGCTCGTCGTAGGGGTCCACCACCTCCGCGAGCCCGGTCTCGATGCGGGTCTGCCAGAAGTGGCGCAGCTGGGCGATGGCCAGGTCGTTGCCCTGGGCATGGTAGTGGTCGGCGGGCACGAGGGCCCCGTCGTCGAGCTGCTCGTCGTACTGGTAGAGAACGGCGGTCCTGCCGTCCAGGTTGGCCGACAGCGGGGGAGGTTCGGTGATCTCGAGGCCCACGACCTCCTGCAGGAGCGGCGGGCAATGCTCGACGCCGAGCGCGCGGGCCAGGATGCGGTTGGTCTCGTTGACCACCACCTCGTCGTCCATGACCATGGTCACCAGCAGGTCCCGCCGGCCGTCGAGGATGTGGGGCGCCCAGTTGGCCGCGTCTCCGCGCTCGATGGCCGCCTGGAGCATGGGGAAGAACCGGGCCACGTCCCCCTCGCTGGTGCCGTCGGGTGCCATCATCGCCACCAGCGGCGCGAAGATCACCGAGCGGAAGACGATGTCGGAGACCCGCCCCCCGGGGACGGAGAGCTCACCCGCGAGGACGTCGTCGTCCAGCGCCATCAGCTGGGGGCCCATGATCCCGCCCAGCGAGTGACCCGAGTAGAAGATACGATCCCCGTCCAGGTCGACCGCGCCGTCGTCGTCCAGGTCCACACCGTCGCGGACGGCCCCGGCCAGCTGCAGCTTGTCCCAGGCGGCCTGGCGCCAGTGGTCGCGAAGCTGCTGGATGTCGAAGCGGGCCTCCCCGTCCAGGTAGAGGCCGAAGAAGTTGAAGATCCAGAACAGGTCCGAGGCGGTCCCGCTCGTCGGGTGCTCCCCGTGGGACGGGGCGTCGATGGCGACCACCGCGAAGCCGAGGCCGGCGATGTCCCGGGCGAATCCGTGGGCTTCTCCCCGGGTGCCACCGAGCCCGTGGCCGTAGAGGATCACCGGCCAGGGACCGGCGGAACCATCGTCCGGGAGGTGCACGGTTACCGGGATCGGGTATTCGGCCACGGGGGCCGGCACCTCCCCCGCCCCCAGGTCCAGCCGCTGGTCGTCGCCCAGGTAGTCGGCCGCGTACAAGACGGCCTCGCAGTGGCGCAGGGTCCCGTCGGCGGTGCAGGCCCCGGTGGGCGTCACGTCCGGCGAGGTCGCCGCGAGCTGCGAGGCGATCTCCCTGTCCTGGTCGCCGATGCTCTGGGTCGTGAACACGGTGGCCACGGCCACCGCCTCGCCGGTGAGTCCGGCCGCGCGCCCCAGCTACCCGGAGCCGGCGTGGACGCCCAGCAGACGGGGATCGGTGGCCGTGCCGTCCAGGGCGCCCCGCAGCGCCTCCGACGCCCACACCGGCTCGCCCTGCGCGTCCGTCACGTCCCGGCTCATCACGAGCCCGTACCGGGTCGCCGGCTCCAGGGGCCACAGGGGGAGGAACACCGCCGTCGCCCCCTCCTCGTACCACTCGACCTCGGTGACCACCGTGGCCCCCGGACCCTCCCCGTCGAGCTGGAACAGGCGGGCGGACTCTCCGTCCACGCTGGTGGGATCGAGGGGGCCGTCGAACCGCATCACGATCCCCCCCGCGGTCCCGAACCCGTCCAGCTCCTCCAGCGCCTCGATGAGGGTGAATCCCGCCGGGAGGAAACCCTCCTGGTCGGCTCCTGACCCCGGATGGAAGTCCACCTGCAATCCCGTGGGATTCAGGGGCTCGGGCAGGGTGTGGACGTCGTCGGGGAAGGTGGTGAGGAGGGCATCCGGCTCGTACCAGTACTGGGTCGCCCCCCCGGGGATCTCGTAGGGCCACTCCGGCGACTCCACACGGGGGACGTCGCCCGACGGACACGCGACGAGCAAGGTCGTCAGAACCCACGCCGAATGCCCGAGACCCCGATTCCAGGTGCGCATCATCGGCCGAGCATACCAGCCCCCGCCTTCGCTCCGGGGGGCGCCCCCGATCCCCTGGACCCACATCGGGAGAAAGAAGCTCGCGCAGGGGCGTGGAGGCCTGCCGCGGAGCGGGAATCATCGGGACGTCGGGCGACCGAGGGGTGTGGATCTTCCCGCAGGCGGATACGCGGGCGAGTTGGGTAATGGTGTTCGGTTCGTCTACGCCGAGCGGGCTGACGGGGGGAGCGGCCTTGGAGTCGGGGCCTTCGGTAGGCGCTGCGGGGCGATGGGAGCGGTGGATTGGCGGCAAGGAGCAGCGGCCGAGGATCCGTCTTTGGGGGCTCTTCGGGGCGCCGCCTCGGCGGTCCCGACGCTCCGGGGTGGAATCTGAGGCTCTGGGATCCGCTGAACGA
>CAZITQ010000201.1:0-18036 GCA_964542165.1 uncultured Rickettsiales bacterium
CGTTGCCCGGCAGGACCTGGAAGGTCGAGCTGGTCACGGTGAACACCCCGCCCCCATCCTGTCCCTTGGCCATCTTGATCTCGAAGACCGTGAGCGGCGCGGTGCCCACGTTCTTGACCAGCAGGTCCTCCGACGTCGGAGTACCCACGGGGGCGTTGCCGATGGTCACGGACTCGGGGAGGACCTCGATGTCCGGCGCGTCGGCCACCGTGGTGTCGTCGTCCCCGGTGGAGTCGTCGTCGCCTGTGGCGTCGTCGTCGTCCCCTTGCCACCCCCCGTCGAACTGGGGCATGCAGCCGATGCCGACGAGTCCGAAGGCGGTCACCAGTACCAGGGTCGCAATCCGCATCCTTGCCTCCCACAGCCCACCCCACGACCCGTGGCCGTGGATCCGGGGTCAGTGCTATCTTCCCCGGCGTATGGGCGACGATCAAGGGCGGAGCCCGTTCCGGGGGCGCTGGATACGGTACGGCGCGCTGTTCGCAGCGCTGCTGATCGCCGGCGTGTTCTTCGCCCTGGGCGGCGACCGGGGGCACCGCCTCCTGCGCGAGGGCGTGCGCCAGTACTACGCCCTGGTGGGGGACACCGGGGGGCCGCTGACCGTGGTGGACCGGGGGACCTGGGAGGAGATCGAGCCCGGAGTGGAGCTCCATCGGCTCGTGGTCACCCGGCCGAAGAACCTCTCCGACGTCACCCTGGTCGCGGTGCGAATCGATCCGGATCGCCATGGCTTCGTGGTCCGGCGGGCGGACACCGGCGGGGAGTTCGCGCGGGACGTGGGGGCGGCAGAGGGCGCCGTGGCTGCCATCAACGGCAGCTACTTCGATCCGGCCGGCGAGCCCCTGGGCCTGCTGATCTCCGATGGTGTCACCCTTTCGGGTCGCCTGGCGCAGGCACCCGGGCGCGCCGTGTTCGGCGTCCGACGGGGAAGCCCCTTCGTCGCGGACGCCCTGGGCCTGAGCCTCGACGGCGTGACCCAGGCCCTGCAGACCACCCCGCTGCTGGTCCGCGACGGTGCCGAGGAACAGGGGTTCGACGAACCCTGGCGGGTCGATCGGCGTGCGGCGGTCTGCGTGGACGGTGAAGGCAGGGTGATCTTCGCGGCGACGGACACCCTGCTCAACGGCCTCTCGTTCAGCGAGCTGGCCCACGTGATGGCCCGGTCCATCGACCGCGGAGGGCTCGCATGCCGGCAGGGCATGACGCTCGACGGAGGGACCTCGGCCCAGCTGTGGACGAGGGACCACGGCGCGGCGTCGGTGCCGGGGTACACTGCCGTCCCGGTCGTGCTGCTGGCGGTTCCGAAAACCACCCCTTGACAAGGGGCGCGGGAACCCGCGATCTAGTGTCCAGATCGGCCCACTCGTCTGGAGGTCACATGTCCGAGAGCCAGAGGATCATCGAGGTCACCGAGAAGTTCAGCGCCAACAACTACCACCCCCTCCCGGTCGTCATCGCCGAGGCGGAGGGCATCTGGGTCGAGGACGCAGACGGCAAACGCTACATGGACATGCTGTCGTCGTACTCTGCGGTCAATCACGGCCACCGCCATCCGCAGATCATCGAGGCGATGATCGAGCAGGCCGGCAAGCTCACCCTCACCTCCCGCGCGTTCCACAACGACCAGATGGGACCATTTCTGAGGGAGCTGTGCGACTACTGCGGGGCCGAGATGGCGCTGCCGATGAACACCGGCGCCGAGGCCGTCGAGACCGCGATCAAGACCGTGCGCAAGTGGGGGTACGGCAACCGACCCGTCGCCCCGAACCGGGCCGAGATCATCGTCTGCGACGGCAACTTCCACGGCCGCACCACCACCATCATCAGCTTCTCCAGCGAGGAGGAGTACAAGCAGGGCTTCGGGCCCTTCACCCCCGGCTTCGTCCTCATCCCCTACGGCGACGCCGACGCCCTCGAGGCGGCCATCAACGACAACACCGTGGGCTTCATGACCGAGCCGATCCAGGGTGAGGGCGGCGTGATCGTCCCGCCGGATGGCTACCTGAGCCGGTGCCGGGAGATCTGCAGCCGTCACGGGATCCTGTTCGTGCTCGACGAGATCCAGACCGGGTTCGGGAGGTCGGGTAAGCGGTTCGCCCACATGTACGAGGACGCGGAGCCGGACGTCCTGATCCTGGGCAAGGCGTTGGGCGGCGGCGTGTACCCGGTGTCCGCGGTGACCGCCAGCGCGGAGGTGCTGGGTGTCTTCCGTCCCGGCGACCATGGCTCCACCTTCGGTGGCAATCCCCTGGCCGCGGCCATCGGCCGCGCGTCGCTGCGGGTGCTGACGGACGAGAAGCTCGACGAACGCTCCTTCGACCTGGGCCGCTACTTCCGCCAGCAGCTACGCGAGATCGGCTCGCCGCTGGTCAAGGAGGTCCGTGGACGCGGCCTGCTGATCGGCGTGGAGCTCGAGTCCGAGGTGGGTGGGGCGCGCCCCTACTGCGAGGAGCTCATGGAGCGCGGCATCCTGTGCAAGGAGACGCACGAGGACGTGATCCGCTTCGCGCCACCGCTGGTCATCACCAGGGACGAGATCGACCAGGCCCTGGCGCACGTCCGCGCTGTCCTGACCCCCTGAGCTCGGCCGACGGCGTACACTGACGCCGTGGACATCGCCCTCGCCGCCCTCGCCGTTCTTCCCCTGTTGCACTGGATCGCCCGGCTCGGCGACCGGATCCGCCAGCAGAGGTCACCGTTCCGCGTGGTGGCCGGTCAGTTCACCGCCCTCGACGATCCGCCGCTGGTGAGCGTGCTCATCCCCGCCCGGGACGAGGAGGACAACGTCGGGCGCTGCCTGACCGCGGTCCTGGCCCAGGATCACCGGCGGCTCGAGGTGATCGTCCTCGACGATCGGTCGACCGACCGCACCGCCGAGCGCGTGGACGGGCTGGCCGCCGGGGACGAGCGGATCCGGCGGGTGGAGGGAGGCCCCCTGCTCGACGGCTGGAAGGGCAAGCCCAACGCCCTGCGCCAGGCGGCCGCGGTCGCGGCCGGGGAGTGGCTGCTGATGATCGACGCCGACGTGGAGCTCGCGCCGGAGGCGGTCACGTCGGCCCTCGGCGCCGCGAACGCCCACGGCGCGGACATGGTGTCGTGGTTCGCCGAGCTCCAGACCGTCACCCTCTGGGAGAGGATCCTCCAGCCCTTCATCTACGACTTCATCCTGACCCACAGCGATCCGGCCCGCGTGAACGATCTCGCCCGTGAAGACGCCATCGCCAACGGTCAGTTCATCCTGATCCGCGCGTCGGTCTACCGGGAAGTGGGAGGGCACGAGGGGGTCAAGGCGAGCATCGTGGAGGACATGGCCTTCGCCCGCCAGGTCAAGGCGGACGGTTTCCGCTACCGCCTGCTGGACGCGCACGGCCTGATGCGAACGAGGATGTACACCGGCTTCGGCGAGATCTGGCGGGGATGGACCAAGAACTTCTTCGCCGGCCTGCACGGGCGACCCGCGGTGGTCGCCGCGGCGCTGGCCTACCTGACGCTGACCTCGCTCCTGCCGTGGGCGATGCTCCTCGCGCTCGCCGCGGCCGCGACCGCGGGTGCACCGGCGGTCCTGCCGCTGGTCTTCTCCGCTGCCTCGTGTGCGGCGATCGTTGCCTATCGACTCTCGATCCAGGGCCGCTACCACCCCGCCTCGTGGCTGTCGATCATCCTGCACCCGCTGGCGGCGGTGCTGCTCGGAGCGATCATCGTGGAGTCGTCACGGCGAGCTGCGATGGGGACCCCCGTGGCCTGGAAGGGCAGGGAGTACGACGCCGGTGGCGAGTCTGCGGTCTTGCCCGGCCGCGAGCCCGGCGAGGGGCGCTGAGTCAGATCTGCGGAACGGTGCTCTGGCCGCTGGCGTCCCAGCCCCAGCAGAGGATGCCCCCGTCGAGGGTCAGCCCACAGGAATGGTGTCCTCCGAGGGACAGGCGCTCGAAGGTGTCCTGGGGTGGGGTGGCCTCTCCGGTCTGGTTCTCCCCCCAGCACTCCGCGGAGCGGTCCTGGCGGATCCCGCACGCGTGGGCGCCGCCGGCCGCGAGATCGGCGAACACCCCCGCGGGCGGAGTGGACTGGCCGGCTTCGTCGCGTCCCCAGCACTGGGCGGCCCCCGAAGCGTCCAGGGCGCAGTTGTTGAACGTGCCCGAGCTCAGCGTTTCGAAGGTGCCCGGGGGTGGGCTCGCCTGGTCGTGGACGTCCGAACCCCAGCAGGCGAGCTCCCCGCCGGTGCGCAGGCCGCAGGAGTGTCCCTCACCCGCGCCCACGGCGGCAAAGGTCACCTGCGGTGGTGCGTTGGTCTGGCCCAGGGCGTTCGACCCCCAGCAGGTCACGACGTCGTCGGCGCCCAGACCGCAGGAGTGATCGCGGCCCAGGGCCAGGTCCACGAACGGTTGACCCGGCGGTTGGGCCTGGCCGTTGTCGTCCAGCCCCCAGCAGGACGTACCTCCGGACACATCCAGCGCGCAGCTGTGGAAATGTCCGCTGGCGATCCGCGAAAAGGCGCCGGTGGGGCTCTCCAGCTGGCCGTAGAGATCCCCGCCCCAGCAGAGGATTCCACCATCGGCCTGCAATCCGCAGGTGTGGAGGACGCCCGCGGCGACGTCGAGCCAGGGCCCCGCGGGCGTGGTGTCGTCATCGTCCGCGCTGTCGTCGTCCTCGGAGGTGTCGTCGTCTCCGGAGGTGTCGTCGTCTCCGGAGGTGTCGTCGTCCGCGGAGGTGTCGTCGTCCGCCGAGTTGTCGTCGTCGTCCTGCGGGCAGCCACAGGCCGCCAGGGAGAACACCAGGGCTACCAGGGCGCTGGTCGGGAACCGGGAGTGCACCGCCACGGCGTGGATTGTACCCGTCCCGGGGCGGGAGGGAAGGGTGCCAGCGCGCGGTTGACCGACCCGGAGCGATACGAAAAGATGGCTTCTTCGGCCGGACGGGTGGGCGTGTGTGGACCGGGCCAGGACGGGGGACCACCGGGGCGCGGTCGCGAAACACCACAGGGTCATGTCGCAGAATATTCGAGGAACGGGACCGCGACGGATGAAGTTGAGCCCACGATTCGACGAAGCCTTCCTCCTGGCCTCCCGTCTCCACAGGGAGCAGGAGCGAAAGGGAAGTGGTGAGCCCTACCTGGCCCACCTGATGGCGGTCTGCTCGCTGGCGCTCGAGAGCGGCGCGGACGAAGACCAGGCCGTCGCCGCGATCCTCCACGACGCGGTCGAAGACCAGGGAGGGGCCGAGACGCTCACCCGGATCCGGGACCGGTTCGGAGACCGGGTCGCGGCCATCGTGGACGGATGTTCGGACTCCCAGCTGGCGGTGAAGCCTCCCTGGAGAGCGCGCAAGGAGGCCTATGTGGCTCGGTTGCGGACCGAACCCCCGGAGGTCCTCCTGGTCTCCGCCGCGGACAAGCTGCACAACGCCCGCGCGATCCTGCGGGACTACCGGGAGCTCGGGGACAGCCTTTGGGACCGGTTCACCGGCGGCAAGGACGGGGTGCTGTGGTACTACGAGCAGCTCGCGGAGGGCTTTCTTGCTACGGGACCCGATCGGCTGGCCTCCGAGCTGGGCCGGACCGTGGACGAGCTGAAGAAACGGGTGCGAGACGCGGACGAACGGGCCGCGAGCGGAGATCGACATGAGCGATGAGTCCCACTTGACCGACGCCCAGTGGGTGGAGGCGAACGTCACCAGGTTCGCCGACGACGAGCTACAGGCCCGCTACGCCGACTTCGCCAGTACGTTGACCAAGGTGCTCAACAAGGCCACCAAGAAGGCGGCGCCGCTGGCCATCGTGCAGGCCCGGGTCAAGGCCGTGGACAGCTTCGCCGAGAAGATCTTGCGCAAGCGGCAGCTCTACGAGGACCCGGTGCACGACATGACCGATCTCTGCGGAGCGCGGGTCATCACACACACCGCGGAACAGGTCCAGGCCGTGGGTGAGTTCATCGAGAGCCACCTGGACGTGGACTGGGACAACAGCGACGACACGAGCGGGCGGTTGCGGACCACCGAGTTCGGCTACCGCTCCGTTCACTACATCGTGTGTTTCAAGGAAGGTGTGTTCCCGACCGCGGACGTGCCGGTGGAGGTTCCCGAGGGGGCGTACGGCCTCTGGGCCGAGATCCAGGTGCGGACCATCCTGGAACACGCCTGGGCGGACATCGCCCACGACCTGACCTACAAGAGCCCGTTCAAGGTGCCGGCGCCCTTCCTGAGACGGGTGGCCGGCCTGGCCGCACGGCTGGAGGGCGTCAGCGGTGAGATCAGCCGGATCCACGAGGACTTGAGGGTCTACGGGGCCAACTACGGCGCGTACATGGAGCCGGAACAGGCCAAGGCGGAGCTCGACACCCTGGAGTTGCTCCTGGAACTCAGCGGCAAGAGCGACGTCAAGCTGGCAGCCAAGATCGGCCGCCTGGCCAACACCATCGGCAACTGGTCGCGGGCAGCGGAGACCCTGGCCGGTTTCGCGGACGACCGGCTGAAACCCGCTCGCCGGGAGCTGGGCAAGGCGCTGTGTCGCATCCACGAGGTGGAGAGCGCCGAGTGGCTCGACGGCCAGTCGCACTTGACCTATGCCGCCTCGTCACCCGACCCGGACCTGGAGGCGATCCTGTCCCTGGCCCAGACATTCCAGGACATGGAGGAGGACGGAGAGGCGGCCAAGCTGTACCGCCAGGCCTTCGAGATGGACCCCACCGATCCGGATTGTCTGGCCCGCTACCTGGAATTCGAGATGGCCGACCGCAACACGGCCGAGCCGGCCCGGCTGGCGGGACCGGTGATCCGGTCGGCATGCGAGCGCTGCCACAAACAGATCCAGGCGGAGGTCAACCTCTTCGGCGCGTATCGCAACCTGGCTCTGTTCCACCTGTGGCTCGATGAGCCCACGGCGGGCCTGAAGATGATGGCCAAGGCGGTGGCGATCTGTCCTGCGGAGCACGAACTCCAGGCCACCCACCGGACCTTCCGGCGGCTCAAGCGAGTGCGGCCCGGCTTCGACGGCTACCCGTGGCTGTACCGGATGCTCCTCCTGGGGCTCGAGGTGCGCTACGACGACGCGAGGGCCCGCCGGCTGCTGCGGGGGATGGTCTCCCAGGGATATCCCGAGTTCGGCGGACCCGTGGCGATCCTCGCCGGCGGGTGCGCCAAGGAGGTCGAGCCGAAGATGGCCGGTTATGGAGAGATCCTGGCCGGGGCCTTCCAGGACTTCCATGGCTCGCTCATCTCGGGGGGCACCTGCTCCGGCATCAGCGGTTTGGCCGGAGATATCGGTGAGAGATATGCCGGCATACGGGCGGTGGGGTACCTGCCCGAGCGCCTCTCGTCGATGAACGTGGAGACGGACAAGGACACGAACCGCTATCACCACAACCGCGTCACGGACGCGGACGACTTCAACCCGGCGCAGCCGTTGCAGAACTGGATCGACATGCTCGGCTACGGCATCGACCCCGGCGACGTCCGGCTGATCGGGATCAACGGAGGGGAGATCTCCGCGACCGAATACCGCATCGCCCTGGCGCTGGGCGCCAAGGTCGCGATCCTCGAGGAGAGCGGACGGGAGGCGGCCCGACTGGCGGACGATCCCCACTGGGACGGCCAGGAGAACCTGCTGGTCCTTCCCGCCGACGCGGCGACACTCCGGGTGTTCCTGGCGCCCGACGCGGGCTGGCCGCTGGACGAGGGGGCACGGGAAGAGCTGGCCCAGGCCGTCCACGAGAAGTTCCGTGAGGAGAAGAAGCAGGAGATCGCCAAGAAGACCCCCAACACCCGGCCGTGGGACGAGCTGGACGAGACGTACAAGAAGGCCAACTTCGGTCAGGTCGACCACATCGTCACCAAGCTGCGAGTCATCGGGTGCGACGTGGCGCCGACCGATCCCGCGGCGCCACCCTTCGAGTTCACCTCCGCCGAGATGGACACGCTCGCCGAGCTGGAGCACGGGCGCTGGAATCTGGACCGGGTCGTGGACGGATGGCGGTTCGGGGAGAACAAGGACGAGGCCAGGAAGCTCACCCCCTACCTGGTGCCCTGGCACATGCTGGAACCCGGTATCAAGAAATACGACTACGATCCGGTCCGGGAGATGCCTACCCTCCTGGCTCGAGTGAACCTGCGCATCGTCCGCGACGACGAACCGTGACGGACCGTCTCACGCCGGGAAGCTGAGGATCCCCCGGTAGATCCCCGCGTACTCGACCACCTCCCTGCCCGTGCGTGCAGCTCGATCTCCGTGTTCGCGGGCTGCCGTGCGCATCGCTCCGTGGCGGAGCAGCCCGGTCAGCGGCACGTCCAGGGACAGGAGCCGGAGCTCCAGGCGCGCATCTGCGGTGGCGAGGAATCGCCAGGGATCCAGGCGCCCCCAGAGAAAGGAGAGGAAGGTCGAGTTGGAGCGCAGGAAGTCCACGATCGGGGAGTTCTCGTCACAGGACAGCAGGGGCAACACCACCGGAGGCTGATCGGCGCTCCCTACGGTGGGATCGAGTCCCGCTTGGTCGAAGGCTCTGCGCGCCAGCTCCTCCATGAGATCGGCGAAGGCGTCCGACGACCCGGGCGAAGGGGACAGTGCGGAGCTCAGGTCCCAGGGGATGATCTCCGAGATCTCGGGTGGGAGCAGGTCGGGGACAGCGGGTAGGTCCTCCTCGTCGCAGGTCAGCAATGTGCGACCCCGGACGAAATTCGCCCCGGAGTCCCGCAGCTGGCGCTCCGCGTCGTCCACCTGCGGTCCGAGGGCGGTGCTGGAGAACCGGGGATCCCCGGCGATGCGCTCCCCCAGCGCCGTCACGTGGGTGGCCGCCGCCTGGAGGTCGGTGGTGTCCTCGTACACCCGAGCAAAGGCCTCACCGACGCGACCGATGCCCTCGAGTACTTCCCCCACGTCCCGCAGGATGCGCAGGCGCAGGGTGCGCCAGGCCCCCAGGGCGTGGGCCCGCTGCGCACACCTCTCGAGCCGGTCCACGTGGGTACCCGCCAGGGCACAGATCCGATCCAGGTGGTCCGCCTCCACCCGCCGCCGCTCCTCGATCCGCTCGGCCAGCGCCTCCTTGTCGGTACGCTTGGCGAAGAACTTCTCTGCCCGGGGGCGGGCGTCCTCGATCTCCTGGTCCAGCGCCTCGAGCCGGGGCCGCAGGCGCTCGAGCTGCTCCAGGAGCCGCTCGGGAAACCGGCGGACCTGCTCCGCGGACCACTCGAGGACCTCCTCCTCCTCCTGGTAGTGCCCGCCGATGGCCATCGCCATCGGCATCCGCATCGCCACCGCGGGATCCTCGCTCGAGAGGATGCGCTCCGCCCGGTCATCCAGCTCCTCGTTGTCCAGGAAGGACCGGCGCAGCTCGGGGTCCTCCACCAGCTCGTCGATCGTCCCGACCAGGTCCCCGCGGCAGATGGCCAGCCGCCGCTTGAGGTACTCGTCCACGAGGTCCGCGCCGCCGTGCTCGTCCTTTCCGTCGAAGGCGTCGAGCCCGGGCACCGGCCCGTCGACCAGGCCCCTGGCGAAGAGGCCGACCTCCGGCAGGGAGAACCCGTGCCGGTCGACCAGGTCTCCCAGTCGATCCGCCAGCCACCCGCCGAAGGTGTCGGCGGTCTCGGGAGGCAGCGGAGTGAGCACCTGCTCGACCTCGGGTGGATCGTCGACCCAGGTCTTCAGTGCGGCCGCGACCTCCTCGGCACCGGCCGAGGGCGGCGGAATCGGCGCAGCGGAGATTCGCGGTGCCGCGGCCACGGAGCGCACGTGGTCGTCGATCGTGCGCTCGATCTCTGTCTCCACCGAGGCCCGCAGGGAACCCCAGTGGTCCCGCAGCCGCCCGGGGACGGCTCCACCCTCGTCCAGACCCCGCAGCAACAGCCGCTCCCGGAAGTCCGGCCCTTCGGCGTCGACGATGGCCTCGAGGAGATCGCCGGGCTTGTACGCGGCGACCGACACCCCGCAGCGGGCCAGGTGCCGTCCGCCGCCGGCGCTCGCCGCCGCGGTCTGGCGCGCCTCGATGTGCTCGGCCCCCTGGATCCAGGTGGCGATGGCGTCACAGATCAGTGGATCGGGCTCGTCACCCCCGCCCGTTCCCGCGGTCTCGTCCACGAGCACCGTGGAGCGGAAGCCGAACCAGGCCTCCTGGCGGCTGGCGGTCTGTTGCATCGGCTCGAGGGCCTCGAGCATCCGCAGCGAGATCTCCTGCTGTTCCGGCCCCACCGCGAAGGACTGCAGGGGCTGGGCCAGGAGTAGATCCACCCGCAGATCCGGCTGTCCGGCGAGCATCCTCCGGGCCTCCAGGGCCGCTCGCAAGCCGTGCAGGGTCAGCTGGTTCGACCCGTGGTCGGTCACCGTGCCCAGCACGAGCACGTGGGCCAGGTCTCCCGGCGGTCCGGCGCTACCGTCCAGCGTCGCGAGTCGGATCCACTGTTCCAGGGCGTACAGCAGGGCCGGGCCCTGGCTGGCCAGCGGCTCCGCCTGTGGATCGGGAATCACATCGAGCGTCAGCGAGGGATCGACCGGGAGATCCCGGCACGTACCAGGCTCGAAGGTGACGGTGTCATCGGGGGCCTGCAGTGCCCCGACCGGCCCGCCGTCGAACGACAGGTGGAACCAGCGCAGCTCCGGCACCCGGAACTCCGGATCCCGGCTCAGGCGCTCCACGGCACGGCGCTGGGAGGGGGAGGTGGTGATCAGGACGGTGCGGATCATGGTCTACCGCCGAAGTCGCGTCGAACCGATGGCATCAGGAGAAGAACGCGGCGATGTCGCCGTCCCAGAGTTTCAGCCGCTGTAGCAGCTCGACCTCCCGGCGCATGAAACGCCAGGTGGCCATCTGGTTGTTCTCCCGCTCCTGGATCCAGCCGTTGAGCTTCTCGCACTGGGCGTCCAGCGCCGCGGCCAGCTTCTCCGGATCGCTGGCGCGCATCTCCTCGATCGCCTCGACGGTGCGCGCCCGCACCTGGTCGCGGATGAACCCGTTGCGCGTCAGGTCGGCCACGGCCCGCACGAACTTGTCGCCGAGCTTGGGCCGCAGGTTGAGCATCGGCACCGCAGGATCGGGCTCCAGGTCGAACAGGAGCCGGTACCGGCCCGAGCGGCCCTTCTCGTGATGCTCGTCGGAGATCAGGTCGATGCCGGGAACGATGCCCACCGACAGCAGCTTGAGCGCCTCGCTCGCCTCGGGCTCGACCGGCAGCAGCAGCTCGCAGCGGCTCTCGAACTGCTTGGAGGTGTGCAGGGGAGGCTTGAAGATCTTGGCGTACTCCTCCTCGTAGTAGGCGATGTCCGCCAGGGCATGAATCGGCAGGCAGGCGGCGAAGTGACACAGGGTCATCCGCTCCTTGTCCCGGGTGCTGACCACGTTGGGCTGGAACTTGTTGGCGAACACGAAGTCGCCCACCAGGTCCTTGGCGCGCTGGCGGTGCTCGGCGCCGAGGATCACCACCGAGGTCATCTGGCGCGCCCGGTCGGCGTTGATCTGCCCCGGGTCGTAGTACCACAGCGGCTGCGCGAGGAACTCCAGGTTCTTGAGCAGCCGCTCCATGTACTCGGGATCTCGGGCCGCGTGGGCTTCGATCAGCTCGAGCACGCTCACGTCGTCGTCGAAGCGCTTGGATGCGTAGCTGCGCGCGTATTCCTTGATTCGCTGGGCCACGGCCTGGGGGTGCCAGTCCCCGGCGTCGGAACCGAGCTCGTTCTCGAGGTGGGCCTGGAGCTCGCCACAGCGTTCCCGGGCCAGGGCCGGCTCGTCCGGCGGAACCTCTTGGACCGGAGTCACGGGGATCTCGAAGTCCGAGAGGCTGGAGCGCAGACTCATGGCCTGGACCGCCCGGTTCTCCCCCTCCAGGATCCGCCGCGCCTTGGCGAAGATCCGCTCTCGGGTCTCGTCGCCGGACCGGCCCGACGCAGCTGCGCCGATCTGCCGGTCCACCGCCTTCGCCGCGCCATCGATGGCCGGCTTGAAGGCCTCCCACCGCTGCTGGGCCACCTCGGCCTGGAGCTTGGCGGTCAGGGCATCCACGAAGGTGGCGTGGTCGGGCAGGACCCGCCGGTGGGTCGTCGCCTTGCGGGTGAAGAACCCCGCGCTGCTCACGGCCGTGGCGATGCGTTCCAGGGCCCCCCGGGCCTTGTCGTCCGCGGCGCTCGCCTCGGCGGCGGCGCCCTCGATGCCCGCGATGCAGGTCATCGAGATCCGCTCCAGCTCCTTCTTCAGCAGGGACAGCCGCGTGGCCCGCCGGGCGCCCCCGGAGGCGTTGTCCTGATCCCGTCCGCCGGTGTCGATGTACCGCTGGATCTTCGCCTGGATCCCGGGGGCCGGGTCGGCGAAGCCGGCCGTCGCTCGAGCGAGGATGCCGGCGTACTCCTCCTCCACCGACGACGAGAGGGCGTCCGCGTACCCGGGCACGCACTGCTCGGCGATGGGGGCAGGCTCCTCCAGTTCGCGGATCTTGCGCAGCGGATAGATCTCGTCCAGCGCCCCCGCGCTGGCCTCGGGGTCGATGCCCTCCAGCGCCAGGAACCGGGACACGTCTTCGGCGTCCGTCGCGTCCGGCGCGCCCGGCGCGGCGGCAGCGGTGCCCGCCTGATCCATGGCCGCGTCCATCAGCGCCAGGGCGAACCGATGGGTCCCGCGCTCGACGAAGACCGGCGCGGGGTACACCGCGGCGGCGGAGCCGAACGAGGAGTAGAACGCCGGCTTCCCGTCCCACCATTCGGGGTTCTGGGTGGTGGTGATGGTCAGGATGTTGTCCACGGCGCTGCGCAACACGCCGCCGATGTTGGCCGAGGTGGACAGGAAGATGCACTCGGAGATGAAGCGGATCAACTGGCCCGGGGTGGGGATCACCTTGCCCCGCTGATTGACCCCGTCCACCAGATGGACCACATCGAAGGGGGGCTGGTCGACCACGAACTCGTCCCGGTCGTAGCGCACCCGGTAGTCGTCGGCCCACTTGCCGTACTTCTTGCGCTGGCCGATGGACATCAGGTAGTCCAGCTCCATCAGCGCGGCGTAGGCGTTGGCCTTGGTGCGGTACACGGCGCCCACGTTCTCGTAGATCCGCGGCCCCATCAGCACGGCGTAGACCAGGGTGCCGGGGGGCAGGTAGCGGCGGCAGAAGACACCCACGTCCAGGAAGGTCCCCGATCCGGTGCCCCCCGCCACCGAGCCGCAGACGTAGACCTCGATGCCGCCGTCGGATTGCTCGAAGCCCTGGTCCTGCATCTCGGCGTTGAGCTGGATGTGCTGCAGCCGGTCGAAGGCCGTGCGGATCCGCCGGAAGACGTCGTGGCTGTGGGCGAACAGCGCCAGGCGCCCGCTCTCGCGGACGGCCCCGGTGCCCGCGCGGATCGCGGCGGGCGGGAAGGGCTCCACGATCCACTCCTGGGCCTCGGGGGAGCTGTCGATGAAGGTCAGGGGGGCCACGACCTCGCAGTGGTAGAACTCGGTCCGCTTGTCCAGGCTGATCTCCCGCTGGTCCAGGCGGGAGTCCAGCTTGGCCAGCTCCTTGTCGGTGTCGATGGCCAAGAAGACCTTGTTGGCGGGAACCTCGCCGTACTGCTCGATGAAGTACCGCTTGAGGCGGGTGAGGATCTTCATCCCCGATCCCCCGAGGCCGATGTAGAGCGTCGGCTGGAAGACCTGCGCGGGCTCGTGACCCTCCAGTCCGGCGTTGAACACGAACTCTCCTGACGAGGAATTCTCCATCTTCACTCTCCCCGGACCTCTAGGTGAGGACCGCGTTGACCGAGTACTTGTGGTCGCCGTGGCTGCAGTCGAACCGGGCCGAGGCGAAGATCTTCGCCCCCCGCGGATCCGTCACGGTCATCTTCGGTTGTTTGAGTCGCAAAGTCCCCTGCAGCGGCCTCAGGCGGTAGACGGCCTTGCCGAAACAGAACAGGGAGATGTCCTTGGTCAGCACGAAGGCAGGGCCGTGCTTCAGGGGTGCGGCGGCCGGTTCGTTGCCCGGGATCGGCCGGTCTCCGCGGCGGGACGAGAGGGGGACCGTCACCTTGCGGTCCCGGAGCCACTCGTCGTCGTCCGTCCCGTCCCCGCGCTCGTAGATCGTCACCGTGACGCTGCCCCCCATCTTCAGCCGTGTACGGCGGATCAGGACGCAGACCGCCGCGAAGAGGATCCCCAGGATGGTCAGCGTGAGGATCGGCCCGTAGTCCTGGAACACGACCGTCCGCGGCAGGAGCACGATGGAGGTCGCGTTCCCGCCGGCGTCGGTGCCCTCGACCCGGTAGACCAGGGTGTACGCCCCGGGGGGCAGGTCCACGGCGCCCGCGAAGGTCAGGGTCGAGGCCTGGGCATCGGGGGCCACCTCGGCGGTGGTGAGCAGGGAGGCCTCCCCCGTCTCGTCGTCCGCCGCGAACACCTCTACCTGGATCTTGGGCGCGACCCCGCCGAAGCGGTCCGCGTAGTCCTCGCGGGTGGTGTCGATGCTCGCCGACAGCGGGAATCTCGTCTTCGACCCCACGGGCCAGGGCTGGGCGTTGACTCGCTGGGTACCGCCGCCCGGATCGAGGCTTGGGTTCGCCGGCTCACCGGGGACGACCAGGGGCGGCAGGCGTCGCAGCGACGACCAGGAGGTCTGTCGCATGAAAGGTGGATCGTCGCCGCGGAACAGATAGCGCGCCTCGTAGTCCCCGCCTGTCGCGAGGTCCAGGGCGGCCAGGTCGCCCAGTCGCAACAGGTACCGGTCCTCGGCCCGCTGCAGAGGCACGGTCTTCGGGGTGTCCGTCTGCCCGACCGCGCGGACCAGCATCGAGGCTTCCAGGGGGCGCTCCACCCGGGTCCCCGCCTCGTCGTCCTGTACCCAGGCCGCCACGGTGCGGCGCTCGTCCGTGTAGACGCTCGAGAGTGAGGGGGTCACGATCCGTACCCGGGTGATGGGGAGGACCACCAGCCCCGCCTGCGACGCCTCGGGGGCGTTGACCCGCCAGCGGCCCGGCTCGGGATCCTCGAGGGTGACGAGATCGAAGAACCGGTAGGAGGAGTTCCAGACCATCCGGGTCGCCGAGGACTCTCCCAGCGGAGCCTGCCCCGAGGTGGGCGAGAGGCCCTCCTTGCCGGGTGCGTCCAGGGACAGGTCCCGGGTCGAGGCGAGAACCTCGCCGGACTCGTCGCGCTTGGGAACGACCACGATCACGCGCTGGATGTACTCGTCGGCGAAGAAGGCGCCCGGCTCGCCGCTGTCGTCCCCGATCTCTCCGAGTCCCTTGGTCACCCGGAAGAGCCGGAGCATGGACGGGTGGACCATGTCGAAGGTCTTGGCCCAGAAGTACTGGCCACCCCGGGCGGTGAGCATCTCGCCCATCAGGATCGCGCCGGTCTCCGGCCGTCCGGTGGCGATGGGTCGGTGGATCTGGGTGTCCCCGATGCCGATCGGGTAGACCGCGCAAGAGCCCAGGTCTCGAGAGGCGATGTCCGCCAGCCTGTCCAGGGCTCCTCCGGCGTCCCCCTCCGCGGGCTCGAGCAGTCCGTCCGAGAGGATCACCAGGTTGGGGGTGGCGGCGCCGGACCGGAACAGCTCGCCTTTTCTCGCCGCCACCAGTTCGAAGCCGGCGGTCATGTTGGAGTGGCCACCGCTGAAGTCCACCTGGGCCTCGACCAGCTCCCTCAGGGTGCGACGGTCCGCCTCCCCCTGGATGTCCACCACCGGTTGCAGCAGGCGGGCGCCGCTGTCGAAGGTGACGATGGCGATGCGATCCCCGGGCAGGGCGATGTCCGCCAGCACCTGGATCGCCTCGCGGAGGATGGTCTTCTGTTCGCCGCGGATGCTCGCCGAGTTGTCCACCAGCACCACGTAGTCGTCCGGCCGGTACTCCGAGCCCCGGGCGCGGGCGTCGACCTCGGTGTCCGGTTCCGGAGGTGCGGGGGGTTGCCCCCCACCACAGCCCAGCGCCAGGGCGAGGGCGACCAGCGGGAGCGCAACTCTCCGGCCTCGGGCCGCGTCGGCTATCGTCACGGGTCCGTGCAAGGCATCCCCCTTCGCGCGTGATCCCCTCGAGCGCACGGAGTGCGCTCCGTCCGGCGACGGTAGCAAGGGGGGATCGGGGGTGTCAATCGAGGGCCGGAGCCCCTCCCTGGGTCACAGCTCGTCGAGGATCCCGCCGTGGTACGCCAGGTAGACCCAGGCTCCTGGTGGGACCCCCTGCCAGTCCGGCTGCCAGCCGGGACCGCCTCCGAAGTAGTCCATGGCCGCGGTGAACAGTCCGGCACCGTCGTGGAACGCCGGCGACTGGACGACCTGGTCCAGGTACCAGCTTCCCCCAGGGCCTCCCCGAGCTACCAGCTGGCTGGAGAACTCGGTCATGGGCTGGAACTTGGCGAAGTCGCTGAGGCCGACCAGGGTGGTGCCGTCCCAGGTCCAGCAGGCGTGGGTGTTCGCGGCCAGGCCCAGCAGCTCCAGGGCGTCCTGGCGGTAGCTCGCGTTGCCGGTGACGGCCGCGCGGTGCTCCAGGAAGGCGGCACCCCAGGTCGCCATGTCCAGGGCGATCCGGTACTCGGGCACGGCGGACGCCGCGTCGACACCCATGGCGAAGCGACCCTCGTCCGGGAGCCAGAGATGGAACAGGATGTACGACGCCAGATCCTCGGCAGCGGCCCCGTGGGCGGGATCGGTGGAGCCCTGCAGCGCGAAGTAGGACGACAGGCATCCCTCTCCACCTTCGGTCACGCCCCCGGGGATCGGGTAGGCGTCCTGCTGCTCGAGGATCTGGTTCGCGGTCGATTCGATGGCGTCCTGGACCGCCTGGGCGGGCGCCGTGGGGACGTTCTCGAGGTAGATCCTCAATCCAATCGAGGCCCAGCTCTCCGAACCTATCCACAGGTTCCCGGTGGACGGCTGGACCGCGCCGTTGACGCACTCGTAGGTCTCGTACCACTGGCCGCACGTCCGAGACGGATCGAAGGTGCAAGGCTGTAACATCTGGTGCGACAGAAAAACATCGGCGATGGCGTCCGCTGCGTCGGCGTGGTCCTGTCCCCCCGCGGGATCCCTCGCGTACTCGAGCGACTGGATCATCAGGGCGAGCGACAGGCCGTAGATCTGGTAGATCTCCGCCGGGTCCGGCAGCCAGGTCTTCACGCCGCCGCAGGGCAGCGTCAGCCTCGATAGCATCTCGTCCGCGATCAGCCCCCGGACGCCCAGGGGGTCTTCCGGCGGACACTCGAAGAAGGTGGGCGCGGTGCCCTGGAGATGGGCGTGGGTAATCGCGCTCACGTCGTCGAGGTACAGGGTCCCTGAGTCATTGCCGTCTGCGTGGCTCACGCCGAACTGGAGCGCGACGATGTCGCCCAGGTCCAGGCCGCTGGGGCAGGTCTGGGCCCCGGCAGCCGCGAAGTGATCCAGCGAGATGATCACGCTGCGGACCGGCTCGAGGTTCGTGGCCTCCTCCCAGCTGAAGGTCGCGTAGCAACCCGAGCCGTCCTCGATCTTGCTCTCGACCGTGAACGCGGGCGCACCGACACCACCGCCAAAGGTGATCACGAGGTAGTCGTAGGACATCAGGTCCACCGCGGCCGGCAACAGCTTGCGGATCACGGCCCACGACGGCGTTCCCGCGAGACCGTAATCGAGGACCAGAGTCCCGTCGTCCGTGGCACACTCCACGTCGACGGCGCCGGGGGGGAGATCCGACACCGTCGCGTGGGCCGCGCCCGGGTGCAACGCCGCCACCTGCCATCCGGTCGCGTCGTTCATCGGATCGAGGATGAGACCGTCGCCGCAGTGGGATGTCGGCCAGCCCGGGTCGACGGCGGGATCCGCGGGCCGGAGCCAGGGATCCGCGTCATCGCAGTCCTCGCACACCGAGAAGCCGTCGCCGTCGTCGTCCGGTTCGTCTTCGGTCGCAGGATCGCAGTCGTTGTCCAGGCCGTCGCAGGGGACCTCGGCCGCGCCGGGATTCACCGACGGATCGCCGTCGTCGCAGTCCTGGTCTTCGTCGTAGCCATCCCCGTCTGCGTCCACGGGGGAGGTGTCGTCGTCCCCGGTGGAGTCGTCGTCCCCGGTGGCGTCGTCGTCTCCGGTGGAGTCGTCGTCGCCGGTGGAGTCGTCGTCCCCGGTGGAGTCGTCGTC
>CAZITQ010000202.1:0-17894 GCA_964542165.1 uncultured Rickettsiales bacterium
GCTACTTGGACGGCTGAGGCTGCGCCTCACCCGCCCACACCATCCACAGCCCCTATGACTACGAAATAGATTTGGGGAAGAAGAGGGGGAAGAAGAGGGGAGAGAGAAGGAGCGGCGACATCGCTTCGCTCGCGCCGGGGGAGGGCGAGATCGCTTCGCTCGCGCCGGGGAATTGCGCGTTCTTCGCGGTGTGCAATCTGGACTGGGGATCGGCTACCCGACCATCAACTTCGTCAGGTCCTTGGTCAGGTTCTTCTGGTGGCTCTCCAGGGTGCCGCCGCCGATCTCGAGCAGCTTGGCATCCCGCCACAGGCGCTCCACCGGCCACTCCTGGGTGTAGCCGGCGCCGCCGAGGACCTGCATCGCGTTGTCGGCCACGGTCTTGCCCACCGGGGTGGCGAAGAGCTTGGCTGCGTCGGAGCCGATGCGGTTGCGGTTGGTGGGGGTGACCGAGTGGGCCACGTGGTAGATGAGGGTGCGGGCCGCCTCGGTCATCGCGTAGCTGTCGGCGATGTAGCGCTGGATCTGGCCGAAGCGGTTGATGGACTCGCCGAAGGCGATCCGCTCCTGGGCATAGTTGAGCATGATCTCCATGCAGCGGTCCGCGATGCCCAGGCTCTGGGCCGCCAGGCCCAGGCGCTCGATCTCCAGGTTGCGCATCATGTGGGTGATGCCACCGCCCTCGTGGCCCAGCAGGTTCGCCGCCGGCACCCGGCAGTCCTCGAACACCAGGTCGCACATCGACGACCCGCGCATCCCGCACTTGGGGGTCTTGGCCTCGGTGGCGAACCCGGGGCAGTCTCGGTCCACCACGAAGGCGGTGATCCGGCCGTCGACCTTGGCGTAGACCTGGAAGCAGAACCCCTCGGGGCCGTTGGTGATGAAGGTCTTGCGGCCGTTCATCACGTACGAGTCGCCGTCCTTGACCGCCGTGGCCTTCATCCCCAGCACGTCGGTGCCCGCCTCCGGCTCGGTCATCCCCATCCCGGCGATCCACTCGCCGGAGAGCACTTTAGGCAGGTACTTCGCCCGCTGCTCGTCGTTGGAGCAGTTGTTGAAGTTGTTGACGAACAGCAGGGTGTGGGCCAGGTAGGCCAGCCCGAATCCCGGGTCCGACTTGCTCATCTCGTGCAGCACGATGGTCGCCGCCACCGCGTCCATGCCCGCGCCGCCCCGCTCCTCGGGCACGGTGATCCCCAGCAATCCCAGCTCGCCCACCGCGCGCATCAGCTCCAGGTTCATCGACGGGTTCTTGTCGTGCTCCGCCGCCTGGGGTTCGATCTGCTCGCGGGTGAAACGTCGAACCATGTCGCGAATCATCGCGTGCTCGGGCGTGGGATCGAACAGCAGGGCCGGGTCGTAACTCATCGTGCACCTCGTCTCGATTTTCCGGACGGCCAATGTAGCCCAGCCTCCCGGATCGGTCCAGGGAACCGAAACTCCCCTCCCGTACGCCCGGGGTGCGCGCACGTTCCGCTTCACCTTGAACCCCGCCCCCCCGCCCGCTAGAGTCGGCGGGCCTCGCGCGTGCGAGCTGCTATGGAGTGCCCTTGGCCAAGAAGTCCCCCGACGGGATGACGCCGATGCTGCGGCAGTACGTGGCAGCCAAGGACGAGCATCCCGACGCCATCCTGTTGTTCCGGATGGGCGACTTCTACGAGATGTTCTTCGAGGACGCGGTCGTGGCGGCCAAGGCGCTGGACCTGACGCTGACCTCGCGGGACAAGCACAAGGACGAGCCGATCCCCATGTGCGGCGTGCCCCACCACGCCGCTCGCAACTACATCCGGCGGCTGGTGGAGCAGGGGTTCAAGGTCGCGGTCTGCGACCAGATGGAGGACCCGCGCAAGGCCAAGGGGATCGTCAAACGGGCGATCACCGAGGTCATCACCCCCGGGCTGATCACCGACCCGGACGGCCTGGACCGGGAGCAGGGCAACTACCTGATGGCCCTGGTCCGGGGCGCCGAGGCGGTGGGGATCGCCTACATCGACATCTCCACCGGCGAGTTCCGCACCTCCGAGGTGCGCGGACGGGAGGCGGTTGAGGCGGAGGTCGACCGGCTCGATCCCCGCGAGGTCCTGCTGGCCGACTCGGCCCGGGACGACGGGGAGCTGGCCGGCCTGTGGCGGCACCGCAAGGCGCTGGTCAACCACCTGCCCGACGCCCTGTTCGACCCCGAACCGGCCCGGGCGGACCTGGCGACCACCCTGGCGGTCCACGATCTGTCCGGCCTGGGGCTGGACGACGACGGCCCCGCCGTGGCCGCTTGCGGCGCCGTGCTCGAGTACATGCGGTCCAACCACGTGGAATCCTTCGACCACGTGGCCCGCCTGGTTCCCTACGACGTGTCCACGGCCCTGGCCATCGATCCGGCCACCCGACGGAACCTGGAGCTGTTCCACGCCGGCCCGGAGCGCCGCCGCAAGGGCTCGCTGCTCCACCTGCTGGACCGCACGGTCACGGCCATGGGGGCGCGGCTGCTCCGCCACTGGATCGGCGCCCCGCTGGTGGACGTGGAGGCCATCGAGGAGCGCCTGGACGCGGTGGACCTGCTGCTGCGGGAGCGGGAGCTGCGGGAGGCGCTGCGGGCGCTGCTGGAGCCGATCCAGGACGTGGAGCGGCTCAACGGCAAGCTGGCCGCGGGTTCGGCCACGGCCCGGGATCTGGTGGCCCTGGCCGGCTCCCTGGAGCAGATCCCGCGCATCAACGACCTGTTGGACCGATCGGACACCCGACCCATGGGGGCCTTCGCCGAGGTGGATCCGGTGGCGGTGGTCCGGGACCGCATCCGGCGGACCCTGGCCGACGAACCGCCGGCCAAGCTCCAGGACGGCGGAACCATCCGCCGCGGCTTCAGCGAGGAGCTGGACGAGATCGTGACCCTGGCCAGCGAGGGCAAGGGGACCATCGCGCGGCTGGAGGCGGCGGAGCGGGAGGCCACGGGTATCACCAGCCTCAAGGTCCGCTACAACAAGGTCTTCGGGTACTTCATCGAGGTCACCAAGCCCAACCTGCCCATGGTCCCCGAGCACTACATCCGCAAGCAGACGCTGGTGAACGCCGAGCGCTTCTACACCCCGGAGCTCAAGGAGTTCGAGGTCAAGGTGCTCGGCGCCGAGGAGCGGCGGGTCCAGCTGGAGACGGAGATCTTCCGCCAGCTCCGCGAGGAGATCGCCGGACACGCCCGGGACCTGTCCGCCGCCGGCGGCAGGCTGGCGCTGCTGGACGTGCTGGGTTCGCTGGCCGAGGTGGCGTCCCGTAACGGGTACTGCCGCCCCAGCGTGGACGAGGGCGAGCTGCTGATGCTCAAGGGCAGCCGCCACCCGGTGATCGAACGCATGAGCCTGGACGAGCGCTTCGTGCCCAACGACGTGGCCCTGGACACCTCGTCGGCGGCCCTGATCATCCTCACGGGGCCCAACATGTCGGGCAAGTCCACGGTCATGCGCCAGGTCGCGCTGGCCGCGCTGATGGCCCAGCTGGGCAGCTTCGTGGCCGCCGAGGAGGCCCACATCGGGGTCTGCGATCGGGTCTTCACCCGCGTGGGCGCCAGCGACGACATCGCCCGGGGCCAGTCGACCTTCATGGTCGAGATGACCGAGACCGCCACCATCCTGCGCCACGCCTCGCGCCGCTCCCTGGTGCTGCTGGACGAGATCGGCCGCGGCACGTCGACGTTCGACGGCCTGGCCATCGCCTGGGCCGTGGCCGAGTTCATCCACCGGGAGATCGGCTGCCGGACCCTGTTCGCGACCCACTACCACGAGCTGGTGGAGCTGGCCCAGACCTGTGAGCACGTGCGCAACCTCAACATCGCGGTGGCCGAGTGGGGCGACGAGGTGGTCTTCCTGCGCTCCCTGCGGGAGGGGGGCGCGAGCCGCTCCTACGGCATCGCGGTGGCGCGCCTGGCCGGGCTGCCCGACGAGGTGCTGGAGCGGGCCAAGGAGATCCTCGGCAACCTCGAGCACAACGCGGTGGACGAGGTGGGCGGACCGAAGCTGGCTCGCCATCGGGGCCAGTCCGCCTCTCCTTCGTCCCAGCTCGACCTGTTCGGTGACCGCGAGGGCCTGCTGCAGGCCGAGCTGCGGACCATCGACCCTGCCACCATCACGCCCCTCGAGGCACTCAACGAGTTGGACCGGCTCCGCAAGCTGGCGGGGATCGAAGAGTGATCCCTCGCCCGGCATCTCGAACGGGGGCCCTGCTCCTGGGATTCGCCCTGGCCGCCTGCTGCGGGGGCGGAGCGGAGCAGCCGGCGCCTTCGTGGCTGGACACCGGCGAGGGCGGTGCGGCGCCGTTGCTGTCGGACGACCCCATCGGGGAGGCGGCCGCGGCGGGGGAGGTCTCGTCGGCCGCGCCACCCGAGGTACGGGAGCGCCCGCTGGTGTTCCTGGATCCGGGCCACGGAGGCGAGAACGACGGCGCCACCGGCGTGTCGGGCGCCGTGGAGAAGGACCTGGTGCTCGAGGTCGCACTGCACACCCAGCAGCTCCTCGAGGCCACCGACCAGGTCGACGTCCAGCTCAGCCGGACCGGGGACGAGGACGTGGCCCTGGTCCGCCGCCCCCGGATGGCCAACGCCGCCACCGCCGACGTGTTCGTCAGCCTGCACATGAACTGGGTCTCCTCCTCGCGGGTGCGGGGCGTGGAGACCTACTACCTGAACACGGCCACCGACGAGGCCGCGGAACGCCTGGCCTACCGGGAGAACCTCAACGCCGAGGACGCCCCAACCGAACTGGAGGCGATCCTGTCGGACCTTCGGCTGGCCGGGAACGTGGAGGCCAGTCGAGCGCTCGCGGATCGGATCCACCGCCAGCTGGTGGACGACCTGACCGAGTTCTACGGCGAGGAGGTCCAGCGCGACCGGGGGGTCCGGACCGCCCTGTTCGCCGTGCTGGTGCGGGCGGAGATGCCAGCGATCCTCGTGGAGCTGTGCTTCCTCAGCCACGAGGACGAGGAGCGCCGGGCCCGGACCCGCGCCTTCCAGGAGCAAGCGGCCCAGGCCATCGCCGACGGGGTCGTCGGGTTCCTCCGGGACCAGGGGCGCCTGCCCCCCCCCGATCCGCTGGCGGCCCCGTGATCCTCGACGACGCCCTGGCCGTGTACCTGGACCACCTGCGCGTGGAGCGGGGGCTCAGCCCCAACAGCCGGGCGGCCTACGCCCGGGACCTGACCAAGCTCGTGGACTACCTCCGCGCCCTGTCCATCGAGGACCCGGCGCAGGTCACCCGGGATCGACTGGTCCAGTTCCTGGGACACCTGCACGACACCGGACTCTCCAGCCGCTCGGTGGCCCGGCACGTGAGCTCGGTGCGGGGCTGGTTCGCCTTCCTGCAGACCGACGGGCACGTGGAACACAACCCCACCGAGACCCTCAAGGCGCCGTCGTGGGGCAGACCCCTGCCGCGGACGCTGACCGTGGACGAGGTCGAGGCGCTGCTGCAGGCCCCGGACGGGGAATCCCCCCGGGGCCTGCGGGACCGCGCCCTGCTCGAGGTGCTCTACGCCACCGGCATCCGGATCAGCGAGCTGTGCGGGCTGACGCTGCCCGACCTGCGCGACGACGGGCAACTGCTGCTGGTCCGGGGCAAGGGGGGCAAGCAACGGCTGGTCCCCCTCGGCTCCAAGGCCATCGAGGCCCTGGGCCGCTACCTGCGCCGGGGGCGACCCGAGCTGCCGGGCGCGGCGGGTTTGGCCCTCTTCCCGGGACGCACCACCGCGCCGCTGCGGCGCCAGTCGGTGTGGAAGCGGATCAAGGGCCTGGCGCGCATCGCGGGCATCGACGTGCCCCTGTCCCCCCACAAGCTGCGCCATTCCTTCGCGACCCACCTGCTGGAGCGGGGGGCGGACCTGCGGGCGGTGCAGGCCCTGCTGGGGCATGCGGACATCTCCACCACCCAGATCTACACTCACGTGACGCGCGAGCGGCTCCTGGACGTTCACCGGAAGGCCCACCCGCGCGGAGGAGAGACCGATGGGTAGCTGGTTCACGGCCGACGCGATCCTCAGCGTCGTGATCATGTTCCCCGTGTTCCTGTTCTCGCTGGTGTTCCACGAGTGCGCCCACGCGTGGATGGGACTGCGGCGGGGCGACGACCTGGCCTACCACATGGGTCGGCTGACCCTGAATCCGATCCCCCACATCGATCCCATCGGCACGCTGCTACTGCCGGTGTTCCTGATGCTGAGCGGTTCCGGGTTCATGTTCGGCTGGGCCAAGCCGGTCCCGGTCAACCCGCGTGTCTCGTCGAAGGACATGATGTTGATCGCCGCCGCGGGGCCCCTGAGCAACATCCTGCTGATCATCCCGTTCTTCGGCCTCGCCTTCGTCCTCGCGCGGACGCTGGGTCCGGAGTCTGGCGTGGTCCCCGTCGCCCTGTTCACCATGGCCAAGGCCGGGGTGATGTGGAACGTGATCCTCGCGGTGTTCAACCTGATCCCGATCCCGCCGCTGGACGGGTCCAAGATGCTGTACTACTTCCTTCCGAACCAGGGGCGCGAGCTGCTGAGGATGGCGGGGCAGTACAGCTTCCTGCTCTTCGCGGCCCTGATCTTCACGCCGCTGGGCCGGCCGGTCTTCGGGCTCATCGACACCGTGATCAAGACCCTCTTTGCCCTGATCGGACTGTAGATCGTGCCCCAGGAGGACTCCTACCGCGTCCAGCTGGACGTCTTCGAGGGGCCCCTGGACCTGTTGCTCCACCTGTGCCGCAAGCAGTCGCTGGACATCCGGGAGATCCCGGTGGCCCGGGTCATCGACCAGTACCTGGCGTACCTGGACCTGATGAAGGAGCTGAACCTGGAGGTGGCGGGCACCTTTCTGGCCATGGCCGCGACCCTGTGCCAGATCAAGAGCCATCTGTTGTTGCCCAGCCCCCAGCTCGAGGAGGAGGGGGAGCAGGGGCCCGATCCCGCGGCGGATCTCATCCGCCGCCTCATGGAGTACGAGCGCTTCAAACGCGCTGCCGAGTCGCTACGAACCCGACCGGTGCTCGACCGGGATGCCTTCGAGCCCCGGCGGGTGCCTGCCGAGGAGAACGGTGAGTCGCGACCTGTGGAGGGCAATCTGTTCGGCCTGCTGGACGCGTTGCGGGAGCTGCTGGAGACCCGGGGCAAGCCCCGACCCGAACACGCGGTGGCCTTGAGCCGCTACTCCATCGGCGACCGGATGCGCGCCGTGGTGGCCCGGATGGCCGGGAAACGGAGCGCGCGCTTCGAGGAGCTGTTCGACGACACGGCGTCGAGGGAGGAGATTCTCGTGACCTTCCTGGCGCTTCTGGAGATGATCCGCCTGCAGCTGATGCGGGTACGCCAGCGGGGGCACCTCGGGGCGATCCGGCTGCAGCTGGACTACCAGGGCACCCCGGACGACCTGCCGGTGCCCGGCGAGGAGGAGCTGTTGTGAGCGGCGATGGGGAAGACCGGCCGCCGGCCGATGTGGTGGATCTCCCGTCCCCGGACGCCGGCGCCGCCGCCTCCGAGCCGCCGATCCCGATCCCGGTGGACGGCGAACCGGACCCGGGTGCCGGACCGCGGGTGGGCGTCCTCGACGACGAGGGCGACCGGCTGCCGCTGGAACAGCTCGAATCACCGGCCAGGCTGCGGTCGGTGATCGAGAGCGTGATGCTCGTGGCCGAACGGCCCCTGGCCCCGGCGCGGCTGGCCCAGATCCTCGGTGGATCGGTCGAGGCCCAGGCGGTCCGAGAGGTGCTCGAGGACTGGGCAGCCGAGCTCGAGGAGCGGGAGGCGGGGATCCGTCTGATGCGGGTCGCGGGTGGGTACCGGTTGCGTACCGACTCGGTCAACGCTCCGTGGATCCGGGCCTTGACCCGGCGACGGCCCGTGCGCCTCAGCCGCGCGGCGCTGGAGACCCTGGCCATCGTCGCCTACCGCCAGCCCGCCACCCGCGCCGACGTGGACGACGTGCGTGGAGTGGACTCGTCGGTGGTGTTGCGTTCCCTGCTGGAGAAGGACCTGCTGCGCATCGTGGGGCGCAAGGAGGAACCGGGCCGGCCGATGATCTACGGCACGACCCGCCGCTTCCTCGAGGTGTTCGGTCTGGGCACCCTCTCCGATCTGCCGTCCCTGCGCGAGTTCACCCAGCTGTCGGTGGGCGAGCAGGAATCGCTGTTCGGAGATCATGTCCTGCTGGAGGACGAAACCGGCGTGGAACGAGAACGCGAAGACGGGGCAGCCCCCTCCCCGCCCCCCCCACGGGGGGGGGGCGGGGGGGGGGGGGGGGGGGGGGAGGGGTGGGCGGACACGGAAGGTGGAGACGATGCGGCTTAGCAAGTTGATCGCGGAGCGCGGGGTGGCCTCGCGGCGGGAGGCGGACCAGCTGGTGCGGGAGGGGGTGGTGACGGTCAACGGCGCCACCATCGAACAGCCGGGGCACGACGTGGACCCACAGCGGGATCACGTCAAGGTCCGGGGCCGACGGCTCCCCGAGCCCATGCCCCACGTGACCCTCGCCCTGCACAAGCCCGCCGGCTGTCTGACCACCCGGGAGGACCCCGAGGACCGACCGACGGTCTTCGACCTGATCGAGGGTACCCGCTACCACAAGCGGGTGGAGCCGGTGGGGCGGCTGGATTTCGGGACCGAGGGACTGCTTCTGTTGACCAGCGACGGGGACCTGGCCAACCGCCTGACCCACCCCCGCTACCACGTGCCCAAGACCTACCGGGCCAAGATCACCGGCACGCTGACCGACAAGAAGCTCGCCCTGCTCCGCAAGGGGGTGCCGCTCGACGACGGTCGGACCCTGCCGGCGATGGTCAGGGTGCGCGAGGCCCGGGAACGCAACACCTGGCTCGAGCTGACGGTGCGAGAGGGCCGAAATCGCCTGGTCCGCCGGATGGTGGACTTCGTCGGCCACAAGGTCCTCAAGCTCAAGCGGACCTCCTTCGGAGGGATCCGACTCGCTGACCTGCCCCGGGGCGAATTTCGCGTCCTCAGCTCCCAGGAGGTCAAGCAGCTGCGCGAGATGGCGGACGGGGGTGGGGCGGAGGCGTTCGAGCGGGCCCTGGCGCGTCAGCGAGCACCCCGCCCCAAGAAGCCGCGGCGGGGCCAGCGTGGCCGGTCCCGGGGCGGACGCCGCCGGACGTGACGTCCTGGGGCGATTTCGGTACCATGGTGCACCCCGTCGGTGGGGATTGGCGCGGTTTCTTCGACGCTACATTGCACGAGAGGTGAGGGATGAAGTGCCCCAACTGCGGCGCTCAGGCGCGTGAGGGAAGTCGATTCTGCATGGCTTGCGGGGTGGAGCTGAGCTCCCCGCGGATCATCGATCCCAGCGAGGCCGAGACGGTCGTGGCCCCCACGCTGTCGCCGACCCCCGAGAAGAAGCGTGCAGCCAGCCTGGGCCCGGCCGGGGACCTGCCGGGCATGAGCACCGAGGGCCAGGGGATCGACCTGGCCAGCTCCCAGGAGCCGGTGGCGCCCAAGGCAGCGGATCTTCCGCCGCCCCCCGAACCCGCGCCGCCGCCCCCCGCCCCCGAGACGCCCGCAGGGGTCGATCCCGGGGCCATCACCGTCGAACCGCCGGCCACCGCGGAGCCCGTGCCCCAGGTCGTCGTCGACGTGGACGAGCCCGAGCCGGCTCCGGAGCCCACTCCGGCACCGGCACCTGCAGCGGCACCCGAGCCCGAGCCCGCACCCGCGGCGGCGCCCGAGCCCGCCCCCGCCGATGCCTCGGCTTCCCCGGAACCCCAACCGGTGGCCAAGGACCCGGCGGCCGGCGAGGTGACCGGCCTCACCGACCAGTGGATGGCCCTCGGCGAGGAACAGGCGGAGGCCCCCCACGACCTGACCTCGGGCGTCGACGCCGCGCCGGCGGCCGAGAGCGACACCGTGGACGACGGCGGGCCGGACGACCAGGCCTTCGACGACGACGACGAGGAGGAGGCGCCCAAGGGCGGCAAGGGCAAGATCCTCGGCGGGATCGCCTGTGGATGTCTCCTGCTGTTCTGCTGCGGCGGACTGGCCGCCTGGGTTCTGGTCGGCGGCGGGCTGGGTCTCATCCAGGGACTCCTCGCCGACGCCGGAGACGCCCACGAGCCGACGGCGACCGAGACCCTGCTGGGCGACGTCACCATCAGCGTGGACTCCGCGACCATCTACGCCTCCAACAGCACCGACTCCTCGGTGATCGAGACCGCAGCTCAGGGCGAGACCGTCGAGTGGCTCGGCTGGGACGACACCCTGACCTTCTTCCGCGTCCGGACCCAGGACGGCAAGGAGGGGTTCCTCCTCTCCACCCAAGCCCAGTACGCCGGCTGACGGGCCCCCCGCGGCCATGGAATTCGACGACGGCGAAGAGATCGACGTCAAACGGTCCCGGACGGGTACCCTCATCGGCGCCACGCTGGGGGGCTGTTGCCTGCTGGCCTGCGCCGGCCTGCTGACCACGGGGGTGATCTGGACGTTCTACGACGCCCTGTTCGGGACGGAGTCGGTGGGGTTGAACGGGTACGAGGGGGAGAGCCTCACCCTCGGGCTGACGGTCACGGCGGAGACCGCGAACGTCCACGAGTCCGCGGACTCGGCCTCCGCCGTGGTCGCGACCCTCTCGGTGGGGGAGACCGCGGAGTGGCTCGGCTGGGACGAGACCCTGGCCTACTATCAGGTGAAGACCGAGGACGGGACCGTGGGATTCCTGGCGATCGGCGACGCGACCCTGGAGTTCTAGGGAGCCGCGCGTACCCACGGGGAGGGTGAGGACATGAAACCCGGCGACCTGATCGACCGCTACCGTGTGGAGCGGCTCATCGGCCAGGGTGGCATGGCGGCGGTCTACGAGGTCCGCCACACCATCCTGGGCAATGCCTTCGCGCTGAAGGTCCTCGATCCCCGCCTGGCCGAGGATCCGGACATCCGCGACCGTTTCCTGGGGGAGGGACGGATCCAGGCCCAGCTGCAGCACGATCACATCGTCCGCGTCCTGGATGTCGTGGCCGTGCCCGGGATCGCGGGGCTGGTGATGGAGCTGGTGGTGGGGGAGGGGCTGGACGCCCACCTCGCCGAGGTCGGTCGGCCCCTGCCGATGCAGACGATCCAGGCGATCCTGCTACCGGTGACCGAGGCGGTGGGGTACGCCCACGGCAAGGGCGTGGTGCACCGGGACCTCAAGCCCGAGAACATCGTGCTGCGGGCGCGCCCAGACGGGCGACCCGACCCCGTGGTCCTCGACTTCGGCGTCGCGAAGATCGCCGCCGGCGGTGGGGTCGCCCACGCCCCCAAGCAGCAGACCCGCCTGGGCTCCCGCATGGGCACCCTGGCGTACATGGCCCCCGAGCAGGTCAAGGACGCCGCGGACGTCGACGCCCGCGCGGACGTCTACGCCCTGGGCGCGATCCTCTACGAGATGGCCACCGGAGAGCTGGCGTTTGCCGGCCACAGCGACTACGCGGTGATGCAGAACATCGTGCAGGGCAACTACCCCGCGCCGGGCCCGAGGATGGTCCACCCCGACCCCGGCCTGGAGGCCTGCATCGCCCGTGCCCTGGCGGTGGACCGGGACCACCGGACCCCGGACTGCGCCTCCTTCGCCCGGATGCTGGTCACGCCCAGTGGGGCGACCCCCCGGTCCGTGTCGACACCGCCCGTCGGGCCGGGAACAATGACCTCGACGCCCCCCGCCCCGTCCCCGGTCACGTCGACACCGCCGCATGCTCCGGCTCCGGCCCCATCGATGCCCCCCACGCCGGCTCCAGTCGTGGACCGGTCCCTCTCCGCAGGGGCAGGGCCGGCCAGGGGTGGGATCCCCCTGGGTACCGTGGCGATGACCGCCGCGATCGTGGTCCTGCTCGGTCTGGCGGCGGTGGCCTGTCTCGGGGTCCTGGGCGTCTTCGGACCCCTGGCGGCCTGGCTCGCCTAGACGGACTCGCCCTCCAAACTTCGAGACCTGACCCGAGAGCTTGTGTACCATGCGCCCCGTGACGCGCGTCCGGGGGGGAGATCGTGGACCACGGAGGGTCGCCGGGACCCTTGCGAACCGCCGACGGAGAGCACCGTGAGCTACACCCCGCCCCCCATGTCCCCCCCGCCGAACGGTCAGCCTCCGGGCTCCCCCCCGCCCGGATCCTATCCGCCCGGAGGCGGGTACCCGCCGGGTGGGGGCTATCCGCCGGGCGGAGGCTATCCGCCGGGCGGAGGATATCCCCCCCAGGGCCATCCGGGGGCGCCACCGCCCCAGGGCCAGTACGGCGGTCCCGTGCCCCCGCCGCCCCCCGGGAACGGTGGTGGAGACAACACCAACCTCATCGTCGGCGTGGTCGTCGCCGTGGTGGTCTTGATCGTCTTCTCCATGTGCTGCTGCTGCATCGGCCTCTACGCGGGCTCGGTGGTCGGCTTCGCCGGCATGGGCAACGACCCCTGGGACGACTGGTACGACTCGGGCTGGTACGACTCCGGGACCACCATCGGGGCCTACGAGGACTGGGTCTGGGGCGACCTGAAGGTCACCCGCGACGCGGCGGTGAACGTCTACTCCACCAACTCCTCGTCGTCCACGGTCCTCGAGACCAAGGCCAAGGACGAGACGTTCTCGTACTACGGCTACGACGACACGTTCACCTACTACAAGATCAAGACCTCGTCCGGCTCGTACGGCTACGTGCTCAGCACCGAGGTGGAGCCGGTGTACACCGACACCTACGCCGCCACCGACTACAAGTGGGGCGAGGTCAAGGTCACCGTCTCCAGCGCCGGCGTGTACTCCACCAACTCCTCGTCGTCGACGGTGTTGGAGACGCTGTCCTCGGGGACCCGCGTGGACTACTACGGCTTCGACGACACCTACAACTTCTACCGGGTCAAGACCGTCGCGGGCAACGAAGGCTACGTCAAGTTGCTCGACGGTGAGATCGTCTACTGAGGGCGCGCCGGCCCGTGCCGGCCCCGAACCTCCGGGTAGATCACCCTCCGCTCGCATACGCGCCCGCGCGCTCGCCCCGCGCCGACGCGCCATGATTTGACGCGGCGGTTCCTTTCCCGGGAAGATAGCCGGACCGCCCGGGGGTACGGGCGACGCTCGCGAATGGGGACGCAGCATGCAGCTGTACGTCGACGGCATCAGTGACGTCGGACAGGAACGTCAACAGAACGAGGACCGGATGCAGATCGCGGTGCTGGGCGACGGCTCCCAGCTGCTGGTGGTCTGTGACGGCATGGGCGGGCACGAGGCGGGGAACGTGGCCAGCGAGGTCGCGACCCGCGCCATCGTCGAGTACGTCTCGGCCCAGGCCGGATCGGCCGCGCCGCCCCAGCTGTTGTGGGACGCCCTCCAGGGGGCCAACGAAGCGGTCCGCGGCGAGGCCCAGGCCCGCGGCATCCCGTCCATGGGGACGACCGCGGTCGTGGGCTGGGTGATCGGCGACCAGCTGTGGTGCGGCTGGGTCGGGGACAGCCGGCTCTACCACTATCGAGACGGGGTGATGCAGATCCAGACCGAGGATCACACCCGCGTACAGAAGATGGTGGAGATGCAGATCCTCTCCGCCGAGGAGGCCAAGAACCACCCCGAGGCCCACGTGCTGACCCAGGCCCTCGGCGGCGGCATGGACGCCCAGGCCAGCTTCCGGCCCTCGGTCTGGAGCGAGCCCAGCCAGGTCCGGGCCGGCGACGTGATCCTGCTGTGCAGCGACGGCCTGTACGACCTGGTGGACGACGCCGAGCTCTATCCCCTGATCGGCGGGATGGAGGTCCTGCCCGCGGTGCAGCGGCTGGTGGACACCGCCAATGGACGCGGCGGCCACGACAACGTCACCGTGATCATCGGCAGCGTCGGCTCGCCCCAGCTGGCCAAGGGGCCGCCTCCGGACCTGCGCAAGACCATGGTGGTGACGCCGGACACTCCCGGTCAGGGGGTCCTCGCGGTCCCGGCCCGCGGAGACCGGCCCACATCCGGCCTACCCCCGCAGGGGGCGCCCCCCGCATCGGTTTCCCATCCACCTCCGGCGACCGCACCACCCGCGGGACCTGCGGGCGGTAGGCCCGTATCGCCCCCGCGTCAGGGAGGCGGCCGGGGATGGATCTGGGGCATCCTCGGCGTCGGGGTGGGGGTCGGTCTCACGGCCGCGCTGGTGATCGTGATCCTCGTGGGCATCAGGCACTGCCGCCCGCCCGAACCACCGGCGGTGGTCGAGGACGACGACGACGGCACCCCAGGCACCCCCCCCGTGGCCGCGGGTAGGGATTTCGTCGTGTACGCAGATCTCCTCGATCCGGGGCTCGTGGAGGCGATGGAGCGGGGAGAACTCCAGGTTGCCGCCACGATCGAGGGCGGCAGCGTGACCGTCTCCTCGCCTCAGATCCGGCCCGACTTCGGTCTGCACACCGTGCTGGCCATCGACCGCGCCGGTCACATGGAACACCACTGGGGGGAGGCCAACGAGCTGGCCACCCGCATGATGGACGGCTTGCCGGACACCCAGTCCCACGAGATCGATCTCGTCTACTTCACCGACGAGCTGCAGAGTCAGATCGCGTCCCGGGCGGCGGACCCGTTGCGGGCCAAGCTCGCCGAGACCGCCGCGACCACCAACGTCTGGGGCACCCCCGCGACGTCCAGACTCCAGTCCGTGCTCCCCTTGCTCACCCAGCGTGCCACGCGGGAGGAACGTCCCCCCGGCGCCCAGGTCCTGCTGTTCACCACGCCGTCGACCGCCCTGGCGCGGCTGACCTGCGACAAGATCATCGAGCAGGCCAACGAGCTTCAGGTCTCCATCTGGCCCGTGGTCTTCAAGGACGCCGCAGGTCCGCCGCGGGTCAACGTCATGGAGCAATTCCGCAGGCTGGCTGCGGCGACGCGGGGGCGCGTGCTGCTCTCCGAGGATCTGGCCGCCCGGTTCGAGGACCTGGGCAAACAGGCGAATGTGCCCGAACGCCTGGTGCGGGTCGACATCGTCGTGGAGGGCCCCACCCTCGCCCCCTGGGAGGTCGCCAAGGCCCTGAACCTGGAGTGCACCGGCGTCGCGATCAGCACGACTCCCCGGGTGGTCCGTGTCCAGGCGCCCGGCGGACCCCCGGCGGCACCGACCGCCGCTGGCGAAGAGCCGACCGCCGCCGCTGGCGAGCCGAGCCCCCCTCCCGCGACCACCAGCGGGGCCACCGGTGCCTTCCGCCGCTGGGAGGATCGGGACGAGCCCACGCCAGCGGCCGCCTCGACACCGGGGACCTCGTCCGGGGCCGGCGCCGGGTCCACGGGAACGGCGGCCACTGGATCCGGCGGAAGCGGTCCGGCCGCGGTGACGCCACCGCCCGAGATCCGCGCGGAGGAGCCGGAAGAGGGTGGCGAGGCCGCACCCCCCGGGGAGACCGCCGGTGGTGGCGACGAGGGAGCGGGCGAATCCGGCCCCACCGCGACCGGCGAAGGGGAATCCGCGGCTGCGGAACCCGGGGCGAGCGGCGAACCCGTCGAGCAACCCCCCGAGGAGGCCGGCGCCGGTTCGGGCGGCGGTTCATCGAGTGGCGGAAGCGCCAAGACCGGGGACGGCTCCGGTGGATCCGGAGGCGGGGCGAAGGACAAGCCCAAGCGGCCCGGGGGCCGAAAGAAGAAGAAGGGCTCGAATCCATAGCCGCCCCGGTGCGACCTACAGGGGTACACGAGGCCGAGGACGGGAGAACGACATGAACTGTCCCAATTGCGGCAACGAGAACTCACCAGGAACGTCCGTCTGCGAGTGGTGTGGGTCCGAGATCGGCGGCTCGCCCAAGCGCAAGACGGTCATGGAGGGGGACGGAGCTCCCCCCGCGGCGCCGGTCTCCGGACCGGGGCCCAAGCGCAAGACCATGTTCGAACCCGACTCCGGCGCGCCGCCGGCCCAGCCCAACATGGGCTACACCCCGGGGGCTCCGGGGGCGCCGCCTCCGGCCGCCGACCCGCCGACCAGCCCCGGGGTGACCCCGAGCGGTGCCGGCGGAGGGTGGGCCCCCGCGCCTCCCCAGGCACCTCCGGCGGCCCCACCGGCAGCGCCCTCACCCTCGAGCGCGCCCACGACCCCCGACGACTACTTCGGCAATCCGCCGCCGTCGCGGCCGCCTCTGCACAACCCCGACGATCCCTTCCTGCCGTCGGGGGGAGGCCCCGCCTACCAGGCACCGCCACCGGCGGCAGCAGCCGCTGCCGGCCGCCCCAACAAGGGCAAGACCATCATCGACACCTCCGGCGCGGCGGATCCCCAGCGCCGGACCGTCGGTGCGCTGTTCGTCTACGCCCACGCCCAGGACGCCGGGGTGATCCGTCCCCTGGTCACCGGGCGCAACACCCTGGGACGGGGTGAGGATCGGGACGTGACCCTGGACGACGGCCGGGTGAGCAGCGAGCACGGCTATCTATTCCTGCGCCCCGACGGCGCGAGCTACGTGGACACCTCCACCAACGGCAGCCTCGTGGACGGTCAGGTGGTGCACGGGACCCAGGTCGAGGTGCGCCATGGCTCCATCCTGTCGCTGGGCAACCTCCAGGCCGTGCTCGTGACCGTGCCCGCCAATCCCTTCGAAGGACGGTGATACGCATGGGGGGCATCCGACCGACCCTGATCACCCTGCTGGTGGCGGTGGGGGCCCTGGCCCTCGTCCCCGCCCAGGGGGCGCGGGGCGCCGGGGCGACCGTCACCTTCACCGGCACCGCCGAGAACGGGGAGGGCCGGGTCCAGGTGGAGGTCGAGGACGCGGCGCTGGCCACCGAGCTGGGGGGGAGCCCGGACACGGGCCGCTTCCGGGCCGTGGTCGGCAACGGCGACGCCCGGGTCTCCGGCGCCAGCCGGGTGGCCGAGTCCGGCGAGCGGGTCTACACCGTGATGGCCTTCGACCGCTCCGGTTCCTTCAAGGCGCACTGGGACGAGGCCTTCGAGTACGCCGACGTGTTCGCCGGTGCGCTGCCCGCGAGCGGCGACCACACCGTCGAGGTGATGGCCTTCCACGGCCAGCAGTGGTGGCACGGCACCGCCAGCACGCCCGCCGATCTGAGGGCCATCCTGCGAACGGTCAAGTCCCAGGGGGCCCTCGGCAGCCGGTCCGAGACCTCGTTGATGTCCGCCATCCGCGAGGGGGCCAAGCGGGCGGCCGAGAACCAGCCCGAAAAGGGCGCGCGGCAGCTGATCCTGTTCACCGACGCCGGTGAAGAGGGCACGATCTTCGACCCCGAGGAGACCGTCGCCTACGTGCGTACTCAGGGGGTCCCGGTCCACCCGGTGATCCTCAAGCCGGGCGTGCGGGTGGCCCAGCTCGACGCGACCAAGAAGATCGCCGCCGAAACCGGTGGGCGTCACCTGCACGGACTGAGCGATACCGAGACACAGGCCAAGATGAGGGCCTACGCCACGGTGGCGGAGAGGCTGTTCTGGGTCGAGCTGGCCTACTGTGGTGTCCACCCGCCACCGGGCCTGATCCGCTTCGACGACACGGTGCAGATCGAGATCCGCGGCGCCACGGGGCGCCAGGCCACGACCGAGGCCTTCCCCTTCAGCCAGCACGCCGCCGGCTCGGCGACCACGGCCTGCGGTGAGGCGCCGACGCCCCCGCCGGACGACGACGTGACCGACGACGACGCCACGGACGACGACGACGACGCCAGTTCGTTCCTCGCCGACTACTGGCCGTGGCTGGTCGGACTCGGTGCGCTGGCGCTGCTGGGTCTACTGTTCCTGCTGTTGCTGTTGCTGTTGTTACGGCGAAAGAAGGGGGACGACCCCGGGCCGACGCCCCCCCCGCACCCAAGAAGACCGTGATCGAGACACCCCCGCCGGCGGTGCCCCCCCGTGGCGCCGGGCACCCGGGTGGAGCTGTGGGGGGCGGGCCCCCCCCCCCCGCGGGGGGTGGGGCGGGGGGGCGGGGGGGGGGGGACGGGCGGGGGGCGGGGGGGGCGGTGGAGCGGTTCGACGCCG
>CAZITQ010000203.1:0-12356 GCA_964542165.1 uncultured Rickettsiales bacterium
ACACCACCGGCGACGACGACACCACCGGGGACGACGACACCGGCGACGACGACACCGGCGTCGGCGACGACGACACCACCGACATCGGCGACGACGACGACTGCAGTTGCGACAGCAGTGGCCTGCGCGGGCGGGGCGGCTGGCTGGCAGGGCTGGCGGCGCTGGCCCTGCTCGGCGCCTTCCGCCGGCGGGGGAGGTGAAGCTTCGCGACCGGGGTCGTCCCTCCGCGCCGCTGACATTACAATGCAGGTGATGATCCCCTTCGCCACCGGTGGCGGTGCGCCTCACCTCCGCGCCCGCGGTCTGCTCCCCCTGCTGGTTTGCCTCCTCTGGGCGGCTTGCGTTACGGAAGGGGAGCTGGAGCCCGTGGAATCGCCCGTGGACCTGGGGGGAGCCCCACCGGGAACGGTCCTCGAGGGCCGCCTCGCCGTGGTCAACGGCGCCGACGGACCTGCCACGCTGACGGCCATGGCGTGGACCGACGACGCCGGGGGCGGCTTCTACTTCGCCCCGGACTCCAAGTCCCTCCCCATCACCCTGGAACCCGGCGAGCGGTTCACCACCACCGTGCAGTTCCAGTCCGGCGAGGTGGGCGTGTACTGGGGGACGGTCGGGCTGACCTACACCACCCGCGCGGGCGCGGTCCAGCGCACCTTGCAGGTGGGGATCTCGGCGGCGGCGCTGGGGCTCGGAGTCGACCTGGACGGGGACGGGTACTCGGTGGCGGACGGCGACTGCGACGACGGGGATCCCGCGCTGCACCCGGGCGCCGAGGAGATCTGCGACGGGCTGGACAACGACTGCGACGGCTTCCTGCCCCACGACGAGGAGGACGGGGACGGCGACGGTGTCGCCCCCTGCGCCGGCGACTGCGCGGACGGAGACCCGGGGGTGTACCCCGGGGCGCCCGAAGGCTGCGACGGGATCGACACCGACTGCGACGGGGTGATGACCGACTACGACGACCTGGACGGGGACGGCGTCTCCCCCTGCCACGGTGACTGTGACGACGGCGATCCCGCCGTCCATCCTGCCGCCACCGAGGTCTGCAACGGGGTGGACGACGACTGCGACGGTGCGACCGACGACGTGGACGCCGACGGCGACGGACACGTGGCCGAGGACTGCGGAGGTGGCGACTGCGACGACGCCGATCCGGACGTCCATCCGGGAGCGGTCGAGGTCTGCAACGGGGTGGACGACGACTGCGACGGCAGCCCCGGAGGCGGGGAGGTGGACGGGGACGGGGACGGCACGCCCGCCTGCGACGGGGACTGCGACGACACGGACGCGACCGTGCACCCCGGCGCCACCGAGGTCTGCAACGGGATCGACGATGACTGCGACGGCGCCGCCGATCCCCCCGGCGCGACGGGGTGCCAGGACTACCACACCGACATGGACGCCGACGGGTACGGGGACGGGGGCAACGCGCTGTGCCTCTGTGGCCCCGATCCCACCTACACCACCCTCGACGCCACCGACTGCTTCGACAACAACGACGAGGCCTACCCCGGGGCGTCCGATTTCCAGACCCAGCAGCGCGGCGACGGCTCCTTCGATTTCGACTGCGACGGCAGCGAGGAGAAGCAGCACCAGACCCTGGGATCGTGCTACGTGGACGGGCTCGGCCTGTGCCACCTGGACCAGGCGGGCTGGGTCGGCGGCGTGCCCCCCTGCGGCGTGAACGGCAACTGGCTCTCCAACTGCGTCGGCGTGCAGGCCTACTGCCACCAGACCGTCTCGCTGGTGACCCAGGCCTGCCGCTAGTTCCGTCCTACGGTTGTCTCGTCCCCTGGCACCGCGGGCACCAGTACGTGGCCCGCTGCTGCTGCACTCCGCGGCGGATGGGCGTGCGGCACCGACGGCAGGGCTGGTCCTCCCGACCGTAGACCGTCAGGTACCGGGCGTACGACCCCTCCACCCCCCGGGCGTCCTGGAAGTCCGAGAACGTGGTGCCGCAGGCCGAGATGGCCGCTCGCAGCACGCTGCGGATCGCCCGGTGCAACCGACGGATCTCGCCGGCGTCGAGGCTCCCGGCCGCGCGCTCGGGGGACAGGCGGGAGACGAAGAGGATCTCGCTGGCGTAGATGTTGCCCAGCCCGGTGATCCGGTCCTGGCGCAGCAGCCAGGGCTTGAGCGGCTGTCGGCTCCGTCCCAGCAACGCGGTCAGCGAGGCCGCCGTGAACGCCCGGGACAGGGGCTCGGCACCCGGGGGTGCGGCTCCGGACCGGCGGTCCGCCAACCTCAGGGTTCCGAACCGTCGGGGATCGACGAAGGTCAGCCAGCCGCGGTCCAGCTCGAGGACCGCCCTGAGCGGGAGCGCGACGGGCCCGGGAGCCGCCTCCAGCACGCGCAGCCTCCCGGTCATTCGCAGGTGGATGCACAGCCAGCGACGCCCCCCCCGGGCCGTGTCCAGCCGCAGGACCACCTGCTTGCCCATCCGCCCGCAGTCCCGGATCCGAGCGCCGGGGAGGTCTCGGTGCAAGGCTGCATGCTCGAGCTTGGGATCGACGATCCCCACCGACACGATCCGCCGGCCCTCGACCTGGGGGGCCAGCTGGCGTGCGACCGTCTCGACCTCGGGAAGCTCGGGCACGGCGGGACTCTAGATTCGGTCCCCCGAACTTGCAACGGGAGCCGGCCAGGCTACTCCGAGCGAAGCAGCACGTCTCCCAGGCCGGTGCTGAGGTGCACCACGGTATCGGCCTCGCTCTGCTGGGGCAGCTCCTGGCGGATGGATCCCAGGCCCGTGGAGGTGCGGGCGGACACCGGCGTTGCGTCGGGCAGAGTCACCCGCACGTCGCCCACCCCGGTGGAGGCGTCGATCGTCCCGTCCGGGGCGCTGTCGAACGACAGGGTGACCCCGCCGGTCCCGGTGGAGGCGGAGATCGCGGCGACCAGCTCGTCCAGCTGGATGTCGCCCACCCCCGTGGACACCCGCAGCCGGGGTGAAGGGGCGCTCCCCCGGACGTCACCGGCGCCGGTCTCCAGCGTCATCGCCGCCCCCGCGTCGTCCAGGCGGATGTCGCCCACACCCACGTCGGCGTCCAGGTCGAGCCCGGCGGGCGCGGTCACATCCACGTCCACCTCGCAGCGGTTGCCCCCCAACCCGGGCTCCAGCACCGCCTCGACCTTGAGCGTCCGTCCCACGGTCCCCACGTCCACCCGGCAACGTTCGCCGGCGCGGGTCGGACGGATCACCACCTGGACCTCGTCCGCGTCGGTGCCGTCGATGGTCAGATCGCCCGCGTGCAGGTCGATCCTCAGATCGTCCAGGTCGTTGGTGGCGAAGGTGAACTGCTGCGGATCGGACGATGTGTCCACCCGGGAGGGGGCGGACCGACGCTCGATCCCCGGCTCCGGCACCTCCGGTGGGGCCTCGGGTTTGCCGTCCATCGCCAGGAACGAGGTGACCGCGATGGCGGAGATGAAGGGGTTGAAGATGACGGCGGAATACAGTGCGCTCCACATGGCGGCCTCCCCGCCCGCGCATCGCTGAGGTCCCGCGGGCTGTTGCGGGGTGTACGCGGCCGCCGCCGCCCGTATTGCAGTTTCCTGCTACTTCTTGCGACGCAAGCTCTCGGTCACGTGGTACAGCACCGGGCAGGCCACCAGGATCAGCACCGACGACATGCCCACGCCGCCGATGGAGACCAGGGCCATGGCCTGGCGCAGCTCGGCCCCCTCGCCCAGGGCGAGGGCCAGGGGGATCATGCCGGCGATGGTGGACAGGGTGGTCATCAGGATCGGCCGTAGCCGCAGCATGGCGCCGGCCTCCAGCGCGTCCTCGATGGACGCGCCCGCCGCTCGTTGCTGCTGGGTCTCCTCCAGCATCAGGATCGCGTTGTTGACCACGATCCCCACCAGCATCACCAGCGCCATCAGCCCGAAGATGTCCATCACCACGCCGGTGGAGGCCAGGGCGACCAGCACCCCGATCAGCGCCAGCGGCAGGGTCGAGAGGATCGACAGGGGGTGGACGAAGGACTCCAGCAGCCCACAGAGCAGCATGTAGGTCAGGATGATCGCCAGCAGCAGCGCCTGCCCGATCTCGGCGGTGGCCTCGGCCCGCTGGTCCTCCTCGCCGCCGATGCGCACGGCGTACCCATCCGGGATCGAGTCGGGGGGCAGCGCCGCCTCCAGCGCTGCCGTCGTGTCGCCGATGGCGCCGTAGGAGAGGTTCGCGAACACGGTGATCAGCCGATCCCGCTCCATCCGCGAGATCAGCGACGGTGCCAGCACCTCCTCCACCCGGGCCAGCTCTCGCAGGGGGATCTGGGCCCCGGTGGCGGTCTGGATCGTGGTCGCAGCCACCGCGACCACCCCGTCCCGGTCGGAGGGACCCAGGCGGACACGCACCGGGATCTCCTCGCGCTCGTGCCGGACCCGGGCGTCGGTGTCCCCCTCGATGGCCACCCGCAGCAGCAACGCCAGGTCCGCCGGGCTCAGCCCCGCCTCGGCGGCGCGAGCGGCGTCGGGTACGACCCGGATCTGGGGCGCCAGCTCCCCGCCGCTGCGGTCCAGATCCACCACGTTGGGCTGCTCCTCGAGGACCCGCTCCACCCGGCCGGCGAGCTTGACCAGCTCCTCGGGATCCGGCCCGCGGATCTCGATCATCAGGTCGTCGCGGACCGCCATCTCGCCGCCGCCCAGCTCCTTGAGCGTGAGGTCGGCGGCGGGGACCGCGCGGGCCAGGGCCGGGCGCAGCTCCTCGATCACCTGGGAGGTGGCGGGCACGTCCTTGCCGTCGCGCAACGACACCCGGAGTTCTGCCCGTGAGCGGCTGTTCAACGCCCCGAACAGGGTGCCGAACTGGCCCACGGTGGCATAGGTCGTCTCCACCGCCGGGTGGTCGGCGAGCACCCGCTCGCAGCGAATGACCGCCGTCTCCGTGTCCTCCAGCGGGGTGCCGTTGGGCAGGTTGACCTGCATCACGAAGAACCCCTGGTCCGGGTTGACGAACCACCCCAGCGAGACGACTCGCCCCAGGATCAGCAGGGTCGCGGCGAAGACCAGGACCAGACCGAGGAGGGCCGCCGCCCGGTGGGCCAGGCACCAGCGCAGGGCGCCGCGATAGGCCTCGGCCAGCGCCGTGAAACCCCACTCCCAGGCCCGGGCCACGGGACCCGGGCGGATCCGGGCCAGGGGGCCGTCTTGCCGGTAGAGGAAGGAGGCCAGCATGGGCGTCAGCGAGAACGACATGAACAGGGCGAACACCATCGCGAAGGTGATCGTCAGGGCGAACTGGAGGAAGAACTGGCCTGCGATGCCCTCCATGAACGCGATCGGGGTGAACACGGCGATGTTGGTCACCGTGGAGCCGATGACGCCCAGCATCACCCTCCCGGTGCCCTTGTCGGCGGCCACCGCCGCGTCCGGCTCCTTCTTCGCCTGCCGGGCGATGGATTCCAGAACGACGATCGACGCGTCCACCATCGTCCCCACGGTGATCGCCAGCCCCATCAGCGTCATGTAGTTGATCGAGAAGCCTGCCAGGTAGACGAAGGAAAGCGTGGCCACGATGGTGGCCGGGATGGTGATCGCCACGATGGCGGTGCCCCGCAGATCGTGCAGGAACAGCCACAGCAGGCTGGCCGTCAGCAGGATCGACAGGGCCATGGTCAGCGCCAGGTTGTTGACCGAGGTCCGGATGGCGTACGACGCGTCGTAGATGACCGTCAGCTCCAGGTCCTCGGGCATGTCGGCCCGAATCTCCTCCACCTGCTCGCGCAGCCGTCGGCCCAGGGCCACGGTGTTGGCGTCGGCCATCTTGTAGGTCCCGACCCCGACCCCCCGCTCCCCGTTGAGCCGCGCCCGGGTCAGCTCGGGACTGACCGTCTCCTCCACCCGGGCGACCGCCGAGAGCGGCACCCGCTCGCCGGTGGGGGCCTCGATGCGCACCTCGGCCACGTCCTCGGCCGAGGTGTAGGCCGACGCGAGCCTGACCGGCACCGCCTGGTGCTCGGTGTCGATGATGCCGGCCGGCAGGTCGATCCCCCCCTTGCGCACCGACTCGACCACGTGGCCCAGCGTCAGGTGGTGGGACAGCAGCCTCGCCTGGTCCACATCCACGTGGACCTCGGCGTGACGGTCGCCCACCAGGTCGATCCCGGCGACCCCCTCGACCCGACTCAGGGGGAGCTCCACGTGGTCCTCGACCCAGACGGTCAACTCCTCGGCGGGCCAGTCGCCGGTCACGGCGATGGACATCACCGGTGCGGCGCGCAGGTCGATGGCCTGGACGATGGGTTCGCGCAGCCCGGGGGGCAGGTCGGCGTCGATCTGCTCGAGCACCGTGCGGATCTGCTCCACCGCCTCCTCGGGATCGGTGCCCATCTCCAGCTCGAGGATCACCCGGCCGCCATCCGGCACCGCGGTGGTGCGCAGGGTGCGGACGTTGTTCACCCGTCCGAGCTCCTGCTCGAGCTTGCGCAGGACCGAGGACTCCACGTCCTCGGGGCCCGCCCCGGGGTAGACCAGCCGGATCATCACGTAGGGCAGGTCGACCCGGGGCAGGAGTTCGACCGGCATCTGCTGGTAGGCCACGATCCCGAACACCACGAAGACGCCGATGACCATGGTCATCAGCACCGGGCGGCGGACGGAGAGGCGCGAGAGGAACACGTGTCGTCTCCCCTCAGTCCTCGACCACGACCAGCAGGGCGCCTTCCGCCGGGACCCGATCGCGCCCCAGCGTCACCACCCGCTCGCCCTCGAGGAGCTCACCTTCGACCGCCTGGTCCACGCCGTCCGCCACCCCCAGGGTCACCGGCCGCAGCCGGGCCGTGCTGTCGTCCCCGACCACCCATACGGCGGGCGAGTTCCCGTGGGTGTGGATCGCCGTGCGCGGGACCACCGGTCCGCCGGCGCCGCTGTCCACGCGGATCTCCACCTGGGCCGGGTACCCGGGGAGCATTGCGCGGTCGGTGTTCTCCAGCTCGACGCGGATCCGGAACTGGTTGATCACCGGGTAGGCGCCCATGGAGCGCTCCACCACCTGACCGAAGAAGGTGCGTCCCGGGAGGGCCGCGCAGGTGACGGAGGCCTCGTCTCCCTCGCGGATGTGGGCCACGTCGGCGGACTCGGCCATCAACTCCACGGTCACCCGGTCGATCTGGGCGACCTGCATCAGCGGTCGGTCGTTGGGGACCATCTCCCCGGGCCGGAAGTCGATGCGGGTCACCACCCCATCGATGGGCGACGAGATGTGGATCGCGGCCAGGGCGGCTTCGTAGTCCGACCGGGCTGCCCGCGCCATGGCCCGGGCGTGCTCCACCTGCTGATCGGTGACCCCGCCCTGTTCGTGCAAGGACTCGATCCGGGCCAGGTCCGCCTGGGCCGCGTCGTGCTGGGCCCGCAGGGGGCCGAGCCGGAAGCCCAGGGGGGACAGGGCCACGTCGCGCATCGCGGCCAGCCGCGCGCCCTCCCGGACCTCCTCGCCCACCTCCACGTGCACGCGCTCCAGCAGGTTGGGGGAGGGGACGACGATCTCGGACTGCCTCACACCCGCGACGGTGCCGAACAGCCGAAACGAGCGCGAGACGGTGTCGAAGCGGACCGATGCCACCTCCACCGGCAGGCCGAACTCCGCCTGCAGGTCCTTCTGGGTCGGGACCGGCGCCCGCTCCTGCTCGGCGCGCAGCACCCCCAGGACCCCCAGTCCGGCGATGGCCACGACGACGACGGCGAGGAACTTCAGCCACGCGAAGGCCGCGCGGGCGGGGGACGGCGTGGGAGCCTCGCTCATGACGCCTCCCCGGCGGGTACCAGGGATCCCAGCAGCCGGGTCAGGGTGCCGGCGATCATGGTCCGGAACCGTTCCAGCTCCTCGGCCGAGGCCGTGGTCTCCTTCCAGATCACGCCCACCCGGAAGACCATCAGCAGCTCGGCGAGCTCGTGGGCATCCATGCCCAGCTGCAGCTGCTCGACCACCGGAGACAGCACGTCGGCCACCAGCCCGGTGACCCGATCCACCTGTCGCCGGAAGGCCTCACGGGGTCGTTCCATGGCGATGCAGGTCGCGATGATCGTCGGGGTCAACAGGTCGGGACGGTCGTCCAGGGCGAACCAGCGTTGCAGGACCCGCTGGACCACCTCCAGCGGCGGCAGGTCACGGGCCCGGGTGGCCATCTCCTGGGCCACCGTCCAGCGGTGCTCCAGCTCCGCCTCCACCATGGCCGAGAAGACCTCCTCCTTGGACGAGAAGTGGAAGTAGAGCCCGCCCTTGGTCAATCCGGCGTCCCCGGCGATGCGGGCCATCGAGACCTTCTCGTACCCCTCCCGGGCGAAGGCGTGGAGGGCGGCCTCGAGGATCTGCTGGCGGCGGACCTCCTCGGGCAGCTTGCGGAACGTGCTCATGGCGGATCTCCCCGGAGACTCACTCCTACCGACCGGTCGGAATCTGAGATCCAGGTTACATTCCGACCGGTCGGTATGCAAGGGGGGCTCAGCGGGCGGGGGAGGGAGGCTGGCCGGTGACCAGCGGTACGGCCTTTCGCACGCCGGGGTCCGGGTAGGTGCGAAGCAGCTCGGCGGTCGTGCGGTCCACCTCGGTCTCCTCGGCCCCCCGTCCGGTCGTGGGTACGTGGAAGGTGGTGTGCGGAACGGTGAAGCGGACCAGGTGGATCAGCTCGTGGACCAGCACCACCAGCAGGACGGCCCCCAGCGGCAGGTCCTCGTCCTCGGCGCAGGCCAGGATCCGACCGTCGTGGAGGCAGATCCTGTGGAATCGGGAGAGCTTGCGGGGGGACCGCGCCCGGCCGTAGCGGACGATGGTGGCCAGCGCCGAGCCGGCGGGCACCTCCTCGGCCGCGAGTTCGTCCAGGGTGCGAACGTCGTAGGCATACTGGGAGTCGCGGAACGACGCCACGTGGAAGCGGTCGCCCACCACCTCCTCGGCCCGATCCAGGACGCCGGGGAGCAGCGCCAGCTGCCCCGGATCGAATCGCCGTTGTCCGCCCATTCGCCCCTCTCGCGCGTTCCAAAATGCTTGACACGAGCGCGCAAATGTCAATGGTATACCCGGCTTGCGGAGGTGGAACATGCCGATCTACGAGTATCGGTGCGACGCGTGCGAATCGACGTTCGAGGTCATGGCCCGGATCACCGCGGCACCCCCCGACAGCTGTGAGAAGTGCGGCGACGGTCCGGTCCACAAGCTGATCTCCCAGAGCTCCTTTTTGCTCAAGGGCTCCGGCTGGGCCTCGGACGGGTACTCCAGCGCCAAGGGCGGCGGCTCGAGCAAGTCCTCGACCTCCAGCACCAAGTCCGAGTCCAAGCCCAGCACCTCCAAGACCCCGTCCAGCGACTAGTTCCCCACACCCCGCTGCACGCGCCTGCCCTGCGCCCCCGCGCGAACTCTCCTTCCCATCCGTTCCCGCAGCCCGTTCGCTCCCCATGCCGCGGCTGTGGTACATCTCATCGTTCAGGCGCGGGCGCGCGCCCCGTGGAGGAAGTGGAGGTTTCCATGGATCAGCCGTTCCGGACCCGGATCACCGAGCTCCTCGGCATCGAGCACCCCCTGATCGGGGGCACCATGATGCACCTGTCCAAGGCCCCCCTGGTGGCGGGCATCTCCGAGGGGGGCGGGCTGGGGATCCTGGCGTCGGCGATCTTCGCGGACATGGGAGAGCTGCGCGAGGAGCTGCAGGAGATCCGCCGGCTGACGAGCAAGCCGTTCTCGGTCAACCTCAACTTCTTCCCGATGCTCGCTCCGGTGCCGGCCGAGAAGGTCCTGGAGATCTGCCTCGAGGAGGGTGTGCGGCTGTTCGAGTCCTCGGGCCACTCCGCCCCCAAGGGCATCCCGCAGCGGATCCACGATGCCGGCGGGGTGCTGGTGCACAAGTGCGCCGGAGTCCGCTACGCGAAGAAGGCCGCCACCCTGGGCGTCGACGGGATCACCGTGGTCGGCTGGGAGAACGGGGGCGCGATGGGGATGCTGGACGTGTCGACCCTGGCGCTGGTGCCCCGGGTGACCGAGGAGGTCGACCTGCCGGTGATCGGCGGCGGTGGCGTGGGGGACGGCCGCGGTTTCCTGGCGCTGTTGGCCCTGGGCGCCGAGGGCGTGATCATGGGCACCGCCTTCCTGCTGGCCGAGGAGTGTCCGATCCATCCGCGGATCAAGGAGGCGCTCTGCGGCGCCGCCGAGACCGACACCATGCCCATCATGCGAAGCATCCGGGCCACCCACCGGGCCTGGCGCAACGAGGCTGCGGTCAAGGTGGCCGAGATCGAGAGCGAGGGTGTGGGCGCCGACGGCGTGGCCCTGGACCAGGGCGCCATGCTGGGCAACCTGATGCCCTACATCAGCGGCATCGCGGCCAAGAACATGTTCACCGAGGGCGAGCTGGACAACGCCATCCTCTGCGTCGGCCAGGGGGTCGGCCAGATGCGCGAGGTCCTCCCCGCCGCCGAGATCGTCCGCCGCACCGTCGCCCAGGCCGCCAAGCTGCGCGCCAACCTCGGCGACACGGTCTCCTAGATCCCGCTACCGCCCACCCTCCCGGAACGGCGCTGCTACCCTACCGTGCCTTTCCGCACCCTTCCCAACGGCACCGAAACTGCTAGGATTCGCGCCAGGAGGTACCGCCATGTCCCTTCGATTGCTGCTCGCCCTGCTGGGATCGCTCGCGCTTGTCGTGGCCGGCTGCCCGACCACCGAGCCCGACGACGACGACAACGACGACTCGGCGGGTGACGACGACACCGGCGACGACGACACCGGGGACGACGACACCGGCGACGACGACACCGGCGACGACGACGACGCCAGCTGCGCCGGCCTCTCCCCGCCGGGCTACGCCGGTCAGAACGGCTTCCACGTCGTCACCGACGAGGGCGCCGACATCACCGTCGACAACGAACCCTACGAGGCCTACATCTCGAGCATCTCGTCGGGGCTGTTCATCTCCCTGGACCAGCCGCCGGTGGTGGGTGAGGACTACATCTGGATCACCTTCCAGGCGTCGCCCCACTCCACGGTGACCTCGGGGACACAGGACCTTCAGGCCACCCCCGACGGTGGCCCCACGCTGACCTACAACTTCGTGCCGGACTACCCCAACGGGGTGAGCGATCAGCGGACCTACGCCATCAACGGCGCCTTCGGTTCGTCCGGCGGGACGATCACCTGTGACCAGGCCCCGTCCGCGGGGGCCGCCTTCCACTGCACCTACGAAGCCACCCTGGTATGGGCCGAACAGGACGAGAATACCGGAGACCTCTACATGGCGGGCTGTGCCGCGATGTCCGGCGCCTTCACCGTCATCCTGGGCTCCACCTAGGCACGAACCTCCCGGGGGGGCCTTGCGCGCTCCACTCCCCATATCCCTGCTCGCCCTGGTCGCGGCGGTCCTGTGGACCGGCTGCCCGACCCGCTACCCCGATCCCTGGGGTGACGACGACTCGGCCGACGGGGACGACGACACCGGCGATCCCTGCGACGTGCCGGATCCCTATGGGGACGGCGTGGACGAGGACTGCGACGACTGCGTGGACGGGGGCGGCGACGGTGTGGACCGTGACTGCGACGGCTACCCGGCCAACGACGACCTGGACGAGGAGTACGCGGCCCTGTTCGACTGCGACGACTCCGATCCCAGCGTGCACCCGGGGGCGGAGGACACCACCGCCGACGGCATCGATCAGGACTGTGACGGCGGCGACTGCCCCGACACCGACGGGGACGGGTTCTGCGGCGAGTCGGACTGCGACGATTCCAGCGCGATCTCGTACCCGGACGCCGAGGAGGTGGCCGACGGGCTGGACAACGACTGCGACGGGGTCGTCGACGAGGGCACCGAGGCCTACGACGACGACGGGGATGGGGCCTGCGAGGGCGCCGACCTCGGCGAGCCCGACCTCACCTGCTCCGACGGATCGGTCCCCGGAGACTGCGACGACGACGATCCGGATCTGAACCTGACCGACGCCGACGGGGACGGTTTCGACTCCTGCGGCTCGGTGACCGGTCTGGCGGATTGCGACGACGCGGTGGCGATGGTCCATCCGGGCGCGACCGAGTTCTGCGACGGGCAGGACAACGACTGTGACCCCCTCACCGACGAGCTCGGCGACGCGGATGGGGACGGCGTGAGCCTCTGTGCGGGGGACTGCGACGACGGCGACGAGCTGATGAGCCCGCTCGCGGCCGAACTCTGCGACGGCGCGGACAACGACTGCGACGGTGCGGTCGACGAGCTCTGCGTGAGCTGTTACGCCTGGGTCCCCGACACCTACGCGAGCATCTCGACCGCCCTGGGAGGCGTCCCCGACGGCGCGCGGATCTGCGTTCGGCCCGGGACCTACGTCGACAACATCGACCTGAACGGTCACGGGGTGGAGATCCTCGGGGT
>CAZITQ010000203.1:12366-17860 GCA_964542165.1 uncultured Rickettsiales bacterium
TTTTTCTAAACTTTCGTGTTGTGCGGGCTGGGGGGGGTGTGCGGGGGGGGGGCGGGGGCGGGCGCCAGGGTGGTGGACGGCGGTGGATTCGGCTCGGTGGTGCGCATGGACTCGGCCGAGGGCGGCGACACCGTGCTCTCGGGACTGACGATCACCGGCGGCTCGGCGGTCAGCGGGGGTGGTCTCTACCTCTACGGCGCCTCGCCGACCCTCACCGACCTGGTGATCGAGGGCAACAGCGCCACCGACGGCGGGGGGGGGATGTACCTCGAGCTGTCCCACCCCACCGTGACGAACATCGTCTTGCGTGACAACAGCGCCGGAAGCGTGGGCGGCGGCCTGGCGGCCCTCCTGTCCGCGCCGGTGCTGACCCACGTGACCTTCGAGTCCAACTACGCCGGCGAGGAGGGCGGCGGGCTCTCCCTGGACGAGTCCGCGTCGGTGCTCAACTCGGTGGTGTTCACCGGCAACGTGGCCGCCTTCGAGGGCGGGGGTGCGAGCATTCACTTCTCCGAGCCCGCCATCGTCAACGCCACCTTCACCGGCAACGACGCCGACTCGGGCGGCGCGCTGCGGATCCACTTCTACGCCCATCCGACCCTGGCCAACGTCAACATCTTCGGCAACACCGCGACCCAGGGCGCGGGGATCTACGTGGAGACGAACTCCGAGCCCGTGATGAGCAACGTGGCCATCTGGGGCAACGAGGCGGACTGGGGCGCGGGGATCAAGGCCGAGGAGTCCGCGCCGGTCCTGGGCAATGTCCGCATCACCGGCAACCTGGCGAACCACACCGGTGGCGGGGTGTACTACACCAACTCGTCCGGGAGCTGGCACAACGTGATCGTCGCTGGAAACGAGGCCGACTGGGCGGGGGGGATCTTCCTGGAGGACTCCACCCCGACCCTGACCAGCTCCGCGGTGGTGGGCAACCACTCCAGCACCGTGGCGGGGGGGGTGAGCTTGGTCGGCTCCCAGCCCGAGTTCGACGGCCTGATCGTGGCGCACAACACCGCGGCGAACGCCGCGGGGGGCATCGAGGCCAGCGCCAGCTCCGCCACCCTGACCTACTGCGACGTGTGGGGCAATCAACCCGACGACTTCGTGGGGATTCCCGATCCCACCGGCCAGTGGGGCAACCTGTCCACCGACCCCCTGTTCCTCGACATCAGCGCCGCCGATGCCCAGGACTGGGACCTCCACCTGGACACCGCCTCCCCCCTGGTGGATGCGGGGCCGGTGGATCTCACCGATCCGGATGGAGGGCCCGCGGACATCGGACCCTACGGTGGAGCCGGTGCCGCGCTCTTCGACCTGGACAACGACTCCTACTTCGAGTGGTGGCAGCCCGGCCCCTACGATCCGCTGTACTACCCGCCGGTGGGTCTGGACTGCGACGACCGCGATCCGGCCATCGGGCCCGCCAACGGCTGCTGATCCCGCGGCCGGGGATCACTCCGGCTGACAGGCGGGATCGACCGCGATGTCCTCCTCGTCGCGCTCCATCAACAAGCCGGCTCGCTCCACGGTGGGCATGCTGTGGATGTAGATGTACAGACACTCGGCGTCGGGCTCGTCGGGACAGGCGCCGCACCAGGGGGCCGCGAGTCGCGAGAGCAGCTCGCAGGCGTCGTCCTCCACCAGATCGTCCAGGGCGTCTCCGTCCATCATCGCGCCGGTGGCGCCGCTGACCGGGACCTCGCCGCCGGGGGCCAGCTGAACGCCTAGCCAGGTGGACCGGGCCGCGGACTCCAGGGGCGGGAAGATGGCCAGGGGACCCCCGGTAGGGGCCCACAGGATCGGATCGCCGTAGGTCCCCATCACGTCCGTGGTCGCCACGCAGGGATCCTGGCCGACCGTGTCTTCCGCGGACAGCCCCACCCGCAGCTCGGCGGCCCCCTGTCCGTCCACGCCGATCACGTCGACCAGGGAGTAGCGCTCGGTCGGGAGCACCAGACTGATGGGATCGAAGTCGGGGCAGGTGCTCCCCCAGGTCAGGTTGAGGCCCCAACCCTCGCCCGTGGGGTCGGGGGAGGCCGGGGCCGGGGACTCCACGTGATAGGACAGCATCTGGCTGCCGCCATCCCAGATCAGCTCCAGCTCGACCGTCTGGCCCGGCGTCCAGGGGCGGGTGGGCATGACCATCGCGTCGGCCCCGCTCAGACCGGCGAAGGGCATCAGCTCGGTCCCGTCCTCGTCGGTGGCGGCGACCCGCAGGCCCACCGGCTCGGGACCCTCGCCGCCGTGGGTCAGGCTGATGCACTGGTCCCAGGTGATGGAATCGCCGTCCGCCGGGAGGGCCCCGAACGGACCGTCGTCCTCCGCCGTGGTGTCGTCGTCACCGACGCTGTCGTCGTCGTCCAGGCCCGCGTCGTCGTCGTCGCCCAGGGCGGCGCCGCCGCCCACGCAACCGGCGAACAGGACGCCGGCGGCCGCCCCCGTGAGGGGCCAGGTTTCCGAACGCATGGGTCGCCTCCCGCGCGCTGCGTTGTGCACCGGAGGTGGTCTGCCGTCGGGAGAGAAGGTCACACCTGCTGCTTGAGCTCGTAGAGGTTCCCATCCAGGTCGCGGAGCATCACCACGTCCTTGCCGTCCTTTCGGAAGCGGCGGACCTCCATGCCGCGGGCCTGCGCATCGTCCAGCACCGCGGCGCGGTCCGCCAGCTCCACGCAGACGTGGTCGTAGCTGCTGCGGGTCTGGGGCATGTCGTGGCAGACGAAGACCTCGAGGGCCGCCGGTCCGGCGTCGTACACGTGGACGGTGGCCTCCCCGGGGAAGCCGAACAGGGTCGCGCAGAGGTCGGCGCCCACCTCGAACTTCTTGACCATCGGCAGGCCGAACAGCTCGGCGAACACCTGCTGGGCCCGCGCCGCCGAGCTCACCGTCACGCAGGCGTGGAGGAGTCGGCCGGTCGGTTTCGTGTCGGTCATCTCGGGTTCCTTCCCCCGGCGGTCCGCGGACCCCGGGTCAGTAGCTCGCGAAGATCTCCAGGGGCCGCCACACCCGGTCGGCCCAGGCCATCTCGTTGTGATCGGCGCCCTGCTCGTGCCAGTGCCACACGTCCACCTGGGCCTGGTAGCCCGTCGCCAGCAGCGCGTCTCGCAGCTGCGCGTTCTCGCAGTAGTTGTCGAAGGACTCCGGATCGTCGTCCTCGATCCCGTCCCCGTCGGCGTCCCAGCAGGTCCCCCAGCCCCCGGAGTCCAGGTACAACCAGGGGTCCCTGAGTCCCGCCGCGGGGTAGCTGTCGATCATCGTCGGATTGTCCGCGCCGATGGAGCCCCAGCCCATGGTCCCGGACAGACTGATCGCCATCTGGTACCGATCCGGGTAGCGATCGGCGATGTGGAATGCGACCAGGCCGCCCAGGGACGAGCCCATCGTCCCCACGACCGGCGCCGCGCCGTAGTGGTCCTCGATCAGGGGCCGGACCACCTGCTCGACCAGATCCGCGTAGTCGTCCCCGAGGCCGCCGACCTCCATCCCGTGGATGACGTCTTGCACGGGCGTGTACTCGTCCATCCGAGCGCCGGTGTTGTCGATGCCCGCGACCAGGATCCCCGGGGGGAGGGACTCGTGCAGCCGCCAGCCGCCCCAGATGGCCGCGGGATCGAACAGGTTCTGACCGTCGTGGGCCAGCAGCAGGTGGGTGAAGACGCCGCCCTCGGGGACCCAGACCTGCAGGTCCCTCGGCGCGAGCCCGAAGCCCTCCACCGCGTACCAGCGCTCCAGGTGGGCATCGCTGGACCGCACCAGGGAGTACTCCCCGAACTCGTCGTGCCCGAACCGCCGACCCCGGGGATCGCTGAGCCAGGCCACACCGTCGGTGAACTTGTACAGGCTCCCCTCGGGCGCCGGAATCTGGACCTCGAGCCACCACAGCTCCCCCGCCTGTGTCAGCGCCTGGCCCTCCCAGCCCTCGTGGTCGCCGGCGAGCATCCAGCCGCCACCGCCGCACAGACAGCCGAACAGGAAGGACCCCGACGCGGTCTCGACCGGCAGACCTCCCGTGGCGGCGATGCGGTCGAGGGCTTCCGCGGCGTCCAGATCGCCGTCCACGGCGGCCCGGAAGAGCTCCTCGTCGGTGGGATCGCCGGCGGTGTCGTCGTCGCCCGAGTCGTCGTCTCCGGTGTCGTCGTCCCCCGTGTCGTCGTCGCCGGTGGTGTCGTCGTCTCCCGCGGTGTCGTCGTCCCCGGCGTCGTCGTCGTCCACCGGATCCGTGGGCAGGACGCAGCCACTGCAGAGCAGCGCCCAGGCGAGGAGCGAGAGGGCGAGCGCGAGGGATCGCATGTCGTTCCTTCTTTCGGCCTGTCCCCAGGGATTTGTCGTCAGGTGAAGCCTACCAGAGGTCGGTGGGCAGTCTGAAATAGTCAAAACTAATCTTGTTTGTTAAGATTCCCGAGTGTAACGATTCTGCAAAGGATCGCCCGCGGCCAGTTGGATTGGTAGAATGGTCCGGCACTGCGGCCTGGCGAGGAGCTATGCGTGAACGGTTCCAACGGGGGGGAGTCCGCTCTTGACCGCGTTCCCCGCGCACCCGCGCATCCACCCACGCCCGCTGCAATCGATCGAAAGACCGTCGAACTCCACCGTTCAGGGGAGGCCTTCATGAGCTCGTCCGTCATCCGTTCGTCCCTGGTTGCGTTCTGCGCCCTGTCGCTGCTGACCGCCCTCACCGGCTGTCCGGACCGCGATGACTACGCGCCCGCGATCACCGTCGAACCCAGCTCGGTCCACTGGGGTGCCCAGCCCGCGGGCATGGTGGGTCTGCTGGAACACAACGTGGTGTTCACCAACGACGACGACCGGGACGTCACCCTGTTCGAGATCCTCTTCGAGGGGGACACGGACGAGCTGGGCTTCACGGGGGTGGACGGCAACCCGGTCGAGGTGCCGAGGAACATGGCCCCCGGGGACACGCTCACGATGATGGCGAGCTTCGCCGTGCCGATGTACGACGGCGACTTCTCGGCCACCGCGACCCTGACCTTCGGAGTCCAGCAGCCCGGCGGCGGCTGCAACTGCGGCTCCTATCTGCAGGACTTCCGGACCATCACCGTGGACATCAGCGGGAGCGCGTCGTGCGACGTGGATGGCGACGGATCCCTGGGCGAGGGGTGCGAGGGCGACGACTGCGACGACGAGGACCCGGATGTGTACCCCGGCGCCGACGAGGTCTGCGACGGCGCGGACAACGACGGCGACGGCGAGGTCGACGAGGGCTTCGACCAGGACGAGGACGGGTACCTGAGCTGCGAGGACGACTGTGACGACACGGACCCGGATGTCCACCCGGGCGCCGAGGAGATCTGCGACGGCGTGGACAACGACTGCGACGGCGCCTTTGGCGAGGGCGAGGAGGATCTGGACCTGGACGGCTGGATCGCCTGCGAGGGCGACTGTGACGACGACAACGACACCGTCTACCCCGGCGCCGAGGAGATCTGCGATGGCGTGGACAACGACTGCGATGGCCTGCTGGGCGACGAGGAGCTGG
>CAZITQ010000204.1:0-17748 GCA_964542165.1 uncultured Rickettsiales bacterium
GGACTGCGACGGGGCCGACCTGTCGGACGTGGACGGTGACGGCTACGACGGGGGGACCGCGGGCGACGACTGCGACGACGAGGACCCGGACGTGAATCCGGGCGCCGAGGAGATCTGCGAGGACGGGGCCGACAACGACTGTGACGGCCTCGCCGACGACGAGGACGACGACTGCGAGCCGGCGGGAGACGACGACACCACCAGCGACGACGACGACGACGACGACACCACCGACCCCGCCGACGACGACACGGAAGAGGAGGGCACCGACTGCACCTGCCGTCAGGCCGGCGACCGCAGACCGCCGACCTCCGCGCTGCTCACCCTGGGCCTCCTGACCTGGCTGGCCGCTCGCCGCCGCAGGAGCTAGAGGGGCTCGTTCTCCACCAGCAGGGGACCCACCACCAGCGCGTCCATCTCCGTACCGGCGAAGCAGGCGTACGCGTCCTCGGGCGTGCAGACGATGGGCTCGTTGTTGTCGTTGAACGAGGTGTTGACGACCATCGGGACGCCGGTCTGGTCGGCGAAGGCGCGGATCAGGCGGTGGTAGATGCCGTTGTGCTCCTCGGTCACGGTCTGGAGCCGCGAGGTGCCGTTGACGTGCAGGGCGGCGGGGATGCGGTCCCGCACCTCGTCGCGGACCCGGGCCACCTGGAGCATGAAGGGAGAAGGCCGGTCCAGGTGGAAGAAGCGGTGGGCCTCCTCGGCAAGCACGCTCACCCCGTAGGGTCGGAACGGCTCGCGGTGCTTCACCCGCTCGTTGAGGATGTCCTTCATCGGCGGGTGGCAGGGGCTGGCCAGGATGCTGCGCTGGCCCAGGGCTCTCGGGCCGAACTCCATCCGCCCCTGGAACCAGCCGACGATCCGGTTGGCCTGCAGCCGGCGGACCACCTCGGCCAGGAGATCCGCCTCCTCGAGCTCCCGCGCCCCACCCGGGTGTGCCGCCACCGCTCGCCTCATGCGGGGAAGCCCGTACTCGGGACCCAGGGCTGCGGACTCCATGGCGGGTCCCCGCTCGCCCACCCCCAGGGCGTGGGACACCAGTAGCGCCGCCCCCAGGGCGCCGCCCGCGTCCCCGGCCGCCGGCTGGATGAACACGTCCTCGAAGGGCGTCTCGTCCATCACCTTGGTGGTGGCCGAGATGTTGAGGCAGACCCCGCCGGCCAGGCAGAGGTTGGGCGATCCCACCCGGTCGTGCAGGTGGCGGGCCATGCGGACCAGTACGAGCTCGAGGTGGCGCTGGAGGCTGGCGGCCACGGCGCGGTGGCGATCGTCGAGCTCCGCGCCCGGCTCGCGGGCCTCCCCGAAGGCCTCCAGGAAGGCCGGACCCACCATCCGGTCCCCTTCGACCACCGAGAGGAAGCGCGGGTCCACGCGGATGCTGCCGTCGTCGGCCACCGGGACGAAACGCTGGAAGACCTCCAGCTGTTCCGGCTCGCCGAAGTCCGCCAGCGCCATCACCTTGCCCTCCCCCTGCAGGGCCTCGAACCCCAGCCAGGCGGTCACCGCGCTGTACAGCAGCCCCAGGGAGTCCGGGTACCGCAGCTCCCCCAGGAGCTCGAGGTCGGTGCCCCGGCCGTGGCCGAAGGTGGTGGTCGCCCACTCGCCGATCCCGTCGGCCGTCAGGACCGCGGCCTCGTCGAACGGCGACGCCAGAAAGGAGCTCGCGGCGTGGGACTGGTGATGGGTGCAGAAGTGGACCGGTCCGTCGAATCCGAGCTCACGTCGGACGGTGAGCGGCACGATCAGCCGGTCCTGGAGCCACGACGGGACCGTGTCCAGGAAGGTCCGCATCGACCGCGGCCAGGCGCGCAGGTGGCTGATGATCATCCGCTCCAGCTTGAGGAAGGGCTTCTCGTAGAACGCCACGGCGTCCACGTCGTCCATGGTCACGCCCGCCTGCTGCAGGCAGGCGTTGATGGCCTGCAGCGGGAAGTCGGCGGAGGCCTTGGTGCGGTCGAAGCGCTCCTCCTGGCAGGCCGCGACCACGCGGGCGTCCTCCACCAGGGCCGCGGCGGCGTCGTGGTAGTAGCAGGACAGCCCGAGGATCCGCATCAGATCCCGGCGTAGAGGAAGGTGATCACGGCCACCGGCCCCAGGGAGTAGACCAGGAACGCCAGCACCGCGAGCATGAGCAGGATCGGCGCCAGGAAGTAGAGCTTGTTGCGCGCCAGGAGGCGGAAGATCTCTCTGAGGATCAGCAGCAGCTTGCGCATGGGTTCAACTCTGTCGCGTGGATTCCTCGAGGTCGAAGACCGGGGCGTCCGCTGGCAACCACGCAGCTCCCTCGTCGGCGCCGGTCAGCCCGAGCAGTTCCCGGTGGAACAGCAGGGCCCACGCCCGCGCGCAGGCCATCGCGCCCAGGTAGATCCCGACCAGGGACAGGTACACGACCGCGGCCTGGACACGCCTGCCGTAGGCGCGTACCCGGTCGACGATCGCGGCGATGGGGCGCGGCAGCCTCATCTCTCACTCCGGGGTGGTTTCGGACGGAACCCTCCTGATTAGCTTACCGGGTGCGCGTCGACGGGACAAAGGCGATCCCCGCGATCCCTGCTATTCTCCAGGGAGACCGTAGACGGAGTGTGGACGTGGCGCAGGACGACGCCATCGGCAGCGAGGTCTCGCTGATGTTCTCGGGCGGGGTGGACTCGACCACCGCCGCCCTGGAGCTGGCGCGGAGGCACGGCACGGTCCACCTGCTCACCTACCGCAACGGCTACGGCCACTACAAGCTGGAGCGCACCCGCCGCCGCGTCCGCGAGCTGCGAAGGGTGGCCGGCGACCACTTCGTCCACACCCTCGAGTCGGTGCAGGAGCTGTTCGAGCTGCTGGTGATCGACGATCTGCGGGCCGAGTACCGCCGCTACGGCTCGGGATTCATCTGGTGCCTGGGCTGCAAGATGGCCATGCACACCCGCAGCATCCTGTACAACCTGGAGCACGGGATCCGGGTGATGTCGGACGGCTCGTCCCGCTCCACGGGCGAGATGGTCGAGCAGTCGCTGCTGAGCCTCTACCTCTTCCGGGAGTTCTACGGAGAGTACGGGATCGAGTTCAAGACGCCGGTGTACACCATCCCGCGCGAGGAGGAGATCCGCCGGCTGAAGGAGCAGGGGTTCCGTATGGGAATCCGCATCCGCGACCGTTTCCTGGGTGTCCAGCCCAAGTGCCGGCCCGGGGAGCTGTACTACCTCCCCTTCCTGCTGTTCGACCAGCCGCCCCGCCACGACGAGGACCGGGTGGCCGAGTTCATCGACGCCAAACGGGAGGTGGCCGGGGCCTACATCGAGCGGACCTGCCGGGAACGGGGTCTACCCACGACCCTCGCAAGGGGAGCCGACTGATGGGGTGCTGCAACAAGACGCTGGACGGCCGGCCGATCAACCGGGTGAGGTACTACGGCGGCATGGCGCTGATGACCGGGGTCCAGCTGGGAACCCTGGGGGTCCTGTCCGCCCTCGCCGTCCCGATGCCGCGCTACCGCAAGGTGCTGCCGTTCTACGTGGAGTTCGCCCGCGAGACCCTGGACAGCGTCCGCCGTCGCGAGCGAATCTGCGTGGACTTCGGACCGGATCGGGCGGATTGCGCGCTCCCGGATCGGACCTGAGGACATCCCCATGGCGGAGCTGAACGTCGAACGGATCCGCGCGGAGTTCCCGGCCCTGCAGCGGCAGGTGCGGGGCAAGCCACCGATCTACCTGGACAGCGCCTGTACCACGCTGCGGCCGGAGCCGGTGATCCACGCGGTGGCGGAATTCCAGCGTCGGGGTGTGTCCTGCCACGGTCGGACCTCCCACACCCTCGGAAAGGAGGCGACGGAGGCCTACGAGGGCGCCCGGAGGGCGGTGGCCTCGTTCATCGGCGCCACCGCCCCGGAGGAGGTGGTGTTCGTCCGCAACGCCACCGAGGGGATCAACCTCGTCGCCCGCTGCCACCCGCTGGACAGCCGAGACGTGGTGCTGACCACCGGTGTCGAGCACAACTCCAACCGGCTGCCGTGGCAGCGGCTGGCCCGGTCGGGGGAGGCGCTGCACCGGGTCCACCGGATCGACCTGGACAAAGAGCTGGACCTGGATGCCCTCGACCGGGAGCTGGGACGCGGAGTGGCGCTGGTCTCCGTTCCCCTGGTCTCCAACCTGTGCGGGATCACCCTGCCGGTGGCGGAGATCGCCCGCCGGGCCCACGCCCACGGCGCTCTGCTGCTGGTGGACGCGGCCCAGGCCCCGACCACCCACCCCATCGACGTGGGCCACCTCGGGGCGGACTTCCTGGTCCTCTCGTTTCACAAGATGTTCGGTCCCGCCGGCGTCGGCGCCCTCTGGGCCCGGCGGGAGCTCCTGGAACGCATGCCCCCCTTCCTGGCCGGCGGGGGCACCGTGGACGACGTGACGTCCGAGGGCATCGACTGGGCGCCGCTGCCCGACCGCTTCGACGCCGGGGTGGCCAACGTGGAGGGGGCGGTGGGTGCCCGGGCGGCCATCGACTTCCTGGCCGCCATCGGGGGTCCGGAGCCGATCCGCCGGCACGTCGAGGCCCTCAACGGGCTGGCCACCGAGGGCCTCGCCCACCATCGGCGCCTCCACGTGCTGGGCCCCCCCGAACCCGCGGCCCGGGGTTCGATCTTCGCGTTCTGGGTCGACGGCCTAGAGAGCGAGGCGGTGGCGCGCCTGCTGGACACCCGCCACAACATCATGGTCCGCCACGGCAAGCTGTGCGTGCACGCATGGTTCCACGACGAGGGAGTCCCCGACTCGGTGCGCGCGTCGTTTTCGGTGTACAACACGGCGGACGAGGTGCGCCGCTTCGTGCGCACCGTGGACAACGCCCTGGCCCTGCTGGAATGACCACCACCCACACCGAGGACACCGCGCTCGCCACCGCCGGGGTCGTGCCCCGCGCGGAGGCGCTGGAGCGCTGGCTGCGCTCGGGCGAGGTGGTGGAGCCCAGCGGGGGGGTGTGGTCATGGCGAAACGAGGGACACGAGGGCTTCGCCTACCCCGAGGCGGCCGCACTCTGGCTGTCCTGGGCGGCGTGGCGACGGGACGCGGGCACCCCTGACGTGGCGGCCGCCCGGGCCGTCGTGCGCCGGCTCCTCTCGGAGCTGGGCGAGGCGGGCGCCGTGGGCCGCGCAGGGCGGATCTACCTCTTCGACACCTGCGTGGCGCTGGACGCCCTGGCCCGGTTCCTGGGGACCGATCGGACCCCGGCCGAGGTCGTGGACCGGACGCTGGGCGGGATCGATCGATTCCTGGAGGCCGACGCCCCCGTGCTGCCCGGGCGCGCGGCCCAGCCCCGCTGGTCCGAGACCTGGGGCCCCCACCTGAGCCGGGCTGCGGCGTTGCTGCTGCGGGGGTCGAGGACGCTGGGACGGGAGCGGGGCGTCGAGCTGGCCCGCAGGATCCGAACCCGCGTCGCGGCGCGCCCCGATGCCATGGGGCGGACCTACCTGCACGCCCTGGTGTACTCGGCCGAGGGCGAACTCCTCACCCGCGCCCTGGGCGAGGCCGCGGGCCCGATCGATGCCGTGGAGACGGCCCGTTCGCTCACACGCCTGCAGCGGGACGACGGCGGGCTGCCGGCCTGGTCCGATGGCGAAGGAGCAGGCCGGAGCGACACGACCGCCCAGGCGGTCCGCCTCTGGTCCGCCGTGGACGCTCCTCGGTTCGCGCCGAACCGGGAGCGCGCGCTGGCATACCTGGCCCGCTGCCAGACCCCCCACGGGGGTGTGCTCTACGAACTCGGCGGGGGAGACCGCAACACCTGGGCCACGATCTTCACCGCCCAGGCGGTGGCCTGGGCCCGATCCGGCGCCGACGTCCGGGGGTTGATCTGAGCGCCGGGGACGGGCCGGTGGTGCTCGGCCTCTGGGACGGCCACGACGCGGGAGCCGCCCTGGTCGCCGGCGGCCGGTTGGTGTTCGCCCTGTCCGAGGAGCGGCCCACCCGCCGCAAGCGTCTCTCGGGCTTCCCCCAGCTCTCCCTCGACGCCTGCCTGAGCTGGGCCCGGGAACGGGACCTGCGGCCCACCCACGCGGCCCTGGCCGGGTGCTGGGGTCGCGGGCCCCAGAGGCTCGGCGGCCCCCTGTACACGCGCAGCGATCCCCACCGGGAGCCCCTGGGGCTGGCCAGCCGGCTGGCCATGGGCTGGGAGAATCGCGCGGCGACGACCCCGGTCCTGCGACGGATCGAGGGGCGCGCGGGCCGCGCGGCGGTGGCCGCACGTCTGCACCGAGCGGGCGGGCCGTCCTCCCCGCTGATCCCCATCGATCACCACGAGGCCCACGCCTTCTCGGCCCTGTTCGGCGACCGACGGGACGACGGCCTGGTGATCACCTGCGATGCGTATGGCGACGGCCTCTCGGCCACGGTCCGGCGGCCCGCCCGCCCGCTGGAGCCCACGGTCCGCCTCCCTGCCCCCGGGGGGCTGCCCCTGCTCTACGGCGCGGTGACCGTGGCGCTCGGATTTCGCGAGGGGGACGAAGGCAAGGTGACCGGCCTGGCGGCGCGGGGGGATCCGGATCGGCTCCGGGTCCGGTTCCGCGAGCTGTTCGCGCCGGATCCGGCGGCCCTGGAGCTCCGCTCCCCTCCCCTGCGTCGACGCGGGATCGCCGGGCTGGTCGCCGGAGCGCGCCGCGAGGACGTGTGCGCGGCCCTGCAGGCGGAGACCGAAGAGCGCTTCGCCCGCTGGGCCGCCGACCGCCTCCGGGCCGATCCGGGCGCCCGATCGCTGCTGCTCGCCGGCGGCCTGTTCGCCAACGTCTCCCTCAACCGCGTGCTCGGCGGGCTCCCGGGGCTGGAGGGGCTGTTCGTGTTCCCGCACATGGGGGACGGCGGCCTGGCGGCGGGCGCGGCCCACGCCCTGTGGTACCGGCTCACCGGAGCGCTGGCCGAGCCGCTGTCCCGGGCCGACCTGGGTCCCGTACCCGATCTGGATCACGGGACCGGGGCGGCCCGCCGGGCGGGACTCGCGGTTCGCCGTCTCGACGCCCCGGCCACGGCGGTCGCGGATCACCTCCGGGCCGGTCGGGTGATCTGCCGCTACCGGGGTCGGGACGAGGTCGGTCCGCGGGCCCTGGGCAACCGCTCGATCCTGTTCGCGGCCGGGGACCCGGCCCTCGGTCAGCGGGTCAACCGGGCCCTGGGCCGGGACACGTTCATGCCCTTCGGTCCGCTGATCGCCGCCGAGGACGCGGGCACCGCCCTCTCACCCGCCTGTCCAGGGATCGACCTGGCCCACATGACCACCGCCGTGACTGCCGAACCCCGGTTCCGCGACGAGTGCCCGGGCGCCGTACACCTGGACGGCACGGCCCGGGCGCAGGTCGTCGGCCGCGACGCGGACCCCGAACTCCACGCCCTGGTGTGCGCCCACCGCGACGCCGGGGGCGGGCCAGCGCTGATCAACACCAGCTTCAACCTGCACGGCGAGCCCATCGTGCACACGCCGTCGGACGCCGTGCGCACCTTCGTGGCGTCGGGCCTGGACGTCCTCCTCCTCGGGGACCGGGAGTGCCGGCGGCCCTAGGGTCGCCCGAGGGCCCCCCGGGTCAGCCGTCCGGCGGTCCACAGCGCGGCCCGCAGGGGGGAACCCACCACCATCGGGTAGGCCTCGCAGGGGGTGAAGCAGCCACCGCACTCGCGCCGCTGTACGGCCCCCCGCGCCGCGCGCACCCGCCGCGACGACCAGACCGCCGCGATATCCATATCCACCTCGCGAAGGTCCACCAGGGATCGGTCGAAGACGTGGCAGGGGTAGAGGTGCGCGTCGGCGGACACGAAACAGGTGGAGTGCAGGGCCTGGCAGGCCAGCCCCACCGGCCGCCCGGACACGTGGGCCTCCAGGTTGACCAGGAAGGTCAGCTCCATCAGGTCCACGGGGGACCGCGGCGGCCAGCGGCGCCGGATCTGCCGTCGAACCAGGGCGGCGTCCCGACCCGGATCCCCCTCTCCCAGCAGATCCCGGTTGGCGAAGAAATGATCGGAGATCTGACGCAGATTCCAGTGCCAGGCCCGGTCGTCGAAGTCCGGCAGCGCCCCCTCGAGATGGGAGCGTAGATCGTCGAGGGCGTCCCGGTTGGCCTCGCTCACCGTGGTCCCGATGTAGACCTCGATGCCGGGGACCGCCTTCAGCTCACGGTAGGTCTCCAGGGCGGCATCGAAGGCGCCGGCCCGTCCCCGGATGGCGTCGTTGAGCGCCGGCGGACCGTCGATGCTCACCGTGACGATGCCCGAGACGTCGGGACGGCGCTCCCGGATCAGCGCGGCGCACTCCTTCGCCCGCGCGGGGAAGGTGCCGTTGGTGGGGAAGTGGAGGACGGCCAGGTTCGGCGTCGCCTCCAGGACCCGGCGCACCACCTCGACCGCGTCCGGGCGGAGCATGGGCTCGCCGCCGGTCAGGTCCAGCCAGGTCAGCCGCGGCATGGAGCGGCAGAGCCGCCCGATCTCCCCGGCGGTCATCTCCTCCCCCGGGGGCAGGTCCCCGCTGCGGCAGGTGGCGCAGCGCTGGTTGCAGCGGCGGGTCAGGGCCACCACCGCCCGCAGCGGAGACGCGGGCCGGCGCACCCACGCCGGCGCGTGGATCCTCGCGAGCCGCGCCAGCGCACGCCGTCTCATGGCGGCCCGATCAGCGGGGGACCGGCCGCAGGCGGCCGGCCACCATCTTGGCCAGCACCCGCGTACCGTCGTAGAGGGTGGCGAAGCCCGAGGCACCGGACGGGCGCGGGGCGCGGGTGACCGGAACCTCCACGATCGTGCCGCCCCGCCGGGCCACGTGCAGGGTCAGCTCGGTCTCGATCTCGTAGCGCACCGCCCGCAGCCGGCCCAGGTCGAGGCTGGCACGGCGCACCAGCCGGAACCCGGCCTGGGTGTCGGTGAGCCGGGTGCCGTACAGCCGGTTGAACACGCCGGTCAGGGCCCGGTTGCCCAGGCGGTGGCTGGCCGTGATCGAGCCGTCCAGCAGGGTCCCGAGAAAGCGCGAGCCGATGACCATGTCCACGCCGGGGCCCAGGGCGTCCAGGAGGCGGGGGATCTCGGCGGGATCGTCCTGACCGTCGGCGTCGATGAACATCAGCAGCTCGCCCGCCGCCGCGGCGATGCCCTCCCGCAGGGCGACCCCCTTGCCCCGGTTGGGACGCAGGCGCAGCACGGGGACGCCGACGGCTTCCGCCGCATCCCCCGTGCCGTCGGTGGAGCCGTCGTCGACCACCAGGATCTCGGTCCCGGCGGGGAGAGCGGCGCGGGCGTCCGCGACCACCTGGGCGATGGTCCGGGCCTCGTCGTGGGCGGGGATCACCAGGGTGATCGGTTGCGAGTCTCGCGGCTGGGCCATCTCTTCCTTCCCGCGCTCCCGTGGTCGACACCCGGGGGGTGGAGGATCTACAGTCGGAGTTCGATTGTCCCCGTACACCATGAGCACGCCAAGCCCCGCCTTCCAGACCCCCGCCGATCCGGGCGGTTTCCTCGACCCCGGCCATCGCTGGCTGGTGCTGGCGCTGACCGCGGCGATCTTCGTGTTCTCGGGCCTCCGATTCGACGGCCCCAGCCGGGGGTACTGGGACACCTACATCGCCGTCCCGGCGATCTTCATGACCGGCCAGCCCGTCGACCTGCACTGGATCGACGGGACACCCCGCTACGAGTACGAGCTCGAGGGCCGCGTCCCGGACGACACCTACGATCCCGCGCCGGGCAGCTACGGCATCGCGTCGGCCGATCAGCGCATCGGCACCGGGATCCTGTTCGCGGCGCCATTCTCCCTGTTCCGGTTGGCCGCGTTCCGTTGGGGGTACGCGGCGTGCTGGGCCCTGACCTTCCTGTTCGCCCTGCTCTCGATCCGCCGCCTGCTCGGGGGATTCTGGGTCCCCCTGCTCGCGTCGCTGCTGCTGGTGCTCAACCCGTTCTCGCTGTACCTCGACCGGCTCAACGGCAACGTCTTCGGCATGGCCGCCATGGTCCTGCTGTGGTTCCTGATGACGGGCAAACGGCCGACCTGGTGGCTGGTGGGCCTGCTGTACGGAATCACCGGCGGGATCCGCAACGAGGCCATCATCTTCGGGCCGATCTTCCTTGGATTCCTCGCGCTGCACAGCCCGGGTACGGGCCGCTTCGTGGGACGGCTGGCCGTGTTCACCGCCGGCGCAGCGGCGGGCATCGCGCCGGTGCTGCTGTGGAACCGGTTCGCGTACGGGCAGATGCTGATCCACCCCTCCCAGGTGGCCCACCTGGAGGGCTTCCGTCCCACCTTCCCCCACAGCTTCGGGGACAGCGAGTTCCAGTTCAACGGCCTGCTGAACGTGCCCTTCCACGACGAGCTGGTGCGGACCCCCCACTTCGCCTTCCCGACCTTCATGACCTGGCCGCTGGTGACGGTGACGAGCCTGGGACTGGTGCTGTCGGCGGCGGCGCTGGTCGGCGTGTTCGCCCTCTCCCGGCGGCGGCCCCTGGAGTGGGTCCTCCTGGCCTACTGGTACGGCATCGTGGCGCTGCTGTTTGCCTTCCAGGAGAACTGGGAGGAGCTCAAGCAGACCTTCATGGCCCTGCACCTGTTCCCCCTGGTGGTGTTCGTGGCCGCTGGACTGCGCTGGCTGGAACACCGGCGGCGGGAGGTCTACGCCTGGCTCATGTACGCCGCCTGCCTGCTGCTGCTGGTGGCGAGCGTCCTCGCCGCCAGGCACGTGGAGGTGGAGGCCGACGAGCGCTGGTACGAGCGGTTCCCCCACGCCCGCAACAGCGAGTCCGGCCTGCACGAGCTCCCCCCGGAGCTGCGCAAGGACTGGCACTACTTCTACACCCGGGAGGTCCCCGAGGAGGTGGACCGGGAGCGGGCTCACATGACCCGGTTGCGGCCCTGGCCGGTGCTCTATCGGCCGCTACACCTGCCCGACCGGGACGACCTGGACCGGATCGGCCGGGAGCCCGTGGAGCGGGAGCTTCGGACCCTGGCGATCTGGAGCTACATCTATGAGTGACCGCGGCGGGACCCCGGACGGGGTGCTCTCGGTCACCATGGTGCGTTGCTCGACCCTGCTGCTGTCCTGCGGCGGCCTGACGCTGTTGACCGACCCCTGGTTCGGCATGCACCTGCGCGGGTTGCCCTGCCTGCGGCGCCCCGGCCTCGCCGTGGGCGACCTCCCGCCCCTGGACGCCCTGCTGGTGTCCCATCTGCACCCGGACCACTTCGACCGGCGGGCCGTGGCCTCCCTCCGCCCCCTGCCCCGGGCGCTCTTTCCGCCCGGTGCCCTGGAGCGCGTGGATGTGCCCCCCGGGGCGGAGTGGAGCGAGCTGGCTGCCTGGGAATCGACCCGCGTCGGAGACGTGGAGGTCACCGCCGTCCCCGGACCCCACACCCTCCCAGGGCCCGACGAGGTCAACTTCGTGGTCCACTTCCCGGGGTACGGCGCGGTGTTCTTCGGCGGCGACGCGAAGCTGGACCGGGACGTCCTGAGCCGAGTCGCCCGGGAGCTGGGACCGATCCGAATGGCCCTGCTGCCCGTGGGCGGCACGCGGATCTTCGGCAAACGCACGGTCATGAATCCCCGCGACGCCGAGGAGGCCGCCGACATCCTCGACGCCGAACGGATCGTCCCGATCCACGAGGGCGGCATCTGGCTCAGCGTCCCCCCGGCCTCCCTCCACCCCGGCCGCGCCCGCCACCTCGCCCGCGCCCTCGCCCGCCGGGGCCAGGCCCACCGGGTCGTCGTCCTCCGCGAGGGCGAGACGGTCCGCTTCCGCTGATCCCCGGTCGGGATGATGGGTCAGCCGCCGAGGAGGAACGAGCCCAGGGCCAGGGCGTCGACGCGGCGTTCGCGGAAGAGGCGCAGGGCGTCGGCGGGGGTGCAGACGATGGGCTCGCCGTGGGTATTGAAGGAGGTGTTGATCACCGAGGGGACGCCGGAGCGCTCGAGCACCCCGCGCAGGATCCGGTGCAGCCCCGGGGCGGTCTCGCGGTGGACCACGTGGGGCCGGGCGGTGCCGTCGATGTGCACCACGGCGGGGGAGGCCCTGCGCATGGCGTCGGTGCAGCGCAGGGTGATGGTCATGAAGCGGGCGGTGTGGGCCACACCCGGGCCGTAGTCCTCGTAGCAGTCGTGGGCGTGCTCGGCCAGGGTGGCCGGGGCAAACGGCATGAACTCGGAGCGGTCGAGGCGGGCGTTGAGCCAGTCGTTGACCGAAGGATCTCCGGTGTGGGCCAGGATGCTGCGGTGACCCAGGGCCCGGGGGCCGTACTCCATGCGGCCCGCCACCCGGGCCACGACCCTGCCCTCCACGATCAGGCCCGCGACCCGGTCCTCCAGGTCCCCGGGACGCTCGGCCGCCAGCCCCTCCCGATCCAGCAGCGCCCCGACCTCGTCGTCGTCGATGCCGGTGCCCAGGTGGACGTGGGGGATGGGGGCGGGCTGCAGGCCGACGGTCTCGGCCTGGTGGGCCAGGGCCGCACCCACCGCGATCCCCTGGTCGCTCATCGCCGGGTGGACGAAGACCCCGTCCACCCCCTCCATCCGGTACAGGCGGTGGTTCAGCAGCACGTTGGCGAACACGCCGCCCGCCAGGACCAGGTAGCGATCGCCGGTCTCCCGCAGCGCCCGGCGCACGTAGGCCAGGATCACGTCCTCCAGGCGGCGCTGGGCCGCCGCGGAGACGTCCTCTCGGCTGAAGGAACCCAGCTCCCGGAACCAGCCGCGGGTCTTCGCCTTGGTCCACAGGGGCGCCAGCCGAAAGTCGGTGTCGTCGCGTTCCAGCCGAAACAGCCGCTCCATCAGCGGGTACGCGCGCCGCGCGTCCCCCCGGGCGGCCAGGCCGGTGACCTTGCCCGCGTTGAGCAGGTGGAACCCCAGGAACTGGGAGATCTCGCCGTAGAACTGGCCCGGTGAGTCCACGGCCTTGGAGCCCCACAGGAACTCGCAGCGCCCCCCCCGACAGCGAAAGACCTTGGCCGCATACCCGTCGCCCATGTTGTCGATGGACACGGCCAGGGACTCGGGGAAGCCCGACGTCAGGTAGGCCGAGTAGGCGTGGGCCGTGTGGTGGTCGACCAGCTGGGCCACGGGCCGGTCGAAGCGACGCCCGAGCAGGCGGCGGTTCCCCGCCTCCACCGCCCGGGGAAACACGCCCCCGCGGGCGAACAGGGACTGGGCGGAGAGCCAGGCCTTGTGGGCGGGCCCGAACAGGTCGTGCTCGCCCTCGATGGGGGCGGTGCCCAGCAGCCGGGGCAGGAAGTGGTAGCGATTTCCGGCCACGACCCGGTCCACCTGGCCCAGGGTGACGCCGGCGCAGCGCAGCACCTCGTCCACCGCCCGGGCAGGGAAGCCGGGCTGGTACTTGGTCCGTGTGAGGCGCTCCTCGGCCACCGCCGCCAGGATCTCGCCACCCCGCAGCAGGGCCGCGTTGGCGTTGGTGTCCTCGTGGACCGCCAGGACCAGGGGTGGGGTCAAGGATCCTCCGGGGGCTCCCCGGCGTCCCCGTCCGCCAGCTCGGGCCGGACGACCACGCGGACCACCAGGACGGCCAGGGCCAGGGCGTTGATCCCCGTGGCGATCCCCACCACCAGGGGGGGCTGGATGTTGGTCTCCAGCAACCAGGCGGCCGAGAAGCAGGTGATCGGCACGATCAGGAATCCCAGGGCGGCGCCCACCGCCAGCCGGACGAACCCCGACCACTCCTCGCGGAGCTGGATCGCGATCAGCCAGCCCGGGAGCACGAAGCAGTACGCCAGGCCCAGGAGCTGGAGCAGGGGCAGCAGGGGTTCCACGCCGAGATTTGTCCCACGGAACCGGGGCCGGGGCAAGCACAGCCGTGCTCGCACTACAATGGGCCCATGACCCGGGTCGCCCTCGTCAACCTCCCCTTCCAGGGACGAATCGCCGCGGTGGCACAGACCTCCGTCGGTCCGCCCATGGGCCTGGGCTACGTGGCCGCGGTGCTGGAGGCGGCGGGCCACGGGGTGACGATCCTGGACGCCAATGCGATCCGGATGGAGCTCCCGCGGATCATCGACCGGCTGGCGGAGCTGCGCCCGGAGGTGGTGGGGACCACGGCGGCCACGCCCAGCATCGGGCTCGCCGGTGAGCTCGCCGAGGGGATCCGCGCGCGCCTGGGCGTCCCGGTGATCGTCGGCGGGCCCCACCCCTCCGCCCTCCCCGGCGAGACCCTGGAGGCCTTCCCTGCCATCGACGTGACGCTGGCCGGCGAGGGAGAGGCCATCGCCGACGACCTGGTCCGCGCCCTGGCGGCCGGCGACGCCCTCGGGGGGATCCCGGGGATCGCCTACCGGCGCGGCCGGGAGGTCGTGCTCACCGATCCCGGCTCGCCGGTGGAGGACCTGGACAGCCTGCCCTGGCCCGCCCGCCACCTGCTGCCCAACCGGGCCTACCACACCGTGGACGCCTGGCCGATGACCTGCATCATCGCCATGCGCGGCTGCCCCGCCCGCTGCACCTACTGCAACGTGCCCCGCCTCGCCGGTTGCCGGATGCGGCGGCGCTCTCCGGGGGACGTGGCCGCGGAGATGGCCCAGGTCCACGATCGGTGGGGCGTGGGGTACGTCTCGTTCCTGGACGACACGTTCACCACCTCGCGCCGCTGGGTCCTGGAGTTCTGCCGCGAGGTCGAGGGGGTCGGCCTGCCGGGACGGGTCTCGTGGTCCTGCCTGACCCGCCCGGACCTGGTCGATCCCGAGCTGCTGGCCACGATGAAGCACGCGGGCTTGAGCCGCATCGAGTTCGGCATCGAGAGCGGCTCGCCGAGGGTGCTGCAACGCCTGGGCAAGGGGATCGATCTGCCGAGGATCCGCGCCGCGTTCCGCATGGCCCGCCGGGCCGGCCTGGTGACCCTGGGCTTCGCCATGATCAACACCCCGGGCGAGACCCCCGGGGAGCTGGAGCAGACCGAGCGCGAGGTGCTCGCCATCGACCCGGACTTCCTGCAGCTGAGCTTCTGCACCCCCTACCCCGGCACCCCCCTGTACGACGAGTGCCGGGGGTCGGGACTGCTGCGAACCGAGGACTGGGGCGAGTACCGCTTCCTGCGCACACCGGTGATTCACAACCCCTGGCTGTCCCCCGAACAGCTCCGGGCCCGTCACGCCCGGATCCTGCGCCGGTTCTACCTGCGCCCCCGCAAGGCGGCGCGCCTGGCACGGCTGATGGCGACCCGCCCCTCCACCGCCCGCTCCCTGGCCCGCACCGCGCTCAGCGGCCTTGGGCACCTGGTCCGCCGCAGCGATGGCTGAGTCCCGGGGCCGGCGTTGGCTGCAGGCGGGGTTCGGCCTCGCCGTCGGTGGGGTACTGCTGTTCCTGATCTCGCGCAAGCTGGACTGGGGGGAGGTGGGGGAGACCCTGGCGGCGAGCCGGCCGGCCCTGCTGGTGCCGATCGCCCTTCTGGTGGCGGCGCACTACGTCCTCAAGGGGCTGCGCTGGCACGCCCTGCTCTCGGCCCGGGTGTCCGTGCCCCCCCTGCTGGCCATGCGGCTGACCATGGTCGGCTTCCTGCTCAACAACGTGATCCCGTTGCGCATCGGCGAGCTGGGCCGCCCCTACCTGCTCAGCGCCAACCGCCCGGGGGTGCCGTTGCCGTTCGCCGTGGCCACCTTGCTGGGCGACAAGCTCTTCGATCTCGGGGCGGTGGTCCTGTGCCTGGCGGCGGCCTCGCTGGCCCTGCCGCTACCGCCCTACGCCGGCGAGGGCATCGCGGTGCTGACGCTGATCTGTGCCGCCATCGGCGCCGGGGCCGTGCTGGCCGCCCGGTGGCGGCCGGCCTGGCTCGCGCGGGGTCCCCTGGGGGGAGCCCTGTCGGGCTTCGCCGACGGACTGGCCACCGCGTCCTCACCCCGGGCCGCCGCCCTGGCGCTGGCCTACACCCTCGCCTCCTTCGCCCTGCTCGCGCTCTCGATGCTGCTGACCCTGCAGATGCTCGGCCTGCAACCGGATCCGTGGGCCTGCATCTTCGTGCTGGGCATGATCGGCATCGGCTTCATGATCCCCGCCGCCCCCACCAACGCCGGCAACTACCACTACTTCGCCACCCAGGCCCTGGTCCTCAGCGGCCTGACCACCGAGGAGCCGGCCTTCGCCTTCGCCGTGGTCGCCCACGGAACCCAGGTGGCGGTGGTCACGGTGCTGGGGCTCGCCTCGCTGGTGGGGCTGGACTGGAGCCCGGGCGCTCGGCCTGGGGACGACCCGGGCCGATGATCACGGCTCCGCGGGGAGCTCCACCTTGGTCGACACGATGGGGTGCTCGTCGGCGGTCTGCCAGGGCACGTCGGGCCACCACCGCTCTTGCGGCGGCGGCGCGGACGGCTCGAAGCTCTGACCGGGGCGGGGCAGGGCCACGGTGACGTCGGCCGCCGCGGCGGCGGCGAGCACCCGCTCGGCGGGTTCGGTCCAGCCGTGCATGGCCAGGTTGAACAGGCCCCAGTGGACCGGGAGCATCACGCCGCCCCCCACGACCCGGTGGGCCAGGACGGCCTGCTCGGGGCCGATGTGCCAGTCGGGCCAGGCTTCGTTGTAGGCGCCGATCTCGAACAGGGTCAGGTCGAAGGGGCCCAGCCGATCGCCGATCTCCTTCAGGCCGGAGAACAGGCCGGTGTCGCCCGAGTAGTAGACCTTGTGCCCTGCGGTCCCCAGGACGAAACCGGACCACAGGGTCTTGTTGTTGTCGACCACGGCTCGGCCGGAGGCGTGTCGGGCCGGGGTGCAGACCACGTCGAGGCCGGGCAGGGTCGTGTGCTCCCACCAGTCCAGCTCGACGATCCTCTCCTCCGGCACGCCCCAGTACGCCAGGTGGGCTCCCACCCCCAGGGGGACCACGAAGCGGACGTCGCGCTGCGCCAGTCCCTCGATGGTCGGGCGGTCCAGGTGGTCGTAGTGGTCGTGGGAGATCAGGACCAGGTCCAGCTCCGGCAGGTCGTCGAGGGCGAGGGGCGGGTCGTACCAGCGTTTGACGCCGGTGAAGCTGAAGGGCGAGACACGGTCGCCCCAGATCGGATCCACCAGCACCCGCCGTCCGTCGATCTCGATCAGGACCGTCGAGTGCCCGAACCAGGTCACCCGCAGCCCGCTGGGGGGAGGGGTGTCGAAGGTGGCCGGATCCACCGGGACCACCGGCAGCGGGCCGTCGGGAACCTTCTTCACGCCGGTGCTCGCAAAGAAGTTGAACATGCCCATGTAGTCGTTCCACAGGGGCTCGGGGTTGACGAACTTGCTGCCGTCCCACTGGGGTGACGCCTGGATCCGCGCCAGTCGCTCGCCCGATGCCCGCTTTCCGAGGGAGACCCAGCCGTCGGCCATCATCACCGCACCTCCTGCCACCGCGGCGACCAGGGCGTACCCCAGGATCCGCCGGATCCAGCTCCGCTTCCGCCCGGGCTTCGCCACGTCACCTCCTCAGGCCGATACGTCGAGCTTCTCGTACCCGACTCCCGTGAGCTGTGTCGAGACCTCCCAGAGCTTTCGTGCCGTTTCCTCATCGGCCGCCTCGGGCGTGGTCCCGACGCGCCGGGGGAAGCCACGCATCTCGTAGAACCCGTCCGGGCCGTAGTACCCGCCCCCTTCAGCGCCCTCGGCGCCCGCGGCGAACAGCGTGGGGAGGGCTCCCTGCCAGGGTTCCATCGCGAACAGGGGATTGAGCACCCGCGCGATGCCCACCGTGCGCTGCAGGTTGGTGGCCGTCCATCCCGGGTGGGCGGCCACGGCGATGGTGTCCGCGCCCGCGGCCAACCGGAGCGGCGCCCGCGATCACGCCATGCGCGACG
>CAZITQ010000205.1:0-17357 GCA_964542165.1 uncultured Rickettsiales bacterium
TCGCCGTTCACGAAGCGGTCGATGAAGGCGTAGTACATCACCCCCCGCTGCCAGCCGTCCGACTCCTCGACCCAGAACGGGACGAAGACCTCGTCGACCTCGCGACCGGCGTTGTCCGCCATGGTCACCCGCAGGGTGTGGCGGCCCGGGGCCAGGCCCTGCTGGCTGACCGCGAGCTCGGGGCTGCTGCTACCGCTGGCGATCTCCTGGCCGTCCAGCACCACCGAGTACTCGCCGGCGTCGTCGCCCGCGCACCCGCGGCGGAAGCTCAGGTCCAGGTCCAGGTTGCCTGCGGCCGCGTCGATGGTCAGGTCCTGGACCAGCAGCCGGGGCTGATCGTGGTCCCGCACGGCGACCATCGAGTTGCACGAGTCGCCGTTGAGGGTGCAGTCCTGGGTCCACGACGTGTCCTCGGGGGCCTTGTAGCCCTCCTCGCAGTGGATCAACCCGGCCTTGGGATCGCAGGTCCAGGCCTCGTACGCGCCGTCGATCTCCACGAACTTGTAGGGGTAGAGACCGGGGGGCAGCTCGTCCTTGTGCACGAACAGGGTCCAGGTGCCGTCCTGCTGCTCCTCGAGCAGATGGGTGTCGCTGGCCCAGCCGTTGAACTCGCCGGCCACCGCGACCTCGGAGGGATCGCCCTGGGGCTCGTAGACGAAGGTCACGCCGCAGGGATCGACGAAGGGATCGACGGTGTCGTCGTCGTCGTCGTCATCGTCGTCGTCGTCGTCGCCCACGTCCCCCACCTGGACCTCCAGGGTGGTGGCGTCGGACTGGCCGCAGTCGTCGAAGACCGTGAGGGTGACGAAGGCGAGCCCCTGCCACCCGGGCTGGGCCTGCAGCATCAAGCTGCTGCCCTCGGTGTAGGCGATCATCCCCTCGTCGTCCGAGACCGCCTCGAAGGTCAGGTCGGTGTTGCTGTCGATCACCCACTGCAGCAGGCTGAAGCTGCCGCTGCCGTCGTCCAGTTCCACCGGCGCCAGGTCCACCCATTCGGGCGGATCGCCACAGCATCCGCCGACGAAGATCACCAGGCACAGCGCGAGCACCCGTCGCATGACTCCTCCGATAAGGCTTGATCGACCCGCGACGCTCGGGGTAGAGCCCCTTTGCAACCTCCACCGCCGGGGAACGCGATGATCCGACCGACCTCTGTATACAGCGCGATCTGGCTCCTGGGTACTGCCTGTTTGCTGCCCGGGTGCACCAGCCGCGACTACATGGCCCTGTACGACACCGAACCCAAGGCCCCGTCCCTCACCTGGGAGGAGATCGAGGACCTGGACGTGATGGGGCCGACCGTCATCGACGAGGGGGTGAACTTCTGCGTGTTCTCGGAGAACGCGACGCGCGTGGAGCTCGCCCTGTTCGACGACCCGGAGTCGACCCAGCCGGCGCAGCAGTTCGAGATGTCGCAGTACGGCGACGTTTGGAATCTGTACGTGGAGGGCATCGGCATCGGCCAGCACTACGGCTACATCGCCTGGGGGCCCAACTGGGAGTACGAGGAGGGCTTCTACCCCTACTCCACCCTGGGCTTCCACGCCGACGCCGACGCCGACGGCAACCGCTTCAACCCCAACAAGCTGCTGACCGATCCGTGGGCCAAGGGCTACCACCGGCCCCACGACTGGTACCGGGGCAGCGTGGCCAGCGGCCCCTGGCGGGACGAGTCCACCTACGCGGCGGGCACCAAGTCGGTGATCGTGGCCAGCGACTACGAGTGGAGCGAGAACGAGGCCCAGTGGCGGGAGCGGCGCCAGGACGACGGCGTCCACGGCTTCAACGAGCTGGTGATGTACGAGGTCCACGTCAAGGGCTTCACCGAGAACAGCGCGTCCGGCGTCGAGCACCCGGGCACCTACCGCGGCTTCGGCGAAAAGGCCGAGTACCTGGCCGACCTGGGCATCAACGCGGTCGAGCTGCTGCCGATCCACCAGAAGGAGTACTCGCTGGGCGGCTACTGGGGGTACTCCAACCTGAGCTACTTCGCCCCCGAGGTCGCCTACTCGGACGACTACCAGCGCACCGGCGAGCCCTACGAGGTGCTGGACGAGTTCAAGTGGATGGTCGACCAGCTGCACCAGCACGACATCGAGGTGATCCTCGACGTGGTCTACAACCACACCGGCGAGGGCGGCCTGTGGGAGGACCGGTTCTGCTTCGGCACGAATCCGGAGACCGACTGCTACGACGTGCGCTGGGAGGAGGTCACCTCGATCTTCTCCTACCGGGGGCTGGACAACGCGTCCTACTACTACGTGCACGAGGACGGCCACCAGTTCATCGACCACACGGGCGTGGGCGGCGACTTCCGCGCCAACTACCCGCCGGGCAAGCAGCTGATCATGGACTCGCTGCGGTTCTGGGTCGACGAGATGCACGTCGACGGGTTCCGCTTCGACCTGGCCGCCGTGCTGGGTCAGGACCCCCACGACCCCGACCGCTGGAACCCCAAGCAGTCCGTACTCCAGGAGATCGTCGACGACCCGATCATCCAGGGCTTCAACACCCGGCTGATCGCCGAGCCCTGGCCCTGGGGCAGCCACGGGGACTACACGGGCAACAACGGCCACTACCTCGGCGACTACCCGGCGTCGGACGAGGACCCGAGCTACGGCTTCGCCGAGTGGAACGGTGGGTTCCGGGACTGGTGGCGCCGCTTCATCAACGACCCGTGGGACGAGTACTACATCCTGGACAACCGCGAGTACTGGCAGACCATCAACGGCGGCGAGGCGATCACCGGGTCGGCGGCCCTGTTCGACGACGACGGCCGCAACCCCTACCACTCCATCAACTTCATCACCGTGCACGACGGCTACACCCTGTACGACCTGTACAGCTTCGACGAGCCGCGCAACGCCTGCAGCCCGGTCAACCCCATCTGCTGCGACCAGCCGTTCTCGGTGTGGTGCGAGTGGCAGTACCACGCCCCCCACGGCTACGGGGAGAAGGACTGGGGGGTGGACGCCGAGCCCTTCAAGCGCCAGATGATGCGCAACGCCTTCGTGGGCATGATGCTGTCCCACGGCACGCCGCTGATGCTGGGCGGCGACGAGTGGATCCGGACCCAGTTCGGCAACACCAACGCCTACTCCCAGCAGTCGGACAACGCGGCCAACTGGTTCCGCTGGGGCGAGTGGACCAACGACTCGACCTACCACCGCCACCGGATGCACGACTTCGTCCGCGAGCTGATCAAGCTGCGCAAGCAGTATTCCGCCGCGCTGGCGCCGGTGAGCTTCGACGACGTGGCCGTGGACTGGCGCGCGCCGACCGCGGGCAACACGCCCAATTCCACGGACTGGAACTCCCGCAGCACCACCGTCCTGTACACACCGGACGAGGGCGCCCGGGTCTGCATGCTGCTGAACATGGAGGACTTCGACCAGGACTTCGACCTGCCCAGCGGGAGCTGGAAGCGGGTGATCGACACCCAGTGGTGGTACGACTCACCCGGCAACTCGTCGGAGAGCGGCGGCTGGTTCGAGGACCACCCGGACGCGGACAAGTACGAGACCCGCAACATCGATCTGGAGAACCCCGAGGAGGTCTCGGGGAGCTACGGGGTCAAGTCGCGGTCGATCGTGGTGCTGGTGGAGTAGGTGGAGGAGGCGTCAGGCGTCAGGCGTCAGGCGTCAGGCAGAGGGAGAAGAGATCTCGGTCTCGGGACGAGAAGACACAGGGAGCTCGCTGCCTGTGTCTTCGGCGAAACGGAAAGCTGATGTTGAAACGAATCACGAGAACAGGACCGCTGGCGATCCTGGCGTTGGCCCTGCTGGCTCCGGCCACGGCGAGCGCCATCGGGGCCGATGTGGCCGGGTACTTCCGGATCTCGACCCGGCCCGACTTCCAGGGCGGGGACGGCAAGCTGGGGTACTGGAACCTCTACGGTCGGCTGCTCAACGAGGGCCCCTACGCGGCGCTGGAGCTGCGGCTGGACCTGCTGGAGCCCCGGGGCACGTCCAACGACGTGTGGACCTCCGTCCACACCAAGTTCGAGGGCGGCTCGGTGGGCAACGCCGAGCCCGGCAACGGCACCCTGGCCAACATCCGCCTCTCCGAGCTCTACGTCCAGGCCGGTAACATCCTGATCCCCAACGTCACCTGGCAGGTGGGCACCCTGGACACCTACTTCGGGGTGATGGGGCTGTACGACATGTGGCCCGCGCGGATCTTCCTGGAGACCGTCGGCCTGTCCGGCCGCTGGCGCCACAAGGGGCTCGAGATCCTCGTCGGCGCGGGCGACTCGGGGTTCAACCTCAAGCGCGGCCAGTACAACACCATCCTGACCGCCGGCGGCACCGTCCGGCTCAGCCTGGCCAAGCACCTGGAGTTCGGCCTGGGCGGGATGTACCTCTACGAACCCAGGGTCCAGGGCAACGTCAACGGGCCCCACTCCACCCCGGACATCGGCTACGAGGACTTCGTCCGCCAGGAGGTGGTCCAGTCCTGGGTCGAGCAGAACCCCGACCGGGAGGACTACTTCCCCTCCCCCTTGGCCACCTCGGCCAACTCGTTCAAGGCCATCGGCTACCTGGGTTTCGGAAACCTGGGGCCGCTGAAGTGGAACTCCCTGTACGCCAACATCCTGCGGGGCCACCCCGAGAGCCGCTACACCGAGAGCTTCGACGGCGAGGACTACACCATCTACGTCAAGGACCTCACCGACCAGCGCTACCAGTTCAACCTGGGCAACGAGATGCAGATGACGATCGTGCCCCGGCGGCTGGATCTGGCGTGGGGGCTGGTCTACGGCAAGTACTGGGACGGGGACAACACCATCTCTCCCACGGACCACGACCGCAGCTTCATCTCGACGGTACTGCGGCTCCAGCTCTACCTGACCCGCACCGTGCACTTCCTGGCCGAGGGCAGCGCCGCGCGGGAGCACTCGACCCAGGGCAACCTCTACCGGGAGCACGCCGACTCGATCTTCGAGAACACCGGCGGCCTGCCCGACACCGAGGGCCTGGAGTACGGCGACGCGGACACCCGCCACACCTACCAGGGCAAGTTCGGCTTCGTGCTCAACCCCCTGGGACCCGGCGTGTTCGTCCGGCCCTCGCTCCGGCTCATGTACGGCTTCCAATACAGCAACCAGAACAACGCGTTCGGCAACAACTTCGTCGAGACCCTCGACCAGTTCAACGACTTCGGCAACGTGGAGCGCCACTGGCACCACGTCCTGGCCCTGGAGACGGAGGTGTGGTTCTGATGCGACGCGCGCTCCTGCTGCTTCCCCTGTTCGCCCTGCTGCTCTCCGGCTGCTTCCCCAAGCACGCCAACATCCAGGCCCCCCGAGCCCTGGACGTCAAGGTGGCCCAGGTCGTGACCTACGCCGACCAGCCCCACGTCTCCGGCGTGCCGGACGAGGTGACCGACGCCCTGTTCGACGCCCTGTCGTCCCGCAACCTGACGCCCGAGAAGCTCGGCGAGGTCGGCTTCGCCGAGGCCTTCACCGCCAAGCGCACGACCCTCCCCCGGTTGACCTGGTTCGCCGACGAGTACCGCGCAGCCGACCTGGTCCTGCTGGTCGAGCTCCACCCCCGCTACTTCTCGCTCCTGTCCGGCCGCTACCGCTGGACCGTCGACGCCACCCTCACCCTCGCCAACCCCTCCGATCTGGAGGCCGCCGTCACCACCGAGGTCAAGTTCCCGATCTTCATGGACTTCCACCACGAAAAGGAGCCCGAGGTCCTGATCGCCTCGGTCCCCCTGCTCGAGCGGCACCTGGGGTTCTTGCTGGACGAGTACCTGGGGGGGTTGGAGCCGTAGGATCCGGGGCGGACGGCCAGGAGCACGTTGGGCATAGCCCGACCGCTCCAAACGTGTCCAGGGCGAGGCCGTAGGCCGACGCCCGGTGCCCGTGCCCGTGCCCGTGCCCGTGCCCGGTAGATCTTCGGGCTACTTCGAGAGCCTGGTCACCATCGACACGCCACGGAGCCGGAGCCCCCGGGGCCGCGTTGTGTGGGGAATACGTCCGACGAAAGGCCATCCCGGAGCCGGTCTTCGACCAGAGCAGGATCGACTCGGTATTTCCTGCGGTCTTCGCGCCTCTGCGCCTTTGCGAGAGCTTCCTCCTCTTCCCGATCCGACTCGAGGACACGGGCAGCATCTGCCCCGAATCGACGTCCTGTCGCGTCCGTCCATCGGCACCCAGATCTGGGCCCTGGTCCACGACGACTTCTACGATCCCTGGTACGGCGACTGGTGGACCGCCTACGACTACGTGGACCTATGGCGAACTCACGCCGGTGATGCGGTTCGAGTTCACCTACGTGATCTTGATGGGCGAGGGCCGCGAGATCATCGAGATCTGGACCGGGTACGACCTGAAGTGAGCGGACGGTTCCACCGGCTCGGTCACACGATCCCGAACCCCCGCGCCAGCTGCACCACGCCGAGGACGCAGATCGCCAGGCCGACGGGGATGCGCTTGACCTTGCCCTTGCCCAGACCCAGGGCCGCGGCCACCAGGCCGGCCATCAGCGCGATGGAGCCGCCGGGCACGGCCACGAAGTCGAAGTGGGACGCGGAGACCACCTGACCGTTGACGGTCTCGGTGCTGCCCGTGGTGAAGTGGAGGAAGAACGGCGCGATCCCCGCGACCAGCCCGATCATCGCCGGCAGTGTCAGCACCTTGGGTTTCGGGGCCAGGGCCTGATCCAGTTCACAGGGCTCGCAGACCGGGCCGCCCCCCGTCATCAACAGATCGGATTCGGCGAACTCGCTGGCACAGACGGAGCAGGTCGGCATCGTGGTTCTCCTCTTCCGGCGGTCCCCCCCCAACGCCGCCCCCCGCGGAGCGCACCGGGGCCTGCCGCCCTCGATCCCTCCATCGGACGAATCGTGAAAAACGTGATGCCAAGGTGAGGGGATCGCCGCCGCGATCGGAGCTCAGATGCCCTCGCCGGGTACGCACTGCTCCTCGAAGATCGCCTTGTGGAAGCCCAGCGCGATGGGGACGTCGCCACCCGCGGGGAGCTCGCGAAAGTGTTCCTTGCAGGCGATGGGGCAGCAGCAGTCCTCGTCCACGGCGCGCAGGTCGCCGCGGCAGGTGGGGACCTCGTCCACGCAGGGGACGATGTCCGAGTCGGCCAGGGAGGGCTCCCCCTTCTCGGCCATGTGGATGGTGGCGCAGTCCAGCAGGGCAGCGGCGCACAGCGACATGGTGTCCAGGCGGGGGGTGGGCTCCTGCTCCTGCTCCAGGGCCTCGACCCATTCTCTGGCCATGGCGTCATCCGAACCTCGCATGGCCTCGGCCAGGAGCTTCGTCGCGGCCTCCTCCTCGATCCGGCGCTCCCGCGCCATCTGGGTCACCGCGCGGGGGACGTCCACCGAGCCGTCCGCCCGTCGGGGGAGCCTCCGGAGCAGCGCGGCGTGTTGCTCCAGGGCCTCGTTCCGGGTCGAGTCCGTCACCGGGCTGCGGCCTTCGGCGCCCCTGGGGACCGCCTCGAGGTCTGCAACTCCCCGGATCCCCTCCCCGCTCACCGCGATGGCCCCGGAGTCGTCGCGGGTGATCTCGTAGGTGCCCGGAACGGGCCCCGGGATCGCGCTGCCGGAGTCCACCGGAGCCGGCTTCGGATCCTCTGCGGCCGCCGCGACCTCGGATTCGGATCCATGCTGAGCGGGAGGCTGCGCCGGTGCCAGCTCCCCATCGCCCCCACGGCAGGCGGCTCCGGACAGGGCGGCGAGGAGGGGGCCCGCGATGACGATCCGCGTCACCCACACGAAGGCCCCTCGGGCTGGTCTCTGCACGCTCTACCCTCCCACGTGGACCTCGGGATCGTAGCGCGAAACGGCCCCGCCGGGTTCGGGGCCCCGGCGGGGCACGTTCGGGACATGGAGAGCCGCAGGGGCTCTCGGCAGGAGCGGTCGCTACCCGGGGAGCACGACCTTGTCGATCACGTGGATCAGGCCGTTGCTGGCCTCGATGTCCGCGGCGGTGACCCGGGCGCCGTCCACCCGGACCTCACCCTTGACCACGCGGATCCGGAGCTCCTGGCCCTGGACGGTCGCGGCCGAATCGAGGTCCGCCACCTGGGTCGAGCTCACACGGCCAGGCACGACGTGGTAGGTCAGCACCGCGATCAGCTTCTCGCGGTTCTCGGGCTGCAGCAGGCTCTCCACGGTGCCCGCGGGCAGCTTGGCGAAGGCCTCGTCGGTGGGGGCGAACACGGTGAACGGTCCGTCACCGGTCAGCACGGACTCCAGATCGGCGGCGCGCAGGGCCGCCAGCAGCGTCCCGAAGGTGCCGGCGGACTCGGCGGTCTCCACGATGTTGGGCTGCGCCATCTTCGCGGCGGACTTGGACTCCACGCCACAGGCCTGGGCGTAGGTGGCGGTTCCGAGCAGGACGACGGCGGCGACGGCCGCCAGGGAGGTCGAGAGCAGTGTGCGGGTCATCGGTGGTCCTCGCTTTCCTGTTCCAGTACCCCGAACTCTCCGGGGACCGGTCATGGGTTGATGACCCTTCGCTAAGACCCCTCCACGGACTTGTCAAAGTTATTTCTAGTCAAAATCTATTCATGCGCCCGGGATCACAGCCCCAGCACCACCTCCCACAGCGCCTCGGTCACGGGCACGGACCAGTCGATGGAGGCCTGGCCAGTGTCCGGGTCGACGGCCCAGGTGTTGGAGGTCATGGCCAGGGCGATCTCCCGGTCGGGGAGATAGCCGGTCCAGGCCACGTACCCCGGGAGCGCGCCGTTGTGGGCGACCTCGGTGCCGTCCTCCAGCTCCCGCAGCAGGATCCCGAGACCGTAGGAGTAGGGCCCGCCGATGACGAGGGGATCGGCGACCCGCGCGTCCTGCTCGTCGGGATCCAGCAGTTCGCTGCCAAGGGACGCGGCGCCCCAGGCGACCTGGTCGAGCACCGTCGAGGTCATGCAGCCCGCCGCGCCGAAGGCCGTGGGGTGGACCGCGTCGGTCTGGTCGTGGCTGGCAAGGTACCCGGGCACGATGTCGCCCCACGAGTCCGTGGGAGACTCCGTCTGGTCGAGCTGGAGGGGAATCAGAACCCGGTCTTCGATCTGGTCCCGCCACGCGTCCCCCGTCGCCTCGAGGATCACCATCCCGAGCAATACGTAGTTTGTATTGGAGTACGAGTACTGCGCCCCCGGCTCGAACAGCCGCTCCTCCCCATCCACCAGCGCCACCAGCTCCCCGTCCGTCCATGGGTTCTCCGCCCCGTACGCGTACCCCAACGTGGTGGTGTAGTCGGGGATGCCCGAGCTGTGCTCCAGCAGGTGGCGGATCGCGATCTCCTCTCCACTGGGCACACCGGGCACCCAGTCCTCCAGCCGATCGTCGAGCCCCACCACCCCCTCCCCCACCAGCTGCAGGACCACCGTGGCGGTGAAGGTCTTGGTGACGCTGGCGATCTTGGTCGGCTGATCCGGGGCCATCGCCTCGTCGGCGTCCAGGTCCGCGACCCCCGCGGCGCCGCTCCAGGTCGCCCCATCCGCCAGGCGCACCGCCGCGGCGATCCCCGGCGCGCCCCACTCGTCGCGCAGTTCCTCCAGCGCGGCGTCCAGCGCATCGGCCAGGTCCGGGTCGAACTCGGGAACGTCGTCGTCGTCATCGGCCGAGCCGGCGCTGTCGTCGTCGTCGTCCGGGTCCACGGGACACCCGGCGACCAGCAGCAGGCCGAGCACCACCCACACGATCCAGGAGTCCCTCATCTCCGCGCCTCCTCCAGGGCCTCGTGGATGGCGTCGAGGAAGAGGCCGAGGGACTCGTCGGCCGGCGGATTTCGGCGCAACCTGGCCATCCCCAACCGCGCTGGCTCCACCATCGCCGGGCCCGCCGACTTGGCCAGGCGGACAGCGCGGGCATGGTCGAAGCGCACGCCGTCGGGCGTCTTGTCGCTGCAGGGGTGGACCCAGAATTCCAGATAGAGCAGCGCGCCCTCGATCCCGTCCGGTTCGATCCCCGCCTCCTTGCCCGCCTCTTCGACCGCCGCCCCCAGCACCCCCAGCGCTCGGGCCGGGGTCTCCTCCGGGAATCGCAGTTCCCGCCGCTTTCGTCGCCCCTCCTCCAGCCCGACCTTCATCGCCTGGGCCAGGGGAGACCGGGGCGCCACCGCCGCCCGCTCCGCCTCCTGGAACAGGGTCAGGTGGCGCTCCAGCCGCGCGATGTCCTCGGTCACGTCCAGCATGTCGGCGTGTCGCCGCTGCTCGTCGATCATGCGGCGCCAGCCCGCGACGAGCATCTCCCGGTGGGGGGCCGTGCCCTCCCCGAGGAGAGTCCGGGCGCCGCGCAGCTCGAACGACAGCTGGTCACCGCGAACCTCGAGCACCTGGTCGAGCCAGCGGCGCAGCAGGGACTGGCAGCGCCTGCCGTCCAGGTCGCTCAGGTCTTTCTGGTCGACCAGCATCCTCAACCCGAACTCCACGTCGCGCAGGACGCGTCCGCGCTCGGCGCCGAGGGGGGATCGTTGGTCCGGGCCCACGGCGCGCAGCCCGAGCTCGGAGCCACGAGCCCAGCCCCCGCTCCCCGTTCGGGACGGAAGGACCAGACCGCTGACCTGCTGCAGTTCCGCCCCCATGAGGTTGATGCCGGACAGGTTCGCCCCCCCGAGATCCATCAGTGCCAGCTTCGCGTCGGACAGATCGGCCTCCTGCAGCAGGGCGCCCTCGAGGCGGGTCTGCAGGAGCGTCGCGCCCGAGAGGTCGGCGAACACCAGCCTGGTTCCGGACAGGTCCGTGTTCACCAGCATCGCGCGCGTCAGATCCGCGGCGCTCATCTCGGCCCCGGCGAGCCGGGCGCTGCTCAGATCCGCGCCGTGCAGGTTGACCCCGCCCATCTGCGCCCCCTCGGCGACGGTCCCCAGGAGGTTGGCCCCCTCCAGCCAGGCCCCCGCCAGGTCGGCCCCCCCGAGGTCGGTCTCTACCAGCTTCGTCTTGACCAGGAGCGCGCCGCGCAGGTCGGCCCGCTTCAGGTCCATCCCGGAGAGATCCAGTCCCATGAGGTCCGTCCCCGCCAGGGACTGGCCCCGAGTCAGCCGCTCGACCACCTCGCCGATGTCCAGACGTTCCACAACTCTCCTCCCGCGCGTGAGTCTATTTCGAATGGGCGCCCCGGCGTGGCGGGGATCAACCGCAGAGCGGCTCGGTGTCGCAGTACGGCACGTCCTCGAAGGTCGAGGCCACGGTCTCGCCCTCGTCGGTGGTGATCTCGTAGTTCCCCGAGACTGCGTCGTCGCCCTTGTCGGTGATCTCGATCCACCCCCCGACGGCGACCCAGCCGTCACCGTCGGCGGAGTACCAGCCGCCGCCGTCGTCCACGTCGTCGTCCCAGCCGAAGGTGTAGGTCTGCTCGGCCAGGGTGTCCCAGGTCACCTCCCAGACCGCGATCCGCAGCCAGCCGGTGTCGGCCAGCCCCGCGGAGCAGCCCGTGCCGGCGAGCCCGAACTTGAACTCCAGCGCCGGCCCGTCGTCGGCGGCGCAGGCGTCCTCGACGATGGCAGGTCCGAACGTGTCGGGCTCTCCGCCGCCGCCATCTGGCGGGCACCCGGACAGGGAAAGGACAAGACACACACCCATGGCGAGGACAGCGAATCTCACTCCGGCAATCATCGGACCTCCCGGACGCCTACGGGCCACCGGCGTCGGCCCGGATCATACCGCGGACCCGCGCCCGTGCCGCCGGCGGGCGCCTTGCGGATGGTCACCCGTCGACCTAGGCAAGTCCCGGTGCCCCGGGGCTCCCCCGGCGAGGAGGTGGGACGGTGTTCAGTCGCAAGCAGGCCCTCGAGTATCACTCCCGCGGACGCAAGGGGAAGCTGGAGGTCGTCCCCACCAAGCCCTGTGCCACCCAGGTGGACCTGTCGCTGGCCTACACCCCGGGGGTCGCGGAGCCCTGCCGGGAGATCGAGCGGGATCCCTCCCAGGTGTTCGAGTACACCCAGCGAGGGAATCTGGTCGCGGTGGTCACCAACGGCACGGCGGTCCTGGGCCTGGGCAACATCGGACCGCTGGCGTCCAAGCCGGTGATGGAGGGCAAGGGCGTCCTGTTCAAGCGCTTCGCGGACATCGACACCTACGACATCGAGGTGGACACGACCGATCCGTCGTCGCTGGTGGAGACCGTGCGGATGCTCGAGCCCACCTTCGGCGGCATCAACCTCGAGGACATCAAGGCCCCCGAGTGCTTCGAGATCGAGGAGCGGCTGAAGGAGGTCGTGGACATCCCCGTGTTCCACGACGACCAGCACGGCACGGCGATCATCTCCGGCGCGGCCTTCCTCAACGCGCTGGAGATCGTGGGCAAGCGGATCGAGGACGTGCGAGTGGTCTTCGCCGGCGCGGGGGCGGCCGGCATCGCCTGCGCCAACCTCTACCTCGCGCTGGGCGTACGGCGCGAGAACCTGCGGCTGGTGGACAGCCTGGGGGTGATCCACGCGGGGCGCAGCGAGGGGATGAACCCCTACAAGGCCCAGTTCGCGGTGGAGACCGACGAGCGGACCCTGGCCGACGCGATGGTCGGCGCCGACGCCTTCGTGGGCGTGTCGGTCAAGGGGCTGTTGACCCCCGAGATGGTCCGCTCGATGGCCGGGGACCCCCTCGTGTTCGCCATGGCCAACCCGGACCCCGAGATCCCCTGGGAGGACGCCCACGCCGTCCGCGACGACCTGGTCATGGCCACCGGTCGCTCCGACTACCCCAACCAGGTCAACAACGTGCTGGGGTTCCCCTTCATCTTCCGGGGTGCCCTGGACGTGCGGGCCCGGGACATCAACGAGCCCATGAAGGTGGCCGCGACCCGGGCGCTGGCGTCCCTGGCCAAGGAGGACGTCCCGGCGGACGTCTGCGCGGCCTACGGGGTCGAGACCCTGTCCTTCGGACGCCAGTACATCATCCCCAAGCCCTTCGATCCCCGGGTCCTGTACCACGTGGCCCCGGCGGTGGCCCGGGCGGCCATGGACAGCGGCGTGGCGCGGGTCGAGATCCCGGACCTGGCCGCCTACCGCGAGCAGCTCGAGGCCCGCCTCGATCCCGCCCGCTCCCTGATGCACCGGGTGTTCCAGCGGGCCCGCGCGAACCCGCGCCGGGTGGCCTTCGCCGACGGGGACGCGGGGCGAGTCCTGCGGGCCTGCCACGTGATCCGCGAGGCGGGGATCGCCACCCCGGTCCTGCTGGGCGACCGGGCACGGATCGAGGACCGGATCCGCGAGATGGACCTGGATCTGGGGGACGTGGAGATCGTCGAGCCCGCCGCCGATCCGCGCTTCGAGGAGTACGCCCGCGGGTTCCACGAGCTGCGCTTCCGGCGGGGCATGACCCTCAGCCGGGCCCGCTACCTGATGCGCACGGACCGGGCCCGGTTCGGGATGATGATGGTCCGCCTGGGCGCGGCCGACGGCCTGGTGGCGGGCCTCAAGCAGCCCTACGGGGACGTCCTGCGTCCCGCCTTCGAGATCGTGGGCACCGATGCGGCGGCGCGCAGGGTCTCGGGCATGTTCATGCTCATGGATCGGGAGGGCCACGCCCGGTTCTTCGCCGACTGCCTGGTCAACGAGCATCCCGACGCGGACGAACTGGCAGACATCGCGATCCAGGCCGCGGACCGGGTGCGTGACCTGGGGATCGAACCCCGGGTCGCCCTCCTCTCCTATTCCAACTTCGGTTCCGTCTCCCAGGGGGTGGCCCGCCGGGTCCACAAGGCGGTCCAGATCGCCCGCGCCTCCCGGCCGGACCTGAACCTGGACGGGGAGATGCAACCCAACCTGGCGCTGGATTCCGCCTACCGCCAACGCTACTACCCCTTCAGCGAGCTGGCCGGCGACGCCAACGTGCTGGTCTTCCCCGACCTGCACTCGGCGGCCATCGCCTACCGGCTGGCGTCCGCCCTCCTGAGGCAGCCCGCCATGGGCCCGATCGTGATGGGCCTGCAGCGCCCGATCGCCGCGCTGCCCGACGGCTCGGGGGTGGACGAGATCGTCAACTTGACGGCGTTCGTGGCGGTGTCCTGAGCGCGGCTAGAAGACGTAGCAGGGATCCTCTTCGCAGCTGTACAGCTCGCCGGTCTGCAGGTCGACCTCCACCCGCAGGCACTGGTTGCGATCCTCGTCGATGGTGCCGTCGCCGCGCATCACCAGCTCCCCGGTCTGGTTGATGAAGTCGATGTCGCAGGGGTTGTCCTCGGCGGTGCCGCCCAGATCGCTGGCGCACTGCTGGACGGCGGCTTTGGCCCTGGCGTAGGTGACCACGTCGGTGATGTGGAAGCGCTCGGCGGGCTCCAGCGCCAGATCGATGGCGTCCTCGATCTCGGCGTCGGTCATCCCCGCGAGGTCCATCGGCAGCTCGGCCGACTCCACCTGGCGAGTGCGGGCCCAGTCGGCGGTGAACACGTATTCGACACGCCACGACATCCACTCGGTCCGGTCCATCAGCTCGATCCAGTCCACCTCGACGGTCGCGTCGAAGTGGGCCTCGTCGATGCCGTGGGTATCCAGGAAGCGCTGCTTCCAGATCCCGTAGATCCGGGCGCTGTCCTCGTCCTCGGCGCAATTCCCGTCGTGACAGTACCCGTCGGGGACCAGCTCCTTGCCGCACTCCCCGTAGAGCACGTCGGGGGCCGGACCTCCGGTGCAGGCGGGGACGAGCATGGCCAGGACGAAGGCCGAGGCGAGGGTGGAACCCGCGATGGCCAGGGGACGTCGGATGTGACGGATCATGATGCCTCCCGTGCTTGCCGGGAGGACTCAGCACGAGGCGTGCCAGGCCGTGGTGCGAGATGGAGGCAGGTCGAGGGGGAGCCTACCGCCGGCGACGGGTGACCGCGAGGGCGAGCGCCGCGAGGATCCAGGCCGGGGAAGCCCCGGCGTCGCCATCCAGGCGGCAGCTGCAGTCCTGGGGCTCGTCGATGGCCGTGTCGTCGTCGTCGTCCGCGAAGGTGTCGTCGTCCGCCGTGCTGTCGTCGTCGTCGCCCGTGGTGTCGTCGTCGCCCGTGGAGTCGTCGTCGTCACCTGTGGTGTCGTCGTCGTCCCCGGTGGGGTCGCACTCCGGGTCGTCCGCGTCTGCGGCCCCGTCACAGTCGTTGTCGATCCCGTCGTCGCAGATCTCGACGGCGTCCGGGTGGGCGGCAGGTTCGCCATCGTCGCAGTCGTCGTCGCAGGTGCTGTACCCGTCCCCGTCCAGATCGTCGGGGGTCAGGGCCTCGTCCCCGTCGTCGCAGTCGCCCTCGCACGTGCTGGAGCCATCCCCGTCGCCGTCATCCAGGTTCAGGTCCGCGTCCAGGTCGTCACAGTCGCCATCGCAGACCAGCCAGCCATCGTCGTCCTCGTCCAGCTCGTCCAGGGGAAGGTCGCCGTCGCAGTCGTCGTCCTTGCCGTCGCAGATCTCGACCGCGAAGGGGTAGACGTTGGGATCGTCGTTGTCGCAGTCCCCCTGACAGGCGTTGTAGCCGTCCAGATCGGGATCGTCGTCCACGCCGTCGTCGATCGCGCCGTCGCAGTCGTTGTCGATCCCGTCGCACTGCTCGGGGGCGCCGGTGTAGGTCCAGGCATCCCCGTCGTCACAATCGCCGCCGCAGACCATCTGTCCGTCGCCGTCCTCGTCCACCTCGTCCTCGGCAAGATATCCGTCGCAGTCGTTGTCCAGACCGTCGCACAGCTCGGGGCTGGCCGGCGACACCGTCGCATCGTCGTCGTCACAGTCGCCCGTGCAGATGGAGTAGAAGTCACCGTCCTCGTCCGCCAGCTCGTCGGTGGTCGGGTCGCAGTCGTTGTCGAGCCCGTCACAGACCTCCGGGGCGTCCGGAGCGACGTCCGGCTCCCCGTCGTCGCAGTCGTCGTCGCAGATCGACCAGCCGTCCCCGTCACCGTCGACCTGTTCGTTCGTGGTCACATCGCAGTCGTCGTCGACGCCGTTGCAGATCTCGTCGGCGTCCGGGTGGATCGCCGGATCCAGGTCGTCGCAGTCCCCGTCCACGGCCACGAACCCGGGGGGCTGATCGCAGTCCACGTCCTCCACGTCCGGATCGCCCCACCCGTCCCCGTCCAGATCCTCGTACCAGGGGAGCGCGTCCAGGGCGTCTTCGCCGTCGGCCACGCCGTCACAGTCGTTGTCCAGGCCGTCGCAGAGCTCGTCGCCAACGGGATTCACCAGCGGGTCGACGTCGTCGCAGTCGTCGCCGTTGTCCACGTACCCGTCGGGGGGATCGCAGGACTCGATCGCGTCGGCGGCGTCGCCGAAACCGTCGCCATCCAGGTCGCCGTACCAGGTCGCGACGTCCAGGGCGTCGTCCTCGTCCACCCCACCGTCGCAGTCGTCGTCGATGCCGTTGCACAGCTCGGCCTCGGCCGGGCTGACCAGTGCATCCAGGTCGTCGCAGTCGCCGTCAGCGGCCACGTACCCCGGAGGCTGGTCGCAGTCCACGTCGGTCTCCGCGTCGTTGCCAAAGCCGTCGCCGTCCACGTCCTGGTACCAGATCAGCACGTCGAGGGCGTCATCCTCGTCCACCTGCTGGTCGCAGTCGTCGTCCTCGCCGTTGCAGGTCTCGTCGGCGCCCGGGTACTGGGCCGGATCGCCGTCGTCGCAGTCGGTGGGGTCCGCCACATGGTCCGCGGGCGCCGAGCAGGCGATCTGCTGCGCGGCCAGGTCGCCGAAGCCGTCGCCGTCGCCGTCCAGGTACCAGGCGATGGCATCGTCGGCGTCGGCGCCGTCGGCCGTGCCGTCGCAGTCGTTGTCGATCCCGTCGCAGATCTCGAGCGCCGCGGGGCTGACCAGCGGATCGCCGTCGTCGCAGTCGGCATCGTTCAGGGCGTGGTCGGCGACCACCGCGCAGTCCTGGACCGGGGTCGCGCCGGCGTCGCCGTACCCGTCACCGTCGCCGTCGGGCCACCAGTCCTGGGTGGTGACGCCGTCGTCCACCTGGCCGTTGCAGTCGTTGTCGACCTGGTCACACAGCTCGGGGCCACCGGGGTGGACGAGGGCGTTGGTGTCGTCGCAGTCGTCGCCGTCGGCGACGTATCCCGGCGGCTGATCACAGTCCACGTCGGCCTGGCCGGCGTCGCCGTGGCCGTCGCCGTCGCCGTCGTGGTACCAGGTCAGCACGTCGACCGCGTCGTCCTCGTCCACGTCGCCGAGGCAGTCGTCATCCTCGCCGTTGCAGACCTCGTCAGCCCCCGGGTGCTGGGACGCGTCTCCGTCGTCACAGTCGGTGGCGTCGGCCACGTAGCCCGGCGGCGGGTCGCAGGCCAGGTCGGTCACCGCGCCGTTCCCGTAGCCGTCCCCGTCCCCGTCCAGGTACCACGTCAGCGCGTCCACGGCCTGGTCCTCGTCCACCACCGCGTCGCAGTCGTCGTCCTCGCCGTTGCAGTACTCGTCCGCCCCCGGGTACTGGGC
>CAZITQ010000206.1:0-17290 GCA_964542165.1 uncultured Rickettsiales bacterium
GGAGGAGCGGTCGCGCGAGGCGCCGCAGGCGCCAATGCGCGACGCGCTCCTAGCGCAGATGGGAGGGTGCGACCCCGGGGGTGAGGTTGGGATCAGCGCAGGTAGATGCTCATGGACGCCGCGGCCACGTAGCCGCCGGCCTGGTCCACGCTGCCTCCCGAGCAGACGTCGTCCACCACCCTGCCGTGCAGATCGGGCACGTCGTACAGGTAGTCGGCCGCCGGGACCGGCTTGGACCAGCCGTCGGCCACCGAGACCGTGGGACAGGTGGAGCAGCACGCGTCGTCCAGGAACCAGGGAACCACGTCCTCGTCGTTGACGCACCCGGTGGCGGGTCCGGCGTCGGTGGTCGACAGCTCCGCCGAGGCGAACACCGGAGCCTGCTGCTCCACCGCGCCCGCCACCGCCGTTCCGTCCTCGGGTACCGAGAGGTTCACCGCGTCGACCCGGTAGATCAGGGACTCGTCGCAGGGGTTGCGATCGTCGGTGCGGGGGTGGATGTCCACCAGCATCTCGCCGCCTGTGGCCATCTCCGGCCAGTGGCGCCCCGCCAGCCGGAACGCAGCCTGGAGCTCGCCCACGGTCTGACTGCGGAAGGTCTCGTAGTCCGTGCGCAGGTCCTTGCTCTCGACCCACACGTCGGTGGTCCGCTGGACCAGGGTCCAGCCTCCGCCGTCGTGCTCCATGTCGCAGTCGACCACGACGCGCTCGTGGCCCTGGCCTGGGTAGATCGGGTACTCCCCCGATCCGGTGGACAGGCCGGCGTCGAGGATCTCCGCGCAGCTGGCGCAGCCGTCGTCCGGATCGCCGTCGCAGTCCCGGTCCACACCGTCGCAACTCTCGGTCGCCGCGGGGTGGATGGACTCGTCGCTGTCGTCGCAGTCCCCCTGCTCGGCGGCGTAACCGTCGCCGTCCGCGTCCTCTCCCGGGTCGCTGGCGCGGGCCACCAGGCGCACGACCTTGGACTGTTCCTCGTCCAGACCGCGGGCGAAGACCAGGGTCACCGAGCCGTCGTAGGTTCCGGGCTGGTCGTTGAGGAAGACGACGCCGATGCGGGTGGTCTCCCCGGGATCGATGCTCACCGGCAGGTTGGGGCCGCCGGCGCGGAAGTCGAACCCCGCTGACGCCCCCTCCTCCAGACGCGCGGCCAGCAGGTGGACCTCGCCGTCGGAGACGTTGGTCATGGCCACCGCCCCCTCCATCAGCGTTCCGGTCCAGGCACCGCCCAGGTCGACGGGATCGGCCTCGGCCTTCAGCACCGGCTCGTCGGTGTCACAGCCGCCCAGGAGGACGATCGGGAGGATCAGGGTGGCAAGGGCGACGATCTGTCGGATTCTCTGAGCCTTCATGGCGCTCCCCGTACTGGCTGGACGTCCGTGTCCGTACGCGTCTCATCGGACCTTCGCGGGAGAACTTGAGAAAAGAAAAAAGCGTCCGATGTCTGCTAGCATCTGCGGACTCCCCGGGGGTGGGAGAAGGACGAGCGGACCTTGGCCTGGCGCTGGCTCATCGACCCCGCCTCCGTGGTCCGGACCGCCGTCGAGCGGCGCCGCGCCGTCACCCTCGCCGGGATCGCGTTGACGATCCTGGCCCACGGCATCCTCTCGACACTCATGGATCCGGACGCCCGCGGGATCCACGCGACCGTGGCCCTGCTCGCGGGCGCGGCCTACGCCCTCAGCCGGACCTCCCACCTGCGGATCGGCGGCATCCTGGGCACCCTGGCCTGTGCGACCACACCTCTGGTGGGCATGGCGACGCCGGAATCGACCACCTCGGCTCCCGAGGAGATCATCTGGCTCGTGGCCGCCGTGGGCCTGCCCGGACTGTGCATGCCCCTGCGCTGGGCCGTGGCCGCGTCGGTGGCCATCGCCGCGGCGGCGGTGGGCTCGGCCCTCGTCAATCCCGGGATCCCTGAGGAGGCGGCGATCGAGATCGGCGCGCTCACCCTGCTCGTGGCGGTGCTCAGCGCCGTGTACGCCGTGATCCGCGGGCGCAACGAGGCGGATCTCGAGCGCGCCACCGCCCTGGCCGAGCAGGTCGTGGATTCCATGGTCGACGCGGTGTTCGTGGTGGGTCCGGACGGCCGCATCCAGCGGGTGAACGGGGCTGCGAGCGCGATGCTGGACAGGCCGAGCGAAGCTCTGGTCGGCACCCCCATGAAGGACCTGCTCGGGCTCGAGGGCGAGGAGCGGGATCGGGCGTGCCGACGGCTCCAGTCGGGGGACCTGCAGGCCGAGTCCCTGGAGCTCGGCGGCGCCGGGGGGGATTCCGTCCCCGTGTCCCTCAGCAGCGGTCCGATCCAGACGTCGCCCGGGGGCGAGGTGCTCGGACACGTCTGTGTGGCCCGGGACATGCGCGAGACCCTGCGGCTGCTGGCCGAGTCCGCCGAGGCGCAGGTCCAGCGGGAGCGAGCCGAGGAGCTCGAGGCGGTGAACCGGCGACTGGTCGAGACCCAGGAGCAGCTCGTGCAGACCGCCAAGCTGGCCACCGTAGGCGAGCTGGCCGCGAGCGTGGCCCACGAACTCAACAATCCCCTGCTGGCGATCCTCGGCTACACCTCGCTGCTGGAGCAGCAGCTGGAGCCGGACTCCGGACCCCCGGGGGCCCACCGCTACGTGGCCCGGACGGCCACGGCGGCGCGACGCTGCCAGGCCATCGTCCGGCGCTGGCTCGACTTCGCCCGTCGCAGCGGGGGCGAGTACTCCCCCATCGACATGACCGAGGTCATCGACACCGCCTCGGCGCTCGCCGCGCCCCAGCTGCACAAGAACGGCGCCGAGCTGCAGGTGCAGACCAATGGCGGTCTCGAAGTCCAGGGGGATCCGACCCAGCTGGGACAGGTGCTGATGAACCTGCTGGTCAACGCCGGCCACGCGGTGGACGGCAAGGGCACCATCCGCATCACGGCCACCTGCGACGAGGACGAGGTTCGGGTATCGGTGCAGGACGACGGCTGCGGCATGAGCGAGGAGGTCCTGGCCAAGGCCCGAGAACCCTTCTTCACCACCAAACCCGCGGGGCACGGCACGGGCCTCGGTCTCTCGATCACCGACGGAATCCTGGCGGATCACCGGGGACGGTTGGAGATCGAGAGCACCGTGGGCGTCGGATCGACCTTCACCGTGATCCTGCCGGTGTTCGGGGAGCCGTAGTCTCCCCCACTCCCCCCAGCCCGCGCCCGCGCCGCACCCGCACGCGCTCCTCCCCTCTCCCAACCTCCACGCGACAACCCAACCCGCTCCGTCGTACCCTTGGTGCCGAGGCCCGCCATGCCCCCACGCGATCCCACGGCACCGCCCCCCGTCCATGGCATCGTCTTCCACCGCGACTACCTGGCCCTCGAGGAGCACGGCAAGACCGTCAAGGCGGTGCGTAGGGGGCAGTTCGAGTCCATCACCCTGGAGCACGGCTTCTACTCCCACCATCCACTGCTGCAGACCATCTTCGGTCTGGGCCTGACGGTCGTCGGGGCGCTCCCGGCGGTCTGGGCCCTGCGCTGGGCCCGGGAGGGGGGCACACTGGACGTGTGGTACTTCGTGGTCGTGCTGCTCCTGCCGCTGGGACTGTGGGTGGTCCGCGACGCCACACGGCGCGGCCTCCAGCTCGTCGTCCGGGGCACACCGGAATCGCACAAGCTGCCCTTGCCGCGGACGGCCGAGCCGCCGGCCCTGTACCGACAGGTCCAGGCCGCCGCGGGGGCCGCCGGCTACGAGGTGGGGATCGGGCCATCCGCCGCGGACCTGGTCGGGGACGAGCCCGCGGACTGATGCGGCCGGACACGCCACGACCGCACGATCGGCCCACTCGTTTGTCCGTACACTGCTCGGCAGGTTCGAGGACCTGCCGACCCACGGCAAGTTCTCCCGGGAACGCTACGAAGTGAGCATCGAGGAGGGGACCTGCATCCTGCGGAGCCCCGCCGCGGCGCCCGACCGACAGCGCGACCTGGGCCTGGATCGCTTGCCAAACCTCGATCCCCACGACAGGCTGACCGTGGAGATCCCGGCATCCCTCCCGGACGCCGGCGCTCCTGCGGGACCCGACGGGTCACCGAGGAACGGCCGGAATTGACGCACCGAGCACCGGTACCGACGCTGACCCTGCTCTTCATCCTGGCGGCCTTCGGCTGCTCCCCATCCGACGACGACGACGTCTCCGCGGGCGACGACGACAGCGCAGATCCGGGGGACGACGACACCGAGGGGGACGACGACTCGACCGGGGACGACGACTCGACCGGGGACGACGACACCACCGCCCCCCTGGACGCGGACGGTGACGGGTGGACACCGGACGAGGGGGACTGCGACGACGGAGATCCGGACGTGTACCCCGGCGCCCGGGAGCTGTGCGACCACCGGGACAGCGACTGCGACGGCCACAGCGACGAGGGCTGCCCACCGGCGTGCGGCGACGGGCTGGTGGCCGGGCCCTTCGAGGAGTGCGACGGCGTCGACGACGGGTTGTGCCCCGGCCTCTGCTCGGCACACTGCGCCTGCCCAGCCACCGGCCCCGGCGGGCTGGAGGTCCACGTGATCGACGTGGGCCAGGGGGACGCGATCCTGGTGGTCTCCCCGGACGGATTCGCGATGCTGCTGGATTCGGGATCGGGAGGCAACGAGCCGACCATCGCGGCCTACCTGGCCGGCCTGGGGCTCGACGAGCTGGACTACATCCTGGTCTCCCACATGCACGAGGACCACCTGGGGGCGATGGACGACGTGCTCGCCAGCCACCCCGAGGTGGTGACCTGCTTCGACCGGGGCGGCCCGTACGGCTCGTCGGCGTTCCAGGCCTACGCCGCGATGGCCGGCTGGCGACGTTCCCCGGTCTCCGCAGGGGACGAGCTGGACCTGGGCCCCTCGATCGACGTGAACGTCCTCCGCGCACACACAGGGTCGGAAAACGAGAACAACAATTCCGTCGTCCTTCGATTGACCCATGGTGAGGTGACCGTCCTGCTGGGCGGGGACTGCGAGGCGGACGACTGTGAGCTGGACCTGGATCCGGGCCCCATCGACGTCTACAAGGCCCACCACCACGGCTCGTGGTCGTCGTCCTGGGGCCCCTTCCTGAACCAGATGTCGCCGCGGACCGCCCTGATCTCGTGTGGCCAGGGCAATCCCTACGGCCACCCCCACGTCCACACGCTCCACAAGCTGTACGCGCGGGGTATGGAGGTCTATCGCACGGATCAAGACGGCGACCTGGTCGTGGTCTCCGACGGTTCGAGCTACACGGTCAACGGCGCGCCCGCGCCCTGACGACGGGCGCCGGATCAGTCGTCGAGGGACGCCCAGTTCACCTCGTCCGAGGGGTAGAACTCCAGACCGCGCAGCGCCATCCGGGGCCCGTGGGCGGCGAGACGATCGCGGTAGTCCTCCCAGTCCCGATCCGCGGCCGCGGACCAGCCGATCTCGGCGTGGCCAAGCAGGCGGGGGAAGGTCAGGTACTCCACGTCGTCGAGGAGATCGACGGTCTCGGTCCACAGGGGCGCCTCGAGCCCCGCCACCTGCTCCTCGTTCAGGTCGCCGGACACCGGATCCCAGGAGTAGCCGTCCTCGACGTTGGTCGGCCCGGCCCACAACGTGCCCACGTGGGAGTTCAGGTCGTAGATCATGTCCAGATAGGCGTGTTCGGCGGGTGAGGCGATGATGGCGGCGCCCTGGTCCGCAGCGAGCGCGGACACCTCGGGGTCGTACCAGGCCTGGGCCAAGACGGGTGTGCCCAGGTCCGCGCGGCCGATCTCCTCCCAGCCCACCAGGGTCTTGTCAGCGCCCGTGACGATCTCCTGGACCTGGGCGATGAAGGTCGCGTACTGCGATTCCTCCACCTCGAAGGCCTCGTCGCCGCCGATGTGCAGGTAGGGTCCCGGCGTCATCGCCGCCACCTCGCCCAGCACGTCCTCGACGAACGGCAGCGTGATCTCCCCGTCCAGCCACAGGGCCGAGAACCCCACCCCGGTGCCCGTGAACGGCTCGGCGGGCTCGCCGCTCTCGTTGAGCTCGCCATAGGACGCCAGCGCCGCGTTGCAATGGCCGGGCATGTCGATCTCGGGCACCAGGATCACGTGGCGGGCCGCGGCGTATTCGACGATGGACGCGTATTCGGCCTGGGTGTAGTACCCGCCCTCCCCTCCCCCCACCTCGGTCGCGCCGCCGACGATCGCCAGATCGGGCCAGGACTCGATCTCGATCCGCCAGCCCTGATCGTCGGTGAGGTGGAGGTGGAAGCGGTTCATCTTGTAGTGGGCCGCCACGTCGATCAGGCCCATCACCTCGTCGGGCGTGAAGAAATGCCGGGCCACGTCCAGCATCATGCCCCGCCACGCGAAGCGGGGCTGGTCCTCGATCACCACCCTCGGCAGCGCCCAGTCCACATCGGGGACCACGTCCGGGCTCTCCACGGTGGCTGGCAGTAGCTGGCGCAGGGTCTGGCTGCCGTAATACACCCCGGTGGGATGGGGCGCGGACACCACCGCCCAGTCCTCCTGGACCTGGATTCGATAGCCCTCGTCCCCCAGGGTGGCCAGCGAGGGATCGATCATCAACACCAGGTCCCCCGCCAGGGGTTCCTCGTCTACCCGCTCGAAGGGGTACCCCGTCGATGCCCGCAGGACCTCCGCGAGCAACTCCGCCTCGCCGACCAGATCCGCTTCGGCCACGATCCGGCTGTCGGGGGAGAGAGGCAGGTAGCCCACCTCGCCGGAGATCTCGACGGGAACGGGGATCAGATGCAGCTCGCCGATGGGCGTGTCGTCGGCCTCGTCGGTGGGACAGCCCACCGCGACGGCGAGGACCGCCAGGACCGCCAGGAGCCCCGGGAGTGTCCTCACGATCATCCCGGCGACAGCATGCGCAGGAGGTCGCCCTCGGCCTCCCCCGTCTCCCCGGACTCCGGCTCGGCGCCGGACTCCGATCCCTCCGTGGCCGTGTACTCGTGGGCATCCAGCGCCGCCTCGTCGATCCCGACGACCGCGTCCCGGGTGAGATTGTCCACGTACGAGTCGTACAGCTCGCCGTAGCGCTCGCTCTTGACCTTGCGCAGCACGCTGCCGCGCATCTGGTCGAAGCTCCGCGACACCTCCTCGCGTCGGTTGGCGATGTACAGGACGGAGAATCCATCGGCGGTCTCCACCATGCCGACCTCGCCCTTCCTGAGATCGAACGCTGCGTCGACCACCTCCTGGTCGACCCCCGGCTTGCCCTCACGGGCCACGAAACCCAGATCTCCGCCGCGTCGGCGGTACGGGCCCTCCGAGTGCTCCTGGGCCAGCGACTTGATCCGGGAGGGCTTGGACTCGACCTTGCCCTTCAGCCGCTCCGCCTCCGCCAGGGCCTCCTCGCGGGGCCGGTCGTCGGTGATCTGGATCAGGATGCGTTTGATCTGGACCTTCTCGGGGACGACGAAATCCTCCGAGTGGGCTTCGAAGTAGGCCTTCAACTCCGCTTCCGAGATCGAATCCACGTCCACGGAACCGTAGACGTCCCGCTTGAGCAGGGTGTTGACCATCATCTTGCGGATCTTGGGATCCTCGTCGATGGCCCGCCGCCGGGCTTCGTGGTAGAGCAGCGTCTGGGCGACCAGCTCGTCCATGACCTTTCGCTTGAAGGCATCGTCGACCTCTCCTTCGCGGGGTTTCATCCGCTTGGCGACGCGGTCGAAGTCCTCTCCGCTGATGGCCGTCCCGTTCACCACGCCCAGTGAGTCCCGCGGCACCTTGGCGCTGAAATCCCCCCGTTCGGGTTTCTTGACGACCTTTCCGCCGGGCTCCTCGTCCCGCTCCTCGTCCCGATCACGGTCCGCTGCAGGCCCCTCTTCGCTGCGACCCAGCGAGCCGGTGACCAGCATCACCCCCAGCATCAACACCAGCACGACGAAGCCGCCGGCGGCCGCGCCCACCAGGGCCGGGAGGATGGGTGAGCCTCCGGACTTCGGCGGCGCCGGGGCGCGCGGTGCGGCCGCGGGTGCTTCCGGGGTCCAGGGCTGGGCGGCTCCCGGGGGCGGCGTCGGGCCTCCCGGACTCGCAGGCCCGGGCGCCGGCGGCGGGGCGGAAGCGGCCGGAGCCGGGGCAGCTGCCCCGTCCGGACTGCCCGCCATCAACGCGTCCCGCCGCGCCTGGAACTCCTCCTGGGTGATCTCGCCCCGCCCCAGGAGGGTCGCGAGCTCCTGGATCTGTTCGGTGATCGTGGACATGCTCGTTCCTCCTTCAGCTCTCCATCAGTACCGTGGCGCGGGCTTGACCACGCGGAAGCCGCGGCTGGCCACGGGATTGTCCGCCAGACCGCCGGCGCGATGGTCCGAGCGGCATCCGTCTGCCGAGCTCCCGTACCCCCCGCCCCGGACCACGCGGCTCGCGTCCCGGGGACTGTCCTTCCAGACACGCCCCCCGGACGGCATTCCATCGTAGTTCCCGTGCCAGTCGTCGGCGGACCACTCCGAGACGTTGCCGTGCATGTCGTACAGGCCCCAGCGGTTGGCGGTCTTCTGGGCCACCGCGTGGGTGGTCTCCTCGCCATTCGCCGAGTACCAGCCCGCCCGGTCGAGGTCCGTCGAATCGCCACCGTTGTGATACGCCGTCCGGCCCCCGCCCCCCCTCGCCGCGTACTCCCACTGCGCTTCCGTGGGCAGTCCCCCGCCGGCCCAATCCGCGAAGTCGGCCGCCTCATTCCATGTGACACAATTCATCGGGTGATCGTGGCGCCCCTTCTTGGGTCCCGATCGATCCGAATTGCACGCAGAGTACCGGCTCTCCGGCCAGCCGCACTCGCCGTCCTGGACGCACTCGGCCCACTGGCCAGTCGTGACCTCGGTCTCCGACATCTTGAAGCTGGACAGCTCCACGGTCTTGTAGGAGAGCAGCCCGTCGTCCTCGGTCTCGGCCGTGGTCTCCAGCGTGATCGACCCCGAGGGGATCCGCACCCATTCCAGCTGGCGCACATCCGCGGTCGGCGTCGACGTCACCACCGCGATGCCAATCCCGACCGCGAGCAGAACCGCCATGAGAAGGCCGATCCCGAGACCGACGGCGATCAGGATCCGCCGGCCGAGCCGCGACCGCCTGGGAGGACGAGTCGGTCGCGATTTCGGCGCGTCGTTCGACTCGGGCGCGACTGCGGGGGTCGATCTGGATGGCACGAAGGCGGTCGACGACAGGCTCCCGGGCGGCGGCGCCGCGGGTACGGGTGTGCTCGTCGCGGGATCGAGCGGCGGTCCTACAGGGGTAGCGACGGGCTGAGGGCGTGGCTGGGCGGGGCGCTGCGGTGCCGTCTCCCGGGCGGCGGCCTTCGTCTGGGCGTCTCGCAGCGCGGTCGAAAATCCGGCGGCGCTCGCGTATCGATCCACTGGATTGGCGCCCAGCGCGGGCGCGAGCGCGGCGACCATCTCGGAGGGGATGCTCGCACAGTACACCGAGGGCGAGATGAGCTGCCGACGGGCCTTCTGCTCGAGGATCTCGAACTGGGGGGCGTCGGGCTCCCATGGCAACCGCCCCGCCAGCATCTCGTAGAGGATCATGCCCAGCGAGTAGAGGTCGGCGCGGGCATCGACGATCTTGGCGTCCGTGTACTGCTCCGGGGCCATGTACTCGACCGTACCCATGCCCGTGCCGGTCCGCGTGCCCGTTCCGTCCACGTCCTTGGCGATGCCGAAGTCGATGATCCGGGGCTCGCCCTCGGGGGTGACGAGGATGTTCTCGGGCTTGAGATCGCGGTGAACGACTCCGTTTTCGTGGGCGTAGCCCACAGCGTCGAGCAGCTTGGCGAGCAGGGGCCAGGCCCGATCCCAGGGGATGGGCCCGACGACCTGCCCGATTTGGCTGTCCAGGGACCGGCCGTGAACCAGGTCCATCACCAGCGCCAGGTTGCCCCCGTCGATCAGCAGATCGTGGACCCGGACGATGCCGGGGTGGTCGAGCTTGAGGCCGAGGGCGGCCTCCTGCTCGAAGCGCGCCCGGTAGTCGGGGTCGCGTGCGTACTGGGGGTGCATCACCTTGACCGCAACGTCTCCGCCCTGGCGCTCAGCCAGCGTCGTCGAGCGGTGCCTGCCCCTGTGCACGGCGCCCATGCCGCCCTCGCCGATCAGCCCCAGGAGCCGGTAGGCACCGATCTCGGTGGCCAGGGAGGGCTCACTGACCGGGCCCGTCCCGGTGTCCGCGGGTCCCTCGAGCAGCTTGCGCTTCTGGGCCTCGAACTCCTCGCGGGTGATGGCCCCGGCCTTGTGGAGTTCGAAGAGCTTGGCGATCTCGTCGGAAACGGTGGGCACTCGCCGCAGGTCCCCCAAGTCGACGCCCGGATGTGGGCGAGCCGCGAGAATACCACGCACCCCCACCAGGGAGCGCGGCGGCTCGGGTCACGGGAGCGAGCTAGCCACCCGGAATCCCACGTCGTAGTAGAGGTTGGACGCGGACACCCGAGCGCGCGCGGCGACCCGCACCCGGTCAGCGGCCTGGGTCCAGGAGCCCCCCCGCATGACCCGGAAGGCGCCAGCGTCCGCACCGGTGGGGTCGGTCACCGGGACGTCCGGGTGCTCGTCGTAGCGGTCCCAGACCCATTCCCAGACGTTCCCGCTCATGTCGAGCAAACCCCAGGGATTGGGCCGCTTGTTCCCCACGGCGTGGGGCTTGTCTCCCGAGTTGGCCGCGAACCACGCCACCTCGCTGGGCTGGTCCGAACCGGCGAAGACGAACGCCCTGTCCGCCCGTGCGGCGTACTCCCACTCGGCCTCGGTGGGCAGCCTGAACCCGGTCGCCGCGATGTCCCAGACCACGGACTCCCCTTGTGCTCGATAGGCCCGTGGCAGCCCCTCTAGGTCCGACAGGCTGTTGCAGAACAGCACCGCGTCCATCCAGTTCACACGTTCCACCGGATTCTGGTCGGCTGCAAAGAAGCTGGGACTCTTGCCCGTGACCTGCCTGTAGAACTCCTGGGTCACCGGGGTTGCGCTCAGGGCAAATCCACGGGTCAGGGTCACCGGGTGACGAGTTTCCTCGTCCAAGCGACCTTCCTCCTCCTCGGGGCTGCCCATGTCGAACGCGCCCGGCCCGAGCGCGACGAACCGCTGCCCGCGGATCTGCAATTCTCCCCGCTTGACCGCCGCCCTCTCAGCCGAGACCGCGCCCGGGCTCGACTGGACTGCCGCCCTCTCGGCCGCAGTCGCGCCCGGGCTCGAATGGCCAGAGTCCTTCCCGACCGGTCCGTTCGTGGGTGGCCCGGCCTGGTCTCCCACGGGCGGTGACGCTGCTGTGCCGGCCGAAGGGCTGGCGTGTTCGACCTGCCCCTTGGCCTGTCGAAGGGCCAGCCCGAATTCGCCGCAGCCCTCGAACCGGTCTCCCGGGTCCTTGGCCATTGCCCCGAGGAGCGCCCCCGCCAGGTGGCCGGGGAGGTCGGCCAGGAATCGGCGGGGGTCGGGCGGGTCCGTTTGGACGTGGGCCTGCTTGATCAGGAAGTCAGAGTCCACCCCCTCGTCCCCCGATCCCTCGAACGGCGGCCGCCCCGTGAGCGCCTCGTAGAAGGTCACCCCCAGGGAGTAGATGTCGGTCCTGTGGTCCACGTCGCTGCGGCCCAGCACCTGTTCGGGGGACATGTAGAGCGCCGTACCCATCAGGGTCCCGGTGCGGGTGAGCTTGGCCCCGCCCACCACCTTGGCGATCCCGAAGTCCATGACCCGGGCCACGCCGTCGGGCTGCACCATGATGTTGCTGGGCTTCAGGTCCCGGTGGACCACACCCTGGGCGTGGGCGTGCCCCACGGCCGCCAGCACCTGCTCCATCAGCGGCGCCATCTTCGCCAGCGGCAGCCGTCCGTGGCGCTCCAGAGCCTGTTCCAGGGAGATCCCCTCCACGTACTCCATCACCAGCGCCAGGTGGTCCCCCTGGGTACTTGCCGTCAATACCCGAACGATGCCCGGGTGCTGAAGCTTGACCTGGATGTTGGCCTCCTGGATGAACCGGGTCCGGACTTCGGCGTTGCGGGCCAGCGCCGCATCGAGCACCTTGACCGCGACCCGCTGGTCCAGGGTCTGGTGGGTCCCCAGATAGACCGTCCCCATGCCCCCTTCGCCGAGCTTTCGCTCCAGGTGGTACTCGCCGATGTGCTGGCCCACGAGATCGGCCCCCTCCGGGGGCGGACTCGCCGGCTCCCCCGCCGGCGGTGACGAAACCCGCTGCCGGTGCTCCGCGAGCAGCATCTGCTTCTGCTCGTCGAACTCGTCGCGGGTGATCAGACCCTCCTTGAACAGTCCCGCCAGATCCTTGAGCTGTTCGGTGACGCTGGCCATGCCGTCCCGTCTCCCCGTCTGCGCCGCCCGGATGGGTTGGAACCGGAAGACTAGCACGCCCGTGGGAACCCAAGCGGCTCGCTGACCGTGATATCCAGGAGGAAAGGGAACCGAGCACCGTGACCAGCAGCTCCGCGACGCCACCGCCGATGACGAGGGACGCCCTGGACCGCGTGCTGTCCGGGGACCAAACGTCGCAACGGGAGCTGATTCGGGGGTATGGGGCGTTGGTGTGGTCCCTCTGTCGGCGACTGGATCCGGAGCCCGAGGACGCCTACCAGGAGTGCTGGGAGAAGGTCGTCAAGGGTCTGAGGCGGTTCGATCCCGACGGTTCGGCCAAGCTGAGCACCTGGATCGCGGTGGTCACGAACCGCCACCTGGTGGACCGACACCGGTCGCGCTCGTCCAGGGGCGTGGAGGTGGAGCTGGATCGCTGGTCGCCCCCGTCCCCCCGCGTGGACGAACGGTTCGACCGAACGGAGCGGATCGCCGACCTCGAACGGGCGCTGGCCGATCTCCCCGAACCCCAGCGCAGGGCGGTCATCCTCCACTACCTCCGCGACCTGCCGCTGGACGCCATCGCCGACAGCGAGGAGGTCGCCGTGGGAACCATCAAGTCCAGGCTCCACCGGGCTCGGGCGCGTCTCACCGAGATCCTCGGGGGTGGACCATGAGCCGCCAGGCCCTGTACGAGAGCATGTCCCGCCTCCTCGACGGCGAGCTGACCGGACCCGAGACCGACGCGCTGCGCCAGCGGATCGCCGGGGATCCGGAGCTGGCCCGCGCCCTGGAGACCATGGAGCAGCTGAGGGGCCGCGTCGGTGAGCTGCCGGAGGCCCACCCGCCCGCGCATCTCGACGAGACCGCGCTGGAGGTCATGCAGCGGATCACGTCCCCTGCCGCCGCCGAAATCCGCCCGCCCGCCGGCGTGCCGATCGCCGGCCCGTCCGGGCGCCGCGTGGACCGTGACGGCCGGTGGCGCTCCTGGATGCTCGCACCCCTGGCCGCCGGCGTCGCCCTGGCAGCCCTGCTGTGGTGGCCCAGCGCGCCGCCGACGCTGGTTCTGCTCGAGGGCAGTCGCCTGGTCGAGGGCCGCGCGGTGCTGCTGGCGGGCGCCGTCCCGATCGATATCGACGGGAAAGTCCGGGTGACCGTGGAACCCGTGGACGCCTCCTTCCGTGACATGGATCAGGAGGTGCTCATGCGAAACCGCGATTTGCTCCTGGGAGCCCTGGCCGGAGCGGCCATCACCGTGGCCGTGTACGAGGGGTCGGCCGTGATCTTCCCCGGCGAGGCCAGCTCCCGGACTCTCGGTCCAGACCAGACCGAGACCATCGTCCATCCGGGCCCGCGGGCGACCTCGCCGGAAGTGCCTGGCTCCGCGGAGAGCCGAAACCCGCTCCACAAATCCTCCAGCTGGTCGTCCACCGACAGCCAGCCCGAACCCTTCGACGACGAGTTCGATCGGGTCGTCGCAGAGGCGGATGAGGAGGCGTTCGAGGAGGCGGCGCCGGAGACCGGGGAAGTCCCGGAGCCGTCCGAGGAGGGCGCGGAGCCCGAAGTGCTCTATTCCACCAGCAAGGAGGGCATCAACGACGCCATCCGCGAGCGCCTGTCCGAGATCCGCGAGTGCTACCAGGCCTGGCTCGAGCTCCAGCCGGACCTCGAGGGCACGGTCGAGGTCAAGTTCGTGATCTCCGACGTGGACGGCGTCGGCGAAGTCACCCGCACCGAGACCCTGGACACCACCACCACCGACCACACCCTCTTCGAGGGCTGCGTCCTCAACGTCATGTCGACCCTGGCCTTCGAATCCCCCGAGGACGGTGGGGTGGTGATCGTGAGTTATCCGTTTCAATTCACCGCGGGTTGACGGATCTCGGATCTCGGGTCAACGCCGACCCAGGTAGACCGCGTGGCGCTGGGATCCCTTGCCCGGGTGCAACTCTCTCACCGACCGGAATCCGGCCCGGGTCAGCCGGCCGGCGAACCGATCGTCGTGCTCCTCGCCCCACACCGCGAAGGTGCCGCCGGGGCGCAGGGCGGCCAGGGTGCGCTTCAGGGCCGGTGTGCCGTAGATCGGATCGCTGGGGGACTGGTTGCCCCGGTGGGGGCCGTCGTACAGGTCGATGGCGATGGCTTCCCAGGCGCCGCGCCGTTCACCGATGATCTCCGACACGTCGGCCACACGAACCTGGACCCGCGGATCGTCCAGGGAGTGTAGGGACAGCTCCGCCACGGGCCCGCGGCACCACCGGACCACGGCCTCGTGGAGCTCGGCCACGCAGACCCGGGCATCCAGCGGCAGTACGTCGAGGGCGGCACGCAGGGTGAAGCCCAGCCCCAGCCCACCCACCAGCACCCGCGGCCCCTTCGCGGCCGGGAGGCCATCACAGGCGAGGGTGGCCAATGCCCCCTCCGAGCGGGTGGCCCGCGAGGTCATCAGCACTTGGCCGGACACGGTGAACAGGAACTCGCTGTCCCCCCGCTGCCGCAGCTCCAGCGGTCCATCGGCGGTCTCGACGCGCTCCAGGGTCTTCCAGGGTTGTCGCATCGGCTCCTCGATCCGCGCTGTGGCCGTTCGGGGTTGGACGACGGGGCGCTCGCGCCGGTAGGCCGCCCGTCGACCCAGCCCAGCGTCGAGGGACACCCGGGGTTCGAGGCCCCGGTCCCTCCAGTCCGCCGCGGTATCGTACCAGTGGTCGGTGGAGAGCTGGTGGGCGAGAGCAAGACGAGAGGAAGACGAACCAAGAATCAGCAGTCCGGGTACTTCGTGCTCCCAGAGAGACACAGGATCCTCTCGTCACGTTCCTCGACGATCCGCCAGGCCCCGTCGACGAGCTCCCAGGCGAGAATCGCCGCCACCTTCCCATCCCGCTCGCGACCGCTCCTGCTCCGCTCGTGCCAGGACTTCTCGTAGGTCAGCACGACTCGGGTCGTCCCCATGACCTCCGCGCCCAGGTTCTGCCACGACATCTCGAAGACGAGGAACTTGTCGGCGGCTTTCGCCTTGCTCGCGCGCACGTCCGACGGGGATGCCCCCTCCTCGGAGTAGTAGTGAACCTCGTCGTGGTAGTAGGCGGCGATCTCGTCCGGACGGATGGGGTGGTGCGCGGCGAACCAGCCCTCGAACGAGGAGCGGACGGCCCGCTCCGCCTCGGCTCTGGGATCGACCACTTCGGCCGTCGGCGGATCCGGGTCGACGACGAGGGGGGCCGGCGTCACCTCGGGGGCCACTACCGATGAGGCCGGTTCGCGGCGCAGGGCCGCGGCCACGGCGAGGACCGTCACGAGGAGGGCGACACCAGCCACAGCTACTACGGCGATTGCGGCGCCGGGCGACGGTTTTCGCATCGCCCCGTGCGGCGCTGCGGGAGGGGGCGCGGCGGCCACCGGCGGCGGTGTGGGCGGATGCTCGGCGACCATCACCGGTGGTGGGGAGGCCCGTACCGGCTCCACCACCGTCGGCGCCGAACCCCGGGGCGCCGGTGGAGGACGGGACGCCGTGACCTCCAACGCGTCGGCGAACTGTTCGCACGTGGAGAACCGCGCCTCGGGTGCCTTTTGCAGCGCCGTCGCGATCGCCACCGCCACAGCAGGGGACCGCTCGCGGTGCCAACCAATTCACAGCGAACTCCCTCGAGGTGATGTGACCGTGAGCCAGCGCGTGGCATCGCCTTGCCTCCAGCCCGATACGGACACACTCGTGCCTTCATCGAGAGGCGTGACAGCTCTGTGGTTCAGATAAGAGGTTGCCGACATCCGGCGTTGGGTCACGTTGGAACGAGAGCCGGCTCCGAGACGCGCATGAACGTGAGCGGGGGAGGAAAGCAGTCGGAGGGAAAGACCACGTCCCTGATGCCATCCAGCCAGCGCCTCGCCGCGACGCTGTATGCCTCCCTGAAGGCGCGGGCATCCTGAACGAACCGGATCCACCGCTCGCGGTCAGTGGTATGGCACTTCGGCGCAGGGCTCTTCTTGATGGACTCCGGGTGGTCGTGAGGGTGCTGAGCCAGGATTCCAGAGACGCCGATTGGACTACGGCCCTTGGAGCAATTGACCTCGTGGGTTCGCTTCACGATGTCTTCGACCATGGCGGCGACGCGACGGCGACGTTCTTTGGCATCGAGGTCCGCCCAGCAGGGCAACGGTGCCACCGCGAACTCGACGACCTCTGCATAGGCGTCCTCGGCGATATCTCCGCCACGGCGACGCGCAAACCACTCCGCCGTGCGGTCGTACCACGTCCCCGACGCCTTGGAATCGCCAAGAAGCGCGGAAACGCAGCTCGCCCCTGGCCACTCCCGGGGATCGGCGATGAGCCCGTCTTTGCACCCCTGACTCAGGATGTAGTCGAGCCGCTCGACCTGCGCTGCCGCGTCGAGGATCTCGATGCTCCTGTACCGCCGTCCCCAGAACTTCTCCTTCCAGCCGTACAGGCGCCCCGCTTCGCGAGCGATGTTGCAGTTGAGGTAGTTCATGAACTGCGCGAGGACGTGGACGTTCGGGATGGTCACGATGAGGTGGTAGTGGTTGGACGCGAAGAAGAACGCGTGCAGCACCACTCCGTACCGCGCGAGGGCCCGACCGAGGATGCCGAGGATCACGGCGGTGAGCTTTCGAGACGGTTTCAGGAGAAACCGACCATGGAGGGTGCGGGTGGTGATCTCAACGACGGCGCCGGGGCGATGGTGTCGGAGTGGTCTGCTCATGTTGGACAGGAAGAGCGAACGCCGTGCCAGGCGCGAGCCGCCACTCTGCCAATCTCAACCGGTTGTAATTTCAGCGAATTTGCTCGCCGTCGCGCGAACTCGGGCTCGAAGGTCGGTCTGTGAAAGACCGGAAATCAAACCCACCGTCCGGCATCCGGTCTGTGATTCGGTTGGCACCCTGTCGGGCACCCTGTCGGGCACCCTGTCGGGGCACCCTGTCGGGTCAGCATCCGGTCTGTGATTCGGTTGGCACCCTAAGGGATCCCCACGAAATCATTAGTTATTTCAGGTTCTAGCGT
>CAZITQ010000207.1:0-17222 GCA_964542165.1 uncultured Rickettsiales bacterium
GCCCACAGGCTCGCTGTCGTCGTCGTCGCCCACGGGCTCGCTGTCGTCGTCGTCACCCTCCGGATCCGTGTCGTCGTCGTCGTCCTCGCGAATCTCGAAGGTCCATTCGTCGTTCAGGATCCGTTCCGCGTCCTCGCCGCCCCAGACCTTCACCTCGCCACCGTCGCGCCAGTCCAGACCCCGGTCTGCGCCCAACTCCGCGGAGTCGAAGTTCTCGGCGTCCACGACACAACCCGACGCCATCAAGAAGGAGCTCAGCAGGGACAAGGTCAGGACGGTCCGCATGAGAATCTCCTTCTTTAGTTAGCCACGACTAACAAAAGGAGTAATCCCCCGTCCCCGAAAGTCAACCAAATTTATGGATTTTTGCTGCGTCCACGGATCGGGTCGGCCGAGGAGCGAACCCCACGACCCCTCGCGCTCCGGTGGCGCTAAGCTAGTACCGACCGCAACGAGGGCGTGGGAGAGCCATGAGACATTCGACATTGCCGTGGGTGGGGATCGCGGTGGCCGCGCTGTTGGTGAGCTGCACCGAATCGGTCACCACCCTGCCGCAGGACATCCACCTGGCCGACGAGTGGCTGGAATTCGGCACCGTGGACGCGGGATCGCCGCAGACCCTGACCACCCGGATCCACAACGCCGGCGACGGGGACCTCACCTTCTCCGAGCTTCCCACCGTGGTGGCCGATTTTGGCGGCAGCTACACCATCGACGCCGATTGGACGTCGATCCCGGCCCGGGAGCACCGGGACCTGGCCGTGACCTACACGCCGGGGGAGAGCGCCTACGCGTACGCACACGTCGCGTTCTCTTCCGATGATCCCGACGAGCCCTTCCGCTTCCTGGTCCTCACCGGGGCCACCACGGTGGAGGCCCCGGCGGCGACGGTGTCCCCCAGCCTGGTCGACTTCGGATTCGTGCCCGCGGGCGGGTCCACCTCCCGCAACGTGGAGGTGACCAACCTTGGCAACACCACGATCCGGGTCACCGGGGTCGAGCTGGGGGGATCCACCGATCGCTTCGAGGTGACGGACTGGCCAGACCACGACCTGCCTCCGGGCGGCAGCGGCCTGATCACCGCCGCGTTCACCTCCGAGGGCGGGGAGCACACCCTGGGCTCGCTGGCCGTCGAGATCGACGGCGCGCCCCACGGCGAGTACGCGGTGCAGCTCACCGGCAACACCCCGGGCAGCGAGGGCAACTCCGCCCCCCACGTCGGCCTCATCTCCCCGGACCGCCCGCTGATCTACTACGCCCACCAGGATCTGATCGTCGAGGCCGAGGCCTTCGACGTGCAGCAGCCGGACACCGGGCTGTACTGCACCCTGGACTCGACGATCATGGGGGCCGTGGAGCAGGACGCGTCGGACCCGGTCACCCAGCACCTCACGATGATCGTGGACGTCTACAACGAGGACATCAGCGACTTCCAGCTGGTCGACTACCCGGGCATCCACAGCATGACCCTGTGCTGTTTCGACGAGTTCGCGGCCAGCGACTGCGTGGGCTTCGTGGCGTCGGTCGAGGTGCCGTTCTCCGACGACGACGGGGACGGCGACGGCTACGACGCGGCCCAGGGGGACTGCGACGAGGACGACGCGGATGTCTACCCCGGGGCGCTGGAGCGGGCCAACGGGATCGATGACGACTGCGACGGGGACACGGACGAGGACACCGAGGTGTCCGACGACGACGGGGACGGCTTCTCCGAGTCGGACGGGGACTGCGACGACGACGACCCAGCGGTGCACCCCGACGCCGACGAGCAGCCCAATTACCTGGACGACGACTGCGACGGCTCCCTGGACGAGGGGACCGTCAACGTGGACGACGACGGCGACGGCATCTCCGAGGCGCTGGGGGACTGCGACGACACCGACGCCGGGATCTTCCCCGACGCCCCCGAACCCTGCGATGGCCTGGACAACGACTGCGATGGGTCGATCGACGACGACTGCACCGACAGCGTGCCCCCGCTGGCGCTCGTGGGCGAGGTGATGGCCACCCCCAGCCGGGTGACCCCGGGCGAGGCGGTCCGCGTGACACTGATCGTGGTCGGCCCCGACGCCGACCTGCGGTACGACTGGCAGTCCGACGGCGGCACCTTCGAGGTCGAAGGCGATCCCGAACTCGCCGCCGAGGTCCTGTGGATCGCCCCCGAGGAGACCGGCACCTACGGCATCTTCTGCGAGGTCACCGACGTGAACACGGAGCAGGACGTCACCGGCTTCGTGGAGGTCGAGGTCACCCGGTCGGATCCCACGGCGTCGACGAGTACGGGGAGCGGTTGCGAGGTCGGGCGCCACTCGGCCGGCGCACTGCTCCCCCTCCTGGCCCTCGCGTCGCTGGTGGCTGTCGGGTCGTGCCGTCGACGGGCGACTACTGGACGAACACCGCGCACACCATGACGTACTTGCCGTCGTAGTACGCCGCCACCGGGGAGGTGCAGGGCCCGAGGTCGAGGTTCTCCTCGTCGGTCCACAGCTGCTCGGCCTCGCCGAAGGATCCGTCGTCCTCGATCGGGATCACCGCTGGCGGTGGCATACCTCCGCCGCCCTGGATCATCAGGTAGGCGTCTCCGTCGTCCTTCAGGCAGTAGGGTACCTGGCCCTCCACCACCGGGAAGTCGTGGTCGGTCTCGTACTCGAACTCGTCGCTGCCGGTCGCGTGGCCCACGGTGGTGAACTGGGTGGCGAAGAAGTGGTAGGTGCCATCGACCTCGCAGCTGGACGGGTCGGCGAGCCCCTCGGCCAGGTACACCGGTTCCGCCTCCTCGTAGAACTCGCTGCCGTCCCGGTAGGCGACCTTGATCTCGTGATCCCCGGGGATCCAGACCGGGTCGCCCTCCTCCTCCTCGGGCGTGGAGTAGTAGATGGCGCGGATGGTGCCGTCCGGGAGCATCTCCAGGGCCGCGTCGGTGAGCCGGCCACTGGAGGTGTCGTGCACGGGGAAGGCGTGGGTCCCCCAGTCCTCGAGGTTGGCGGTGGACAGGGCGTAGATGTGGTTGAACTGGTACTCGCCCTCTTCGTCGCCCACGTCCAGGGTGTTGATGGCGCCCACGACGATCAGCCCGTCGTCGAGCTCCAGCAGGTCGAGGCTGGAGAGCCCGTGGGCGATGGTGGTCACCTCGGGGTCGACGCCGAACCAGTCCTCGGACACGTAGGTCCGCACCTCCCAGTGGGGGAAGTCGGGCAGATCGCTGAGGTCGAGCAGGGGATCGAGGATGCTCGATCCGGTCCAGAATTCGTCGGATCCCCACTCCTCGCCGGTGTCATCGTCGCCGGTGTCGTCGTCGCCGGTGTCATCGTCCCCGGTGTCGTCGTCCCCGGTGTCGTCGTCGCCGGTGTCGTCGTCGGCCACGTCGTCGTCGTCGGAGCATGTGTCGTCGTCGCATGTGGTCGGACAGCCCAGGCCGAGGGAAATCAGGGCCGCCAGGGCGATGACCAGGGTCCAGGGATGGATTCGCGCCATGGCCTCCTCTTCCGGGTCGCGGGGGCACGACTCCGCGGGCCCCCTCCAGCGACCGTACCATCGGAGTGGGGCCCCCACCACCGGCAATTGGGTGCCCGGTCCCGGCTGGCGGCGTGCGCACGGCCCACGCGGGCGGGTAGGCCGCGCGCGGGAGGTCGCGATCGAAGCTCCCTCGCCGGGGACCTTCGGGATCGACCGCTACTTCTCGGTCTACCCCACCGAGGAATTCTCGCTTCCCGAAGTCGGAGTGCGTTGCTGTACGGACGGCGGGTGAAGGCGCTACCCTGGTGGGTCACGGGCCGGGGCGGAGGTGTGATGGCGACCGAGGCGACCGAAGAGGAATCCACCACGCAGGACGTGGACTGGAAGGACCTCAAGGCGCCCTGGTACGTGGCGGTCGCCGGCGCCGCGCTCGGTATGGTCGGGCTGCTTTCGGTCTTCGCCGCGTTCTGGGAACTCCTGACCTATTTCCCGCGGACGGCGTGGTGGCTGATCCTCATGGCACCCATGCTGCTGCAGGCGCTGCTCACCACGCTGATGGCGCCCCTGATCGTCAAGGCCAGGGCCTGGGCCGCCATCGGGGGCTCGCTCCTGTGTGCGGCGACCGCGATCTCGCTCTCGCTGTGGTGGTGTTTCACCTGGCTGAGCACCAAGTTCGACTGGTCCTGGCCGGTCCTGATCACCGCCCTGGTCGCCTGGCCCATGATCCTGATCGTGCCCGTCTCGATCCCCGCCTGCCTGCGCGTCAGCCGCGCACGCCGAACGCTCTACAAGACCTGAGCCCGCCTACACGCAGGACCAGGTCACGAACAGCGAGCTGACCACCGGCGTGTTGTCGTCACCGTCCGAGTAGAGCTCGAACTTCAGCTCCAGGAAGGGTGCCGGGTTGGGGGTGAGGGGGCCCTGGGGCGGCTGGTCCAGATCGGCGGGGGAGGTGTCGAAGGTCTCGCTCCAGTCGGAGGTCACCGGCGCCGTGGTACCGGTGCGGGCCCGGAGCAACACCGTGGTGCCGGTGGGCTCGTACGCCATCCAGCTGATCTGCTCCCAGACCGCATCGCCGCCGTTGCACCCCTGGAGGGTCAGGGCCCACCAGCCGTGGGGGTTGGTGAAGGTGCGCAGACCGAACCCGGTGAAGTCGCTGTAGGTGTACGGCTCGCTGCCCACGGGCACCTCGCCAGCCACCGGATCGATCACGTCGCCGTTGGCGTCCACGTCGAGCCGGTACACCTTGTGCTCGTTGCGGATGATGGCCCAGACGTTGCCGTTGAAGTCCACACCCACGCCCCGCAGATCGGATCCATAGGTGCCCCACCGCTCCAGGTCCGGCGTGACCGATCCCCCCGACGGGACGGAATCCGGGTCGATCCGCACCACGTAGCTGGCGCTCATCTCCGCGCCCCAGACGAACCCGCGGTCGTCCGCCGCGACCCCGCAGACCCCCTGGTTGTTGGTGTGGGCGAAGGACCACACGCCGTCGCCCAGGGTGGTGAAGTCGGTCCGGTCGGGCTCGTAGCGCCAGATGCCGTGGCCCGAGTAGTCCCCGATCCACAGGTTGTCGTCCTCGTCCACGGTGATGCCGTAGAGGTTGGTCGTGCCGCTGGGCGGGGCGACGGTGGTGGTGGACACCAGGGTCGTATCGGCGGTGTCGAACCAGGCCAGGTTGGCGCTGGTGTAGCCGCCGTTGGCCCACAGGATGCCCTGGCCGTCCACGGCGCAGCCGTAGGGCAGCACGCCCGAGGGGAGCTCCACCTCCTCCTCGACCACACCATTGGTACCGTCGAGCTTGATGCAGTAGTTGGGGTCCAGGTTGTTCGTGCAGGCCCAGCCGTTGCCGGGTCCCACGTACACGCCATCCGGGCTCAGGTCCCCCGCGTCCAGGCACATGGACCGGCCGATGGCGTCCGCCTCCCCGAACATGACGGTGAACAGCACGCACTCGTCGTCCAGCCCCAGGAACTCGGGGGGGAGCCCGTTGGTGCAGACCGTCGACAGGGTGTCGGGCACGCCGTCTCCGTCGCAGTCCGTGTCGATCTGCCCGTCACCGTCACGATCCGCGGAGGTATCGATGTCGCCGTCGTAGTTTCGGTCCAGGCAGTCGGCGGGTTCGTTGGCGATCTTGGTCACCGAGGGGACGCCGGAGTAGAACGCCCGGTTGGCGATCCAGACGTCGAAGTTGTAGTCCACCGCCGTGCGCGAGGGGTAGTTGTAGGTGGTCTGGATCGGATTGCCGTAGATGTCGTCGCACTCCGGGCTGCCGGGATTGCTGTAGCAGGTGGTGGTGTAGTAGCGCCCGATCTCCGCCACCAGATCGGCGTCCACCTTGGACACCGTGCCCGCCTCCAGGTCGGCGCTGTTGGCGATCCACATGTAGTTGTATTCGAGCTCGGTCTGGTCCAGGACCAGGTCGTTGCTCTCGACCCCGGTGCCGTCGGACTCCACGGAGGGATCGTCGTCCGCGGGGAAGGGGCCGTCGTCGACGGAGAAGCACCCTTCGTGGCAGGTGCCGCACTCGTTCAACACGCCCTCGTCCACCTGCCCGTCACAGTCGTTGTCCTGGTCGTCGCAGATCTCGCTGGCGCCGGGATTCACGGTGGGATCGGTGTCGTCGCAGTCCTCCCCGTCCGGGCAGTTGTGGCCGTAGCCGTCTCCATCCAGGTCCGAGCCGTCCTCGCACCCCTCGCCCGGGGTGGGTTCCTCGCCGCCGCCCCCGCCGGGCGTCCAGCCCGTGGGGCAGCCCACCAGCCCCAGCACGAGCCCGATCGCCAGTCCACGGCGCATCTCGACCTCCATCCCAGGCTTCTGCCCGCGCGTTTCATCTTATCCCAGCCGCGCGGATTCCCCCTATGCTTGCGGGGAACAGAATCCACTCCCCGCCGTATCCAGGGAACCAAGCGAAGGAGACGCCATGTTCTTCACCGTGATCAATGCCCCCAACGCCGGCCTCGAGTTCGTGGGCGGCAAGCCCCGCCGGGTCCTGGGCCCCGGCTTCCACATCGTGCTCCCCATCGTCACCCGCGTCCGCAAGATCTCCACTGCCCTGCGGACCGAAGAGGTGGACTGCGACGTGATCACCCGCGGGGGCACGCCGACCTCGATCAAGGTCGGCTTCACGGCCCGCGTCGTGGACGTCAAGTCCGCCCTGATCAACGTGGGCAATCCCTTCGCCACGCTCCGCATGAGCGTGATCTCGGTGGTCTCCGGCGCGGCCAACTCCTACACGATCGACCAGCTGGCCCAGCGCAAGAACGAGATCTCCACCGCGGCCGAGAACGAGCTGCGCGGCCTCTCGGAGACCAACGGCTGGGGGCTCGGCGACTTCCAGATCGCGGTGGGCGACCCCTCGATGTCCGAGGAACTCAAGAAGCTGCTGATGCGCGAGGAGGCGGTGCGCCGTGAGAACGCCGCCAACCTGCAGAAGGCCCAGAACCAGGTGGCCATCGCCCGACAGCTGGTGGAGGTGGCTCAGGCCCTGGAGACCAGCCCGTTTGCCAAGGAGCTGTTGCGGCTGCAGGTGATCGCCGACATGGGGGCCGGGGGCAAGGTGGTCGTGATCGACAGCGACGCCCCCGGAGGCAAGGCTCTGGCCGGGCTCGCCGGCGCCTGACCCGGCACGCGTCCCGTGCCATAGTGGGCAGACCATGCGTACTGCCCTGTTCGTCCTGTGCTCCGTCTTCACCGCCAGCCAGATCGCCGCACCGCCATCCGCTCGGGCCGAGGAAGAAGCTCGCAGGGTCCTGGTCTGGGACAACGCCCGACTACACCTCGCCCCGGACGAAGGAAGCCGGTGGATCCACCGGGCCAGCTGGGACGACGCCGAGCGGCCGGATCGAACGGGAGAGGTCCAGGTCCTGGAGCTCGTCGGCGACCACGGAGCTTTCGTCCGGGTGACCCACCCGGGGAACCTCGACGCCACCTGCGCGAACTACGGGGTTCCGTATGCCACCCAGGGCTACCGGCTGGATCTGTACGTCCGCAAGGCCGACCTGGCGCCCGTGCTCCTGCATCGGCAGAACATCAACTTCGCGGACGGTACGGGGTACTCTCTGGTACCGGGCGTGCCCGTGCGTTCACGGGCGTGTCAGGGGGGGGCCTGCGCGGTTCTCGCGCGTTCCGAACTCTCCCTCTTCGAGCTGACCGTCCCGGAGGCCCATCTGGGGACCTCGTACTCCCCCGGTGAGCCCCAGGACCTCGGGGACGGGACGGGGGACACGCTCCTGTCTTACGCCGACCTCCAGATGGATGAAGAGCCGGTGAAACGCCGGCCGGCGCACCGGAGCCTGCTCGAGGTCAGGGATCGGGCGCCCCATGCACTCGGCGCCCTGGTCACGCTACAGGGCCCGTGCGGCGAGTACCGGGTCGCCGTGGGGGAGGACGCCTTCGTCGATCCGGAGATGAAGTCCGCATTGCTCGCGTTGATCGGGACCGTCGGCGACCGTGCGCAGGACGAAGAAGCGCGGGTGGTGCCCGCGGACACCCCCCTCGAGTACCCCGACGGCAGCGCGGCGGGCACCGTCGTGGAGGAGCAGGTCTTCTTCGGCGACGACCTCCGGCCCCTGAAGGACGACGCGACCGGACGGCTGTGTACGGGCCTGCTCCTGGGGGAGTGGCTCGAGCACAGGGCGCCCGCCGGGGAGCGAACGCTGGTCCTGTGCGTCCAGCCTGCTCAAATCCGAACCGAGATGCGCCCGCGGCGATCCAGCGTGGCCGACCTCCTGGCCGACCCCAAGCCGCTCGAGGATCTGGACGAGGTGGTGAGGAACATGCCCGGCGGCGATCGCGGGGGGAACGGGCCGGGAGACGAATGAGGCGTCCCGTCCACCCGGGCGCCATCGCCGCCCTGCTCGCCTGCCAGGCCATCGCCGTGCTGACCCCGATCCCCGCTCGTGCCGGCGACGATCCACGCTTCGCGCTGGTGTGGGACAACGCGCGATTACACCACCGGCCGGACGCGACGAGTCCCTGGGTCCGCCTGTTCACCTTCGACGACGCCAGCCGCCCGGACCGCACCGGTCAGGTGCACGTGATGCAGCTGCTCGGCGAAGAGGGGGACTTCGCGCGGGTGGCCAACCTCCAGTACCTGGACGGCACCTGCTCCAACTACGGCACCCACCAGCACGCGTACGGGTTCCAGCTGGAGCTGTACGTGGCCAGGGCGGATCTGGCGCCTGTACTCCACAGGCGGACCCAGATCGATTTCGACGACGGCACCGGGGTGGACCTGGATCCGGGCGTGGCCCTGCGAACCGGGACGTGCGCCGACGAGACCTGCGGGGTACTCGCGCGGGTCGACGGCGTCCTCCTCGACCTGGAGATTCCCGAGGGACACGTGGACCGGTGGTACTCCCCCGATGCGACGCGCGGGGTGGGCAACTGGACCGGTGAGCGGATCCGTCTGAGCGCGCCGATCCTCCTGGACGGGAGGCCCGTGGAGCGGCTGGACGGCCACCACACCCTCCAGGACGTCCGGAACCGGGAGCCCCTGCCCTCGGGTGCCCTGGTCACCGTGGACGGCATGTGCGGCAACTACCGCTTCGCCGTGGGCGAGGATGCCTTCGTCGACTCCTCCGACGCCCAGGGACTGCTGGCCCTGCTGGGCTCGATGGGGGGGGGCACCCAGGTGGACGCCATGGCTCACGTGGTGCCTGCGGGCACGCCCATGGAACACCCCGACGGCAGCCCAGCCGGGCGGGTGGTGGACGAGCAGGTCTTCTTCACCGGAGGCCTGGAGCCGCTTCCGGGGGACGGCACCGACCGCCTCTGCACATCCCTCCTCCTGGGCGGCGGGTTCGACTCCCTGGCGCCGATGGAGGAGCGGACCCTGCCCCTGTGTTTCCAGCCCGGTCACGTCCGGCGGGAGATGCGGAAGCGAGAGGATCCGGGACTGGACTCGTTGTTCGGTGCCGAATCGCTGGAGGACATCGGCGAGGTGCTCCGCAACACCCCGGGGGTGGAGGTCGCTCCCGCCCGGGACGACGACGGGGGACCCCAGGAAGACAGCCCATGACGCCAACTCGACTCCCCGTCCTTCTGATCCTGGTCACCCTCCTGCCCCCGACGTGGGCCCGGGCGGGCGATCCCCTGGACGGCCCCGGCCTCAAGGCCCACCTGGCCTCCATCGACGGCTGGCTCGACATGCGCAAGGGGGCGGCGCTGCCCGTGCTGACCGACGGCGAGTACGCCACACTTGCCGCGGGCAAGGGGGTGCTCAGCGAACAGGTCGACGACGACAGCAAGCTGATCCGCGCGACCTTCTTCCGCCTCGTCGAGGTGGAGGCCTGGCGGCTCTGGGTCGGCTTGGCGGACTGCAACCAGCACGATCAGTTCATGCCCCACGTCCAGGAGAGCGTGGTGCTCGAGGAGGGCAGCAACGGCAAGCTGACCTACCAGTTCCTCTCCCTGCCCATGGTCAAGGCCCGCCAGTGGGTCGTGCGGGGCTGGGACAACGGGCCCCTGTGGCAGACCTCGGGGGGCAAGGTCTGGGAATCCGCCTGGGTCCTGGAGCCGAACAGCGACGACGTGGCCAATCGCTTCCGGGAGGCCGGCGCGATCCCGGGCGTCACCGACGAAGAGATGGCCGAGGGCATCTACACCACCGTCAACGAGGGCTACTGGCTGCTGGTGGAGCTCCCCGACGACCAGGTGCTGGTCGCCTACCAGGCATTCTCCGACATCGGCGGCAAGGTCCCGGCCTGGCTGATCAACGAGATGGGCCCCCCGGGCCTGGCCCGCATGGTCCAGAAGATGGACGAGCGGGGGCGGGTGATCGAGCAGCACTACGCCAACGGCGAACCGCCGCCGCCGGCGCCCGACGGGTCTGCGCTGCCGCAGCTCGCGCCCTGAGGAGCTGGAATCGCCCATGGATTGCAGAGCCGCCGGCCGCACGCCCCCGGGGTCGGCGTTCCTCCCACGGGTTCTCGCGGTCGTGTTGCTGTGCTTCAGCGGTGCGGCGGACGCCGCCGGTCCGCAACTCGTGGCGTCGCTGGGTCATCCAGGTTTCCTCACGGGGACGGCGCTCTCGTCCGACGGGCGCTGGCTGGCCACCTGTTCGGGTGGCGAGAGTACGGTTCGAATCTGGGACACGGGCAGCGGGGTCGAGATCCAGCGGTTCCGGACCGGGGCGAGATGGACGAGGCTCGCGTTCATTCCCGGTGATTCCAGGCTGGTCATCGGTGACGAGGCGGGGTCGCTGCGGATCTGGGATGTGGAGACGGGACTCGCGCTGCCGCCCCTGGTCGACAACCTGGGGGAAGTCTCCGCGATGGACATTTCGCGGAACGGTCAGCGGATTCTCGTCGGAGTGAGCGACCATCTCGTCCTCCTCCTTGACGCGAACACGGGCTCGGAGCTCGGTCGTCTCGAGGGCCACGAGGAGAGGATCTCCGCGGTCGAGTTCACCGACGATGGCCGCCGGGCGGTCACGGGCAGCGCTGACGGCACCGCGATCGTGTGGGACCTGCCGACGGGCGAGGCGTTGGTGCGCCTGCAGACCTCGAGCGAGCGATGGTCGGTGGAGGCGATCGCGGTCTCGAAGGACGGATCGCTGTTCGCGACGGGTGGCGATGTCCCGGGGACGGTCGTCCTCTGGGACGCCGCAACCGGGGAGGTCGTCCGGCGCCTCGAGGCGCACTCCGACCAGGTCCTGGCCCTGGCGATGGTAGACGGGCTCCTGGTGAGCGCGGGGATGGACCACACGGCCAGGGTGTGGGACCTCCGGACCGGCGAGGAGCGCCTCGTCCTCTCCGCCCACGAGTCGGGCGTCTGTTCCGTGGAGATCGATCCAGGACGCAATCGGCTGTTCACGGGAAGCTGGGACAACAGCGTCGGTGTCTGGGATCTGGACGACGGCGAACTCCTGGACCACTGGGAGCGCAGGGTCGGCCAGGTGCGAGTCCTCGGATTCAGCGCGGATGGATCCCACCTCACCGCAGTGAGCGAAACATTCGAGACCTCCTTGTGGGACCTCGAAACCGGCGCCCTCGCCGCGGTCGCACCGGTGGATTGGCCATTGCGGAGCTTGTCGTCCGATGGACGATGGATGCTCCTGGCCGATTCCACCGGCGAGCTGACGATCGCCCCGCCCGCGGCAGAACTGACCGAGGTCGAGCGCGCAAACCACGGACTGCTTCACGGCATGGTCGTGGCGTCCGCTGAAGGGGACCGGGTTCTGACCACCGGGCTGGAGAATGTCGCCCAGCTCTGGGACGTCGGGAATCACGAGGTGGTCCGTGAATTCCGCGGACATTCGGGCCCGGTGACCGGGATTGCGCTGTCCGGGGACGGTCGCCACGCGCTGACCGGCAGCGCGGATGGGACCTGTCGACTCTGGGATGTGAAGACCGGCAGCGAGCTTGCCGTGTATCAAGATCCCCGAGGCGGTGCCCCGGACTACGTTGCCTTCGTCCCCACCCAGGACGCCTTGATGCTGCTCAATCGCTCCCTCGACGTGGTCCAGATCCTGGATCTCGAAACAGGAAACGAGATCCGGCGTTTCGAGGGGATGGCGCGCACGTCGATAGCGAGGATGACAGCGGATGGTTCCCTCCTCGTGACCGGGCACGATGACGGCACCCTCACGATCTGGGACGTGGACAGCGGCACCATCGTGCACCAGCATCGCGCCCACACGTCCCACGTCGTCGCCCTCGCTTTCTCCCCCGACCGGTCCCTGCTGGCGTCCGGCAGCGTCGATGGCACCACGCGCCTCTGGCGAACCACCGACGGGGAGGAGCTCTGCTACCTGGTTTCGTTCCTCGATGGTTCCTGGGCCGTGGGGGATCAGGAGGGCCGATTCGACAGCTCGGAGCTCGGAGACGTCTCCGGACTGTACTGGGTGGTGGGAACGGAACCGGTGGAGCTGGCCCAGCTGGCAGACCGCTACTTCGAGCCCGGTCTGCTGCGCCGCATCCTCCACGGGGAGCCGCTGCGCCAGCTGCCGCCCATCGACACCCTGGAAATCCACCCGGCGCTGGAGCTGACCGCTCCCCTCGGCGGCGAGGGAGTACTGCGCTGTCGACTCGAGGACCGCGGTGGTGGAATCGGGCGCGTCCAGGTCTTCGTCAACGGCAAGGAGTTCCTGGAGGATGCCCGAGATCCGGCCCTCCTCCCCAGGGACGGCGAGCTGGGACTGACCATCGATCCGTCCGGGGCGCCAGGCCTCGTCCCCGGTGCGGAGAATCAGATCCGCGTCGTCGCCTGGAACGAGGACGGATATCTGTCCGGACGGGGGGCCGTCGTGCAATGGACCGCTCCGGGCGAGGCGGCGGATCACCCCCTCTCCCTGTGGGCCTTGGTGGCGGGCGTCTCGGACTACGAGGGAGAGGAGCTGGACCTGCGGTTCGCCGCCGAGGACGCGGCGGCCTTCGCCGATGCGCTGGAGCTGGCCGCTCAGCGGCTATTCGGGGTCGACAACGCGAGGGTGATCCGTTTGACCGATGGGCCTGAGGCGGGGGGCATCCGCCCCTCAGCTCACTCCCTGGCCACGGCGTTCGAGCAGCTGACAGCCGCGGATCCCAGGGACGTCGTCGTTGTGTACCTTGCTGGACACGGCGTGGCCACGCGCGACCCGGAAGACGGGTACGCGTTCCTGACCGCCGATGCCCGCGACCTCGCCGAGGTGGGATCCGCCGATCCCGTGGTCCTGGGGAGGGTGGCGGTCACATCGAGCCAGCTGACCGAGTGGTTCAAGCGGATCCCGGCGCACAAGCAGGTCTTGATCCTGGACACCTGCGCGGCAGGGGAGTTCGGCACGGATCTGTCCGCAGCGCGGGAGCTGGATCCCCAGCCACTCCAGGCCATCGACCGTCTCCGACGGCGGACCGGCTTCCACGTCCTGATGGGCTCCTCGGCGGACCAGGTCAGCTACGAGTCCACCCGCTATGGCCAGGGACTGCTGACCTACGCACTGCTGGAGGCGATGCGGGGCGGCGCGTTGCGAGAGGGAGAGTATGTGGACGTGAGCCTGCTCTTCCAGTACGCCGCAGACCGGGTTCCGGACCTCGCGAGGGACGTCGGGGGCGTCCAGCGACCGACCATCGCGGCGCCGCGGGGCGCCAGTTTCGACGTTGGACGGCTCACAACCGATGATCGGCGAAAGGTTCGGCTCCACGAGGTCAAGCCGGTGGTCCTGCGACCCCGGGCCCACGACGGGAAGGCCCAGTTCGACAGCCTCTCGCTGGAGCCCAGCTTACGCTCCACGTTGGCATCCCACTCCGCCTTCGGCGCGAACGGGAAACTGGTCCACGTGGACGCGGACGAGTTCCCCGGCGCCGTCACCCCGGTGGTCGTCTACCGATCCCGGGGAGAACGCCTCTCCGCCGTGGTGCAACTCGTGCGGGACGGCGAGAGCATCGCGCGCCTGAAGATCCCCCCCGCCGACAATCCCGGCGACCTCGCAGGCGCGGTGGCCGATGCGGTCGTCCACCACCTGACCTCGACGTCCCCCTGACGCCGGTCTCGGCCTTCCCACGCCTCGCGATCCGACCGTTTGCGACAACCCCTTGGACAGACGCGACAAAGGCGACGTGTCCTGTATTCACCCGTCGATTCCTCGCCCAACATCAGGGGTGAACGACGGGCACGGACCGGACCGAGCGGGTCGGCCGGACGTCCCGGAGACGATGGAAGGGATGTTGCGATGACACGGGCATTTACTCGATTCCAGAGTGGACGGAAGCGAACCTTCGGACCCTGGCGGCGCCACTGCCGGGAGGCGATGGCCCTGGGCGGTCTGCTGGGCATGTCGGGGCTCACGGCGGCGCTGGGATGCGCGGAAGCGGCGCCGATCCCGGTCGTTCCGGACCTGATGGAGAGCGCCGCGGTCCCCGAGCCGATGGGCTATCTCTACCAGGACATCGCCTACGCGGCAGGAGGAGACGAGGTCGGCGACGAGTTCGGCACGGCGGTCGCCTCGGGTGACTTCAACTGCGACGGCACGCCGGACGTGGCCATCGGCGTCCCCGGCCAGGACAGTGGCGATGACGAGGACGTGGGCATCGTCGTGACCTTCTTTGGCGAGGACGACTGGTTCCGGATGGGGCCGATGGTCCGCCAGGAACCGTGGACCTACAGCGAGCCGGGGGACCGCTTCGGAGACGCCCTGGCCGTGGGCGACTTCGACGACGACGGCTGCGACGACCTCGTGATCGGCTCCCCCTACGAGAACTGGGGCTCGAGGGTGGACACGGGTGTCGCCCACGTCCGCTACGGGTCGGAGGTCGAGAACATCGCCCTCTATTACGGTTCCACCATCACCCAGAGCCCCAACGGCCAGATGGAGCCCGGCGACGAGTTCGGCTATGCCCTGGCCGTGGGCGACTTCGACGACGACGGGTACGACGACGTGGCCATCGGGGCGCCGGGCGAGGACTACAGCACCACGGACATCGACACCGGCTGGGTGTTCGTTCGCATGGGATCGGCCTCCGGCCTGCAGCTGAGCGGGGGCACCACGCTGGGCTTCGGCGAGTACCCGGCAGACTCCCGCGGCGACTACGAGGAGTTCGGCTACGCCCTGGCCGCCGGCGACTTCGACGCGGACGGGTACGACGACCTGGCCATCGGCGCCCCGATGGAGGAGGTGTACACGGGCAAGGTCTTCATCCGACCCGGCTCCGCGTCGGGCCTGCGCTCCACCGCCGACTACTACTACGTCGAGGCCGACGAGCCGGACACGATGGAGCGGTTCGGTGCGGCGCTGGCCACCGGCAGGCTACAGGGCGACGAAGCGCACGACCTGATCGTGGGCGTCCCCTGGTTCGACGACGGCCGCGGCCGCGTGGACATCTTCGAGCAGTCGGCGGGTGACCTTCCCAATTACGTCACCGAGTCCTTCGATCAGACCGGCGCGGCCTATCCGGAGCCCGGCGACATGTTCGGGAGCGTGCTCACCTGCGGCGACTTCGACCGGGACGGTCTCGAGGACATCGCCATCGGCGTGCCCAACGAGGGTGTCCACCCCTACGACGGCGTCGGCGTGGCGCTGATCCGCTTCGGCGCCCCTCCGGGGTACACCGCCCCGACCCGCGAGGAGGGCTACATGTGGTTCGACCAGCGCCCCGAGGGCGCCCGGGAGGACCACGACGCCTTCGGCTACGCGATGGCCACCATCGACATCGAGAACGACGGCTATGACGATCTGCTGATCGGCGCTCCGTACGAAGATCTGGAGCCCATCACCAACACCGGGGTGGTGTTCGTCACCCACCCGGTGCCCCGCTACGACACCCCGTTCACCGGCATCTTCGAGGACACCAACATCGGTGGCGGCGTCCTGCGGGCCAGCGTGGTGCAGGATCTCTCCGACGACGTGACCCTCAGCGTGTGGCTCGAGGAGGGCGACTTCGATTTCAGCGCCTACGACTGCCACTGGTACGACGAGTACGCGGACCAGAGCCAGGACTACGATCCCTCGGACGTCATCGTCGACGCGGTGACCTTCTCCCTCTCCTCGGAGACCGACCCGACCTTCTCCGGCCACTTCGACGTGGTGATGAACAACGGCTACCCGACCGTGGTCACCGTCCACTTCGAGGCCGAGGGCAGCGATCCGGACGGCGAGGGGCTGTGGCAGCGGTTCACGGTCGAGCTGACCGGCATCGACTGGTGGGTCGACGCGGGTGGCTGGGGCGAGCACGAGGGCAGCTGCCCCGAATGGACCCCGGACACGCTGAGCTTCGAACGGATCTGACGGCTCTCACTCGAAGACCACGTACCAGCGCTCCCTCCTGGGCGCCGGGTGCAAGGACAGCCACAGGTCGTCCGGCAGGTAGTTGGTCACCTCGCAGTATTCGCAGGTGACCAGCCGGGACGAGCCGTCCACCTTCAACACCCCCCCGCAGCTCATGCAGGCCATGACCACCGGCGTGCCGCCGGACGCGACCGCAGACCCCCCTCCTCCATCCGCCGACTCCAGCACACCGCCGATCACCCAGCGCGTCGAGGGGAAGGGCTCCGTGAGGAGCGGCGGTGACGGATCCACGGACAGGGTTCGCGCGCAGTCGGGGCAGGTCAACGGCCCACCCGCCTCCACACCCGCCTCGGTCTCCTCCCGGGTGTACTCGTGCTCGCACCCGGGGCAGCGGGGCCAGGCCCGCAGGGTGTTGAGCTTCACTGGAGCCCAGGCGCCGTAATCCCCCTCCCCGGGCCGATGCCCTCGGGTGGCGGTGAACACGTCCACGGTCGGGTTCTGGTAGTTCAGCACCTCCGCCCACCGCAGGCGCCCTTTCAGCGCCCGGAGCTCCTGGCACCTGGGACACTTGAGCTTGGAGACGGGTCCGTTGAGGGGGATGGAATGGTCACAGCCGTCGCACTTGACGGCCACGCGGAGTTCCACGCAATACACGTCGCTCTCCTCCCTACACCAGGAAGTCCAGGTCGGCGCCGTCCGGGGCTTGCAGGACGTGGCGGGCGTGCAGGTGGCGCCAGCCGCGCGGTGGCGGCTCGGGCGGTCGAGGACTCGCGGATCGTCGGCTCAGTTCGCCCGGGTCGACGCGCAGATCGACGGTCCGGGCGCCCACGTCGAGTTCGATCTCGTCGCCGTCCTTCACGAGAGCGAGGGGGCCGCCGACCGCGGCCTCGGGGGCGCAGTGGAGCACCACGGTGCCGTAGGCGGTGCCGGACATGCGGGCGTCGGAGACGCGGACCATGTCGGTGACCCCCTGCTCGGCCAGGTAGCGGGGGATGGGCATCGAGCCAGCCTCGGGCATGCCGGCGGCCACCGGACCGGCGTTGCGCAGCACCAGCACGTGGTC
>CAZITQ010000208.1:0-17165 GCA_964542165.1 uncultured Rickettsiales bacterium
CCACGTCCTTGTCCTTGTCCTTGTCCTTGTCCATGTCCTTGTCCTTGTCCCTGTCCTTCTCCTTCTCCTTCTCCTTCTCTTTCTCCTACTCCCTGTCCTTCTCCTGGTCCTTCCCCTGGTCCTTCTCCTTCTCCTTCTCCTTCTCCTTCTCCTGCTCCTGCCCCAGCTCCTGCTCCTGCTCCTGCTCCTGCTCCCGCTCTGCCCCAGCTCCTGCTCTGCCCCAGCCCCGCCACCCTCCCGCCCGTCCTCGGAGAGGGCGGGGAGGGCCGGGTGTCGTTGCGGATCAGTCCGTCGTCCGAAATGGTGGCTGGCAGCGACATCGCTGGCGCTCGCGCTGCGCGGTCGGCGGCGGGGAGGGGCCCGGATCGGCTCCAGCTCTCTGCTCGATCCCGATGTCAGAAACCCGTCAAACCCGCGCTTTGCTAGCCCCTGTCAAGGGGGGTGACGAATTTTGTCACTTGCTCCGGAGGGCCCCCCTGGGGGTGTGCCGAAAATCGTCACTTTTAGGCCGTGAACCCTCGAGGATCGCCATGTCCGAGGAGTGCTGTCGGGGCCTCGATCGGGAAAATCGACATCGGCTTTTTTCAGTGTTCTCGGGGGTTGGTGACGGATCTCCGGAAAGAACCGGGCACATTGGTGATCGGACTTGGCACGCCCCCTGCATGATGGCCGGGTCACAACTTGATCGTCAACGGAGTCAAGGCCGGGAGGCCGCAAAAGAGAGGGTACGAAATGAATCGCAAGGGGTTTACGCTCATCGAGCTCATGATCGTGGTCGCCATCATCGGCATCCTGGCTGCCATCGCCATCCCGTCCTTCCTCGCCATGCAGCTGCGTGCGAAGAGGTCGGAGCTGCCGACCAACCTCGACGCCATCCGCACCGCGGAGAAGGCCTACCACGCTGAGTGGGACTCCTTCACCAACTGCACCCTGACTCCGGCGTCCGTGACTCGTGATCCGCAGGCCTTCACCGGCGCGGGTCTGACTGCTTTCCAGAACCTGGGTTGGACTGCTGACGGTAACGTCCGCGGCCAGTACGAGACCACCGCTGCCGCCACCGGCTCGGGTCCGGCGGATGACTCCTTCCAGGGTCATGCCTACTCGAACATCGACGGTGCGGGTGAGCTGTCTCACTACTACTGCACCCAGGCGCAGAAGCCGAAGATGCTCTCCCAGAATAACGTCTACTAAGACGTACCCTCTGGGATAGCCACCAGGCTATCGGGCGGGGCCCCCCCCCCCCCCCGGGGGCGCGGCGGGGGGGGGGGGGGGTTGGCCCCCCCGCCCGGGCCGGGGGCCCCCGCTTCCGTTTGGCTCCTCCCGCCGCGAGCCCGCGAGCGGGGTCTGCTACCATAGCCCGCATGCGCCGCAGCCACGTGCCGGCCCTGGTCACCGTTCTCGCGCTGCTGTTGCTGGCACCTGCCACCCACAACCTGCGCCGCGCCGGCGAAGCCCTGCGCCCGCGTCACGACCTGGCCGCCCGGATCCTCTACCTACCCTCCGGCGAGCACCTCGGCCCGGCGTGCCTGGGGTACGAGGGCGCGGTCGCCGACCTCCTGTGGATCCGCGCGATCCTCTACTTCGGCGGGAGCCACGGCGCTCAGCCCGACGACGACTGGTACGTCTGGCTGTACTACATGCTGGACCTGGTCACCGACCTGAGCCCCCACTTCGAGGCGCCCTACAAGTACGGCGGGGTGATGCTGCGCATCTCCCCGGAGTGGGTCGAAGCCTCGAACCTGATCATGGCCAAGGGCATGGCCAACAACCCGGACGAGTGGTACTTCCCGTTCTCCATCGCCATGAACTACCACCTGCGGGACGACATGCAGCGATCCGCGGAGTTCCTTCAGATCGCCGCCTCCAAGCCGGACGCCCCGTTCTACCTGGCAAACCTGGCCGCCTCGCTGCTGAACGAGACCGATCAGGAGGAGGTCGCGCTCCACTTCCTGATGCAGGAGTACGAGACCGCCCCGGACGAGAAGCGGCGCAACGCGATCTACGTGAAGATCCACGAGACGCGGTTCATGATCGCGCAGCGGGATCTGGACGCCGCCCGCGGACGGTTCGCAGCGGAGGAGGGCCGCCCGCCGACGGCGCTGAGCCAGCTGGTCCCGGCGTACATCCCGGCGATCCCCGAGGATCCCTGGGCGACCTTCGTCGAGGCCCCGGAGCGCTGCTCGCTCACCATCGATCCCCTGGACAGCGACATCACCAGCACCTGCGTCCGCGAAGCCCTGGTGTCCATCCGGGCGAGGTATGACATTGGCTCCCTGCAGGACCTGCGCTGATCGCCCCCACCTGATTGCGGTCGGGAGCGCAGTCTTCGGGGTGACGCTGTTGCTGGCCGCCCCCTCGGTGGGTTGGCTCGACGGTGGCGAGCTGGTGGCCGGGGCCTGGGATCTCGGCGTCTCCCACCCCCCGGGTCAACCCCTGCCCACCCTGATCTGGCGCCTGGCGATGCTGGTCCCCTTCGCCAGCATCCCCTTCCGGGCGAACCTGGTCAGCGCGATCTGCCTGGGCCTGGCTTGCTGGCCCCTGGTCCGGCTGGCCGGGTCACTGGTGGGGGACGGGTCCGCCGGTATGCGCCGATTTCTGCCCTGGCTGGTCGGCCTCCCCGCCCTGCTGGGGGTGGCCCCGGTGGCGCAGGCCGTACGGACCGAGGTCTACGCCCTGCAGTTGCTGCTCGCCCTGGGCGTGGTGGCCGCCGCCGTGGCCTGCCACCGGGGGGAACCCGCCGAGCGCCGTCGGGCCACCCTCGCCGTGGTCTTCCTGCTCGGGCTGTCGGGTGCCACCCACCCGTTGCTGGCCGTCGCCCTGGTCCCCGCGGCACTCCTGGGGCTGGCGGGTGCCGTGACCTCCCTGGACCTGCGAAGTGCCGGCCTGGCCGGGCTGGCGGCGGTCCTTGCGCTCGGTCTCCAGCTCTACCTCCCCCTGCGATCCGCGGCCCGGCCGGAACTCGCCTGGGGCATGCCCCACACCCCCGAGGCCTTCCTCGCGGTCCTGTCGGGCAAGGCGTTCGCCCAGAACTTCTCCCCCTCGGACGGCGGGATGATCGGCCACAACCTCGGGGTGGTGGTCCAGGTGGTCGCGGGAGGTAGCGGGCTCGCCCTGACCGTCCTGGGCGTCCTCGGCCTGGTAGCCCTGCTCCTGCGGGGGCGGCGGGTGATCCCTGCGATCCTGCTCTTGGCGGTGGCGGGCAACGTGGCGACCATCCTGTTCCAAAACAAGGTGTTCGCGACCAATCCCGATCTGCTCGGCTACCTGTGTCTGACCACCGCCCTCGTCGGTCTCCTGGGCGGGGTCGCCCTGGTCGTGGCGCTGGACCGCCTCGCCGGGGCGCCGTGGTTCCGCCATCCGCAGGCGGTCGCCGGGGTGGTCGCCGTCGCCCTCGCCCTCACCCTGGTTCCCGGGCTGTGGAGCGGGGACCTGTCACGCAACTTCGAACCGGAGCGTCTGGCGCGGAGCCACCAGGATGGGCTGCCTCCGGGGGCGACGTTGATCACATCGGGCAACAGCAGCGCCTTCGTGGGCCTGTACCTGTCCCGGGTCGAACGCAGGAGACCCGATCTGGCCGTGTTCCACCGGATCCTGCTGGGGCACCCGTTCTACGAGCGCCAGCTGAGAGCGCAGCTCGGAGATCCCCCCGCGGGTGTGGACACCCGGGCGCTGCGCGGTAGCGCGATGGCCGCCCTGGAGGGCCGCGCGGGTACCGTGGCAGTGGAGATTCGTGAACCCGACCTCTCCCACGCCGAGGACCTCGTGCCTGCGGGCCGGGTCATGCTTCTGGGCGAGGGTGGGGCGGACCTGGACGTCGCCCTCCGCCGCCACGAGGTCCTGGCCGCCCGGTGGGAGCCCGACTTCGACGCTCCCGAGTTCCCCCGCGACCTGGAGTGCCAGGGGCTGTGGTTGTACGAGCGGCTGCTCAGGGCATCCTACTTCCGGGAGCGGTCTCGCCCCGCCCTCCTCGACAGGGAGCTCGCGGCTGCGAGCCTCCTGGCGCCGGGCCAGCCCCTGCCGATCCCCGAACCCGCCGATGACCGCTGGTGGAGGGCGCCGTGAGGATCGCCCGAAGCTCCGCGACCCGGATCGCTGGGATCTGCTCCCTGCTGGCCGGGGCGCTCTACCTCGTGACGTCGCCCGCCGACGTGGGTTGGTTCGATGCGCCCGAGCTCGCGGCGGCGGGGCAGCAGCTGGGTGTGGCCCACGCGCCGGGGGAGCCGGTGTACGTCCTGCTGCTGCGGCTGGCGCAGCTCCTTCCGCTGGGGGACCTGGCCGCCCGCGCGGCCTGGCTGTCCGCGGCCATCGCCGCTGCCCTGGTGGGCACCGCGGTCCTGCTGGCCCGCGAGATCTGGCCCGAGGCCTGCGCCTCCGCCCTGGGCCTCTGGGCGACCGGCCTGCTCGCCGCGACCTGCGGTCCGCTGTGGACCCAGGGCACGGTGATCGAGCTGTACGGATTGCAGGCGTTGCTGGTCAGCGGAAGCCTGTTGTGGATCGTCAGGTCGTCCGAGGGCTGGGGCGGCCTGGTCCTTGCCGGGCTGCTCGGCGGTCTGGGCCTGGCGGTCAATCCGTTGCTGACCGTGCTGGCCGTGCCCGCGGGGCTGATCCTGGTGCTCGGGGTCCACCCGCGGCCTCCGGTTCGGGCGGTCGTCTGGGCTGTGGCCGCGGCCGCCCTGGGTGCGTCCGTCTACGTCTACCTGCCTCTGCGCTCCGCCGCGGAGCCGGGGGTGTGGTTCGGCGGTCCCCTGGATCGGCCCTCGGAGCTGTTCGCGTTCGTCTCGGGGCAGAGCTACGCGCGCAGCTTCGCCCGGCCCGGTGCCGGCGCCCTGGCGGGCAACGTGGGGCAACACCTGTTGCTGGTGGGGGGGTGGCTCGGCTGGCCGGCCGTGGCCGCGGGTGTCGTGGGCGTGGTCGCCTTCGCCCGCCGGCCCCTGGCGGGCCTCGCGCTGCTGCTGTTCGGCGTGGGCGCCTGGGCCTCGACGGTCCCGCGGCCGACGCTGGAGGTGTTCACCCCCGACGTGGCGGGCTACCTGCTCCCCTCCAGCCTGACGGCGGTGTTGCTCGCCGGCGCGGGCATCGGCAGGATCGCCCGCCGCTGGACCGCCCCGGCCGTGGCTCTGCTGGTGGTCGCCGTGGCCTTCTCCGCGATGGCCGGCGCGCGGAAGATGTCCCTGCACAGAGGGACCGAATCGACGGCTGTGGGCCTCGCGTTGCTCGAAGCGGTGCCCCCGGGCGGGTTGCTCCTCACGGGATCCGATTCCACCTCGCTGCCGGTGATGTACCTCACGACCGCCGGCCGGCGCCGCCCCGACGTGCTGGCCGCGAGCGTCTATGGGACGGGGCGTCATCAGCTGGACGCCCTGGCCCGACGGCACCCCGGGGCCGTGGTGACGGACCTCGCGAGGCTCGACGACCTGCACCCCGAGGAGCGCCTGCGCGCCCTGGGCACCCCCAACCTGGACCTGGGCGTCGTGGGCACGCCGTTGCTGTGGCCGCCGGAGTGGATGGCGGGGCTGGAACCCGCCGGATTCGGTTTCGCGCTCCCAGGCGCGGACCGCGAAGCCACGATGGAACGCGCGGCGCGGATCGAGACCGGGCTGGTCGTACCCCTCTGGCGAGACGAACGGCTGAGACGGGACCGGCAGCTGCGGAGGTTGCTGGGGTCGACGGCAGCGGCGCGCAGCCACGTCCTGTTCCGGCAGGGACGGGCGGCCGAGGCCGGTGAACAGCTCCGGGCGGCATCGGCGCTCCACCCCGATCCCTGGGCGATGATCCACCTCCAGCGGGCGGGCTTCGACGGAGGTCTGTTCGCCCCACCGGCCGACGCACCGGCGGACGGCGCCGCGGCGGCGGGCCGTGCCCTCCTGAGATCCGGGGACGCCGTCGGGGCCGTGCCCCTGCTCCAGGTGGCGGTCATGGACAATCCGGGGGACGCCGACCTCTGGGAAGACCTGGGAGCGGCTTCGTTCTGGTCCCACGATCTCCAGGGGGCGTCGGTGGCCTGGGATCAAGCCCTCCGCGTCCGCCCCGGCTCCCCGGGCGCCCTGGCCGGCAGGGAGCGCCTGTACTCCATGGGCATGCCCTGACGGGACGCGCCGCCGTGGCCACGCGCGCTCTCGGGCTCGGCCCGGCGCTTGTGGCCGCGAGCCCTGCGACGCTACCTTGTTCCCCGTGCCCCGCCCCGACCGCCGGACGCTGATCTACGCCCTGCTCACCGTGTTCGGGATGATCGCGATCTACGGCGTCGGGTTCCACGCCCGCTCCCGGACCTTCGACGAGATGGGCCTGGTCCTGACCCAGACGTTCTGGATGGAGTCCGCCCAGCGGTTCCGATACGTGGAGATGGTCGCTCAGGGGGAGGGGATCCCGCCCAACGACACGCGGATGTGGGCCCCGGAGGGCTACGATCCGCGAACGGACACCATCCTGCAGGAGCGGTTCTACGGCACCGTCTACCGGGCCCTGGCGCTGGGGCCGGACATGCCGGTCGAGGCCTTCGTGCGCGTGTTCACGCGGGTGCTGTATTGCTTTGGCATCTTCGCTCTGGTCGCCCTCTCCGGGGTCCTGCACGGCAGCCGCCCCGCGGCGCTGCTGGCCTGTCTGGCGTACGCCATCATCCTGCCCGCGGTCGAGCGCTCGTCGGGTCAGGTGCTGTACCGGGAACACCTGGCGATTCCGCTGTTCGTCTTCCACCTCTACTTCCTGGCCGCGGCGTTGAAGCGCGACGCCTGGCGCAACCCCCTCATGGCGGGTCTCTTCCTGCTGGCTGCGCTGCTGGCGTGGAAGGTGATGACCTTCTACTACCTGATCCTCACGGCGTTCTTCGTCCTGGTGATCACCCTGGACAGAGAGCCCCGTCGGGCCGTGCGGACGCTGGGCTGCTGCGTGGCCCCGGTGCTGACCGCCGCGGCATTCCTCCCCTGCCATCTCCACTTCGACCGGTTCTATCTGAGCGCAGGGGCGGTGCTCTCGCTGGTCACCGTCGTCGTGGGCGGGATTCACCTGCGCCGTCCGCTGTCGCGACCGATCCGGGCGTTGTGCGTGGCCGCGGGGGCCAGCGGTCTGCTCGCCCTGCTGCCCCAGCCCCCCTCCTACGACCACGCCTGGCAGACCATCCTGGCCCGGGTGACCCACCTGGGCAACAAGCCCGCCGATCCGTCGGAGCTGACCTTCCACGCCCGCCATTTCTGGTCCGGCAACTACCGCTCTCCGACCTTCGCCCGGCTGCTGCGGGATTTCGGCATCCCGCTGCTGGTGGCCGCGCCAGCGCTGGTGGTCGAGGGGATCCGCGTCGTGCGAGCCCGGCGGGCGGACGCCCACGCGCTGATGCTCTACCTGACCCTGGCCATGGGTGGATGCTACCTGGTGTTCCGCAAGCTCCAGGCGTTCCCGGCGATGCTGCTGGCCGTGTTCGTGGGTGCCGGCTGGATCGGGCTGCGGGGCGGCCCCCGCTGGGTGCTCCGGGGCTGGGTGGTCGCCGGGGCCGCGGCGATGGTCCTGCAGACCTACGGTGTCATCCCCGGACCGCACCGGATCGTCTCCAGCGCGCCGGTCGGGGAGACCACCTCGGTCTCCAAGGTCTACCGCGGCGTGGACCTGGCCGAGCTGGCCGGGTGGCTGGACGGGAACGCGGGTCCGGACGACGTCGTCCTGGCCGAGTTCGCCCTCTCTCCCTTCCTGCTCAACGCCGCGGACCGACCCATCGCGCTGAACTGCTTCTTCGAATCGCCGATGGTGGAGCGGTACCGGGAGTACGCCGAGGCGCTCGTGGCGGACGAGGCGACCTTCGCGACGTTCTGCCGTCGCCACGACGTTCGGTGGGTGGTCCACGCCGCCCACCAGGCCCTGCGGACCGATCCGGAGATGAGCTACCGCTACGTGGCGGACGCCCTGGCCTGGGATCCGACCTCTGCCCTGGCGCGCATGCACTACTTCCCCGGGGAGCTGGACCATCTGCAGCTGGCCCACGAGGCCCCGTTCTTCCGGGTGTTCGAGGTGCTCGAGCCGGGCGACGAACCCGCGCCACCGCCCGCTCGCCGGGAGGTGCTGTTCTCGCCTGCCCTGGCCGCGGAGCTCTACGGTGATCCGGCCCGAGCCGACTGGCCCGAACGCGGGGACCCCGCCCGGCTGCTCGCGGCCCAGGTGGACGGTCTGGGCGCGGTCTCGATGGCCGGGTCACTGCTGGGGCAGGGCGACTTGGAAGAGACCGTGGACCTGGCGTTGCGGGTGCTGACCGCGGCGGTGGAGGACTCCCCGTACGAACCCCGTGGGTACCGCCTGCTGTCCGAGATCTACCTGGAGCACCTGGGCGACGAGCAGTCGTGGGGCATGCTGGCGATCCAGGCGCAGATCCTCGAGGCCGGTCTGGCCGGTGAGGAGGGGCTCCCGGCGCTGGAGATGCCCCCCTGACCGGCCCGCTGGACCTCCTTGCCCTGGACCCTGCGACATTCGCGTGTACAGTAGGCCCAACCTATCGCCTTGCCCGCCCGCGCCCGCGGACGGAGAGAGGATGGCCGCGATGAGGACGTTCGCGGTGTGGCTGTCGCTGGCGCTGTTCGCTCTGGGCGGGGGGATCGCGTGTAACGGCGACGACGACGACTCGGAGCCACCGACCCCGGGCGACGACGACGACGCCACCGAGGAGGCGCTGTACGACGACGCGGACGCGGACGGCGTCCCGGACGTCCGGGACCTGTGCCCCGACACGGACGCTGGCGAACGTACCGACCCCCGGGGCTGCAGCGCACGCCAGTCGTCGGCGTGTGGCGTGAGCCTCACCTCGCCGGGCGACGGGGACGCCTTCCCGTCCGGCTCGGTCACCTTCGCCTTCGAGGGGGATTGCGAGGGGTACCGGATCTACGTCAGCGGAGCCGCGGAGCTTCCGGTCCACGACACGGTCCTGGTGGGCGCCCTGGCCGAGCCGGGGGAGCTCACCGTCGCCACCACCGACCTCGAGGTGCCATCGGCGACCGATGGGGTGCGCTACTGGGCCGTCGAGGGATCCGCCCGGGGCCACAGCTTCCTGACCCCGGTCCGCAGCTTCACCACGGAGGCGCCATGAGAGCCCGCGCCCTCCCGCTCCTCCTCGCGCTGGGGCTGGCGTCGTCCGCCGCGGCCCAGGACTTCGTCTCGTTCTCGGAGATCACCGACACCGCCGGCGTCCGCTCCTTCGGCACCACCTTCGGGGTGGGCATGGAGGACCTGGACGGGGACGGCCTGATCGACCTCTTCCTGGCCCGCACCCCCTCGCTGATGACCGGCAACGCGGCCATGACCGGGGCCAACCGGCTGTTCCTCAACCGGGGCGACCTCACCTTCGACGAGGTGGGGGAGGACGCGGGTGTGGCCAGCGCCTGCGAGAACCGCGGGGTGATGCTGGCCGACTACGACAACGACGGGGACGTGGACGTCTACGTCAGCGTGGCCGGGTACAACGAGCTGTACCGCAACGCCGGCAACGCGATGTTCACCGAGGTGGGCCGGCAGGCCGGTGTCGACCATCCGGGCATCGGCCACGAGGGGATCTGGCTCGACTACGACCAGGACGGCCTGCTCGATCTGTACTTCAGCAACGGCCCCAAGGAGGGGTCGATGGCCAACACCCTCTACCACAACGAGGGCGACGGCCGATTCCTGGATCTGACGGACGAGGCGGGGGTGACCGCCACGGTGAGCGGCAAGGGCGTCGGCCTGCTCGACTACGACCGGGACGGCTGGCTCGACACGCTGGTGATCAACGGCGAGGGCTACCCGGACTTCATGCTCTTCGCCAATCAGGGGGACGGCACCTTCGTCGACCGGGCCGACGAGGCCGGGCTCCAGGTGGACTATCACCCCCAGGACTGCCCGGACGGCGCCTTCCTGAGCTGGGCCATCCCCTGGGACTTCGACAACGACGGCTGGATCGACCTGCTGGTGGGCAGCCACTCCGCCCGTTGCCGACCCCAGAACACCGTGTTCCAGAACCAGGGGGACGGGACCTTCGTGGACGTGACCGAGCAGCTGGGGCTCACCTCGCCCTTCAATGGCGACGGCACCGCGGTGGCCGACTTCGACAACGACGGTTGGCTCGACGTGCTCTTCTGCCTGCTGGACGCCGAGTGCGTCCTGTACCGCAGCGAGGAGGGCGCGGCCTTCGTGGAGGTGGAGGACAACGGCGGACTGCTCAACGACGGCGAGCTCCCCAACTGGACGATCTCCACCGGTGACGTGGACGGCGACGGCTTCCTGGACGTGTACACCGGCAACGGCCGGGCCAACCACCCCGCCCGAAACCACCTGTTCGTCAACGACGGCAACGACCACCACCACCTCTTCGTGCGGGTGGTGGGAAGGTCGGGTGACCGGTCGGCCATCGGCGCCCGGGTGGAGGTCACCGCGGGGGGTATCACCCAGACCCGCTGGGTGGGCACCCGGATGACGACCTTCAGCTCCCACGGTGGGCTGCGGCAGCACTTCGGGCTGGGAGACGCGGACACCGTCGACGAGGTCAGGGTCGTCTTCCCCCGCGGCGGTGAGGTGGTGCTGACCGACGTGGCCGCGGATCAGCTGTTGGAGGTGGTCGAGGAGCAGGAGGAATGGCTCGACGACGGGGACCGGGACGGAGTCCCCGACGTGGCGGACGTCTGCCCCTGGACCCCCGCCCTCGCGGCCACGGACGCCCGGGGCTGCGCGGCCTTCGAGGGCGGAGACGGCACGGAGTACCTGGAGCTCGTGGGCCCGGGCGACCTGGCGGTGCTCACCGGCCCCTCCACCCTGAGCTGGGAGGGGAACCTGTCGGGCTACCGGGTGGAGATCGACGGCGACACCGCCTTCGACCACGACCGCTTCGAGCTGGGCCCGACGGATCAGCTGGAGCTGGAGCTGGCCGAGGATGCGCTGGCCGAACTCGCGGATCGGTTCCCCGACGGGCGCCTCTTCTGGCGGGTCGTGGGTTCCACCGACCAGGTCCGGCTGGAGACCCCGGCCCGGGAGCTGGCGCTCCCCTCACCGGCGACACAGATCACCCTGCTCAACCACGATCTGAACCTCTGGGATCCCCCCCACGTGGTGGTCGCGAGCGGGGACACGGTCACCTGGGACATCCCGCTGTTCGACGAGGGCAACTACAACCGCTTCCGCCACGACGTGATCCTGGTGGACTCGGACGGCTACGTGGTGGAACGCTCCGGACTGCTGAGGCCCTTCGCCGGCTCCGATCAGTTCAGCTACACCTTCGCCGACGCGGGCACCTACTACGTCATGTGCAGCATGCACTCGTGGCCCTCCGAGGGCATCACCGACCTGGAGCAGGTCGTGGGCGCCGTGTTGCAGCCCGGACCCTATCGGTGTCACAGCGGCAGCGTGACCGTGGAGGCACCATGAGCGCTCGGCGATGGATGGCGGCACTGGTCTGCGTCGGCCTGGCGGGACCGGCGGGCGCGGAGACCTGGCCGGTGGCTTCCGGGCCCACCTCCCTGCTCGGCAGCGACGCGGACGCGGGCGCCGGGCGGGTGGCCGTGATCGGCGACCTGGACGACGATGGATTCCCCGACCTGGGCGTCGGGGCCCCCCTGGACGACACCGACGGTCCGGACGCCGGGCGGGTCTACCTGTTCTCGGGCACGCAGTTCGACGACCGCAACGACCCGCTCTCCACCGCGAACGTGGTGATCGGCGGGGCCAACGGCGACGACCTGCTGGGCTGGGCAGTGGCGGGCGTCGGTGACGTGAACGACGACGGTTTCGACGACCTGGCCGTCTCCGCGCTCCTGCGTCGGGAGGCGGACGGCAGCGGGACGGTGTTCCTGTTCTTCGGCCCCTGGGACGGCTGGGGGACCGAGATCTCGGTGGACGACGCGGACGTCGTGCTCCGGGGGGAGAAGCTCAACGCCGGGTCGGGCTACGCCCTTGCCGCGGCCGGGGACGTGACCGGCAACGGCATCGACGACCTGTGGATCGGCGCCCCCTACACCCTGGAGGTCGAGGACGACTCCCTGTCGGTGGAACTCGACGAGCTCAAGCTGGGGGCGGTGCACCTGGTCCAGGGCCGGGAGGCCTGGCCCGCGATCCTCGACCTGGGCCCGGACTCCCGCCTGTCCATCCTCGGCGAGGCCGAGGCCGGGATGCTGGGAAGCTCCCTGGCGGCCGGGCGGGACATCTCGGGTGACGGCATCCCGGACCTGTGCGCCGGTTCGCCCTCGGCGGTGGTCAACGGACAGGACGGCGTCGGGCTCGTCCACTGCTTCACCGGACTGCGCGCCCTCGCCCCGGGCACGCACCGGGTCGCGGACACCCTGAGGTTCTTCTTCCGGGGCGAGCAGCCCTACGACGCCGCCGGTACCTCGGTGGCGCTGGTGGACTGGAACGGGGACGGTGAGGCCGACGTCCTGGCCGGGGCGCCCTACGGCTCCGCGGGCCCCCCCCTCGCCGGGTCGGTGGTCGGCTTCGCCGGCGGTCCCGCCCTGCCCACGGGTTTGCGGCCCTGGACCGGCGGCACCTTCTACCTCCGCGGCGCCGAGCCCAACGGCTGCCTGGGCTACGCCCTGGTCGGGGTGCCCGATCTGGATGACGACGGGATCGGGGATGCCTTCCTGGCCGCGCCGGGGGGCGGTGACGAGGCGCAGGGTCGGGTCTTCGTGCTGCCGGGGCGGGCCGAGGGCGAGCCCTGGCCCACGCTGACCTCCCAGCTCGATGTGGTGGTCGAGGGCGAGTTCCCCTGGGACCGCGCGGCGACCCATCTCACCCATCTCGGGGAGATCGGCTACGGCTACGCCACGTTTGCAGTGGGGAGCCAGTTCTCGAGCCAGGGCGGCCGGGAGGCCGGCAAGGTCTACCTGGTGCACATGGGCCTGGGGGTCGACGACGACGGTGATGGGTTCACCGAGGCGGAAGGCGACTGTCTGGACGGCGACCCGGACTCCTTCCCCGGCGCGCCCGAGGATGTGGCCCGGGACGACGACTGCGACGCCTGGCCGGAGGACGAGGGGGACTGCGACGACGGGGACAGCAACACCTTCCCCGGCGCCCCCGAGATCATGGACGGTGCGGACAACGACTGCGATGGCGAGGTGGACGAGCTGGACACGGACGCCCGGGACGCAGACGGGGACGGCTGGACCGACGCGGCCGGCGACTGCGACGACGGCGACGCGGACATCTTCCCGGGCGCGACCGAGGTCTGCGACGGCCTCGACGACAACTGCAACGGGGTGGTGGACGACGTCGACGGCGGTTGCGACGGTGACGACGACGACGACGACGATGACGACGACTCCGCCGGTACCGGCGATGACGACGGCTGCGAGTGCCGGGTGGCCCCGACGGCCGGCCCCTCCCCGTGGATTCCCCCCGGGCTCCTGTTCCTCACCGCGATCTGGCTTCACCGCCGCCGATCCTGAGCGGGCGCATCAAAAAAAAACGACAACGCATCGACGAAATCGCGCGCTCCGTGCGTCCAACTCCCCAGTTCGGCGGTGACAGAACCGAGCACGGAAGGAACAGGACGATGAGCCGATCGACGATGCCGACCCTGATGACGACCCTGACCCTCGGCGCCCTGCTGGCATTGCCCGCCGGAGCGATGGCCAGCCCGCTGGTCTCCAGCGCCTATCAGAACCTGGACGCGAGCATCTCCAGCGCCTGGGCCGCTGGACTGTTGACCGCCGGTGAGAAGGCCGACGTCCGAGCCCTGCAGTCCGAGACCGACAACCTGATCCGGCACGCCCGACGCGACGGTCGGGTCACCCGCGCGGAAGAGGACCGGATCCGCAACCACGCCAGCACCACGGTGTCCACCTTCCGACGGTACCGGGACAACCGCAGTACGCGGTTCGCGATCCACGTGCGACACAACTCGCACCCCCGGACGGTGGTGACCCACCACGTGACCCATCACCATCACCGGCATCACAAGAAGGCCAAGAGGGTCAAGGTGGTGATCCGCTGAGCCCCGCCAACCTACGGCCTTCCACCGCCGCCCCCTTTTCCCGCTCCCGCCCGCCGCCCCATTTGGCTATAGTCCCCCTCCAGGAGTAGGACCATGGCCGACGACGGACTCCCCAGACTGACCGACGACGAGCTGCGGCATCGCGCGACCCGCGCCGCCTCGGGTGAACCCCTCCCCGCCGGCGAGGCGGTCCGCGCCCTCGACGAGCTCCTCGCCCTGCGCGCGCAGCTGGACCAGGCGAGGGAGCAGGTGCTGTCCAACGAGATGTTGCTGGACTGCAAGATCACGGCCGGTGTGCTCCTCGATGCCGAGCAGGCCGCTCGCGTCGACCTGGCGAGCCAGGCCCAGCGGGTGGCCCACAATCAACTCGCGATCCTCGACGAACTCGAACGCGTGCGTTTCATCCTCGACGGCGGGGACGAGACGGCGTAGCAGGCGACGCTCGATGGCCGTGCGCCGTCCCTCCCTCCCCCCGGTCCTGCCGGTGCTCGTGCTGCTGTGCGTGCTGCTGCCCACCGAGGCCCGCGCGCAGGAGGGGACCGGTCCGGACATGGACTGGCGTCGCGGCGCCGTCGAGGGGCGGGTCGTGGACGCGGAGACCGGCGAGGGCATCCCGGGTCAGACGATCCGCCTCACCTGGGTGACCACGCGGGGGACGAGCCGATATCCCTACCCCTGGGTCCCCGAGATCGACCAGGGCCGCGCCCCGGGGGTGGAGGCGGTCTCCGACGGCGAGGGCAGATTCCGGTTCGATGATCTGGGTCTCGGCCGCTTTCGGCTCCGCGCCGGGCTCCCCCTCGCCGTGCCCGCGCCGGTCCTGGAGATCACCCGCGACGCGCCGGACCTGGAGGCGGAACTCCAGGTCTCCCTGGGCCGCCACCTGCGGGGGACCGTTCTGGATTCCACAGGCGCTCCGGTCGCGGGCGCCTTCCTGTTCCTCTCCGGCCGCGAGGCCGAGGACGGAGGCAACGCCCTGTGGAACGAGCGACCCCACGGCCGCGAGACGGTGGACGACGGCAGCGCGCTGCTGGCGGGGCTGCCCGGGGGGACCCTGTGGATCGAGGCCTTTCACCCGGACCACGGATTCAGCCCGCCGGGCCGCCTGGCCGCGGGCGCCGAGTCGCTCACGCTGGTCCTCCGGGACGAGCTCGACCGCCTGGTGTCCATGGAGGTGAGGGAGTTCGGCGGGATCGGCATCCAGATCGGCGGGAGCGCCGTTGGCCCCCGGGTGGAGGGGGTCACCGAGGGCCTGCCCGCCCACGAGGCGGGGATGAGGACGGGGGACGTGATCCGGAGCATCGACGGGCTCGACACACGCTTCATGGTCCGGGACGAGTTCATCATGCGGTGCCGCGGCGCCGTGGGCACCCGGGTCACGCTGGGGATCGATCGGGGGGCAGAGTCCCGCGAGATCGAGCTGACCCGCGTGGCCCTGGACTGACGGGAGGTACGGCGGTGCTGGACGTAGCCGAGAACGCCGCGCGGGCCGCGGGCGCCATCATCCGAAACCGGTCGGCGACCCAGGTTCGGCACAAGGCTGCCGCCGTGGATCTGGTCACCGAGGTCGATCTGGCCTGCGAGGACGCCATCCGCGGGATCCTGTCCGCAGCCGATCCCGGGATCCCCATCCTGGGGGAGGAGGAGGGGGGCGCCGAGGGAGCCTCGAGCCGCTGGATCGTCGATCCCCTGGACGGCACCGTGAACTTCGTCCACGGCTTCCCCATGTACTGCGTGAGCATCGCGCTGCAGAACGAAGGGGAGCTCCGGCTGGGCGTGATCTACGATCCCGTCCGGGATCGGTGCTACCGGGCAGAGCAGGGGCGGGGCGCGGACGTGGACGGCGAGCCGCTGCGGGTCTCGGAGACCGCCGACCTGGGGCAGGCCCTCGTGGCCAGCGGCTTCCCCTACGACCGCCGCGACAACGCCGACGTCTACCTGCGCTTCGTCAAGGCCTTCCTGGAGCGTGCCCAGGGCTTTCGGCGCGCGGGCGCGGCCGCCATGGACCTGGCGATGCTGGCCGAGGGTCAGCTGGACGGGTACTGGGAGTTCGGACTCAAGCCCTGGGACGTGGCCGCGGGTACGCTGATCGTCCGCGAGGCGGGAGGACAGGTCAGCGACATGGCGGGGGGGGCCCTCACCCTCGACACCCCCCGGATCCTCGCCAGCAACGGCCGGATCCACGACGCGATGGGGCGGGTCCTCGTGGACCTCCTCTGAGACGACCTCAGTAGCTGTAGACGAAGATCCAGAACGGGATCATCGCGTACCCGCCCTGCAGTCCGGGGATGGGCTCGTCGGTGTTGGTGACCTGCTGCATCAGCATGCCCGAGACGACCCACACCTCGACGTTGCCCGGAACGGTGGGGGGCATGTAGTTCCAGCTCCCCAGGGAGTCGAGCATGCCCTGGCTGCCGGGCATGAACCACAGACCCTCGACGGGACCGGTGCCCATCGAACTCTCCACCGCCGGTCCCACGGCGTCACAGAAGTCGGCGAAGCTGCCGTCGGTGGTGGGCAGATAGCCCGCGTCGTCCTCGCCCACGTAGGTCGACGCCAGCCCCGGCACCGCGGCCACCTGCTCGCAGGACACGAAGGCGAAGGGGTGTTCGTCCCACATCCACTCGGACACCGGATCCGAGGTGTAGACCGTCCAGGTGATCGGGCAGCTGCTGCCGAGCTCGCCGCCGGCGGTCCAGGTGATGGTCTCGTCCACGTACTGAAAGTACTCGCTGCCCTGGCCCACTCCATAGGCGTAGGAGGCGCTGAACTCGAGGCTGATGGTGCACACCGGATCGAAGTTCTCGTCCAGCATCACGTGGTCGTAGTTCACGGTCGCGGGTCCGCCCGAGGCGCCCCCGGTCGCGTCGAAGGTGATCAGCGGGCTGTAGCCGTAGGGTTGCACGTCGCCCAGGACCACGCTGGCCATTCCAGCGGGCCCGTCCTGGGCGCCGTCGTTGGGCGTGACGTGACAGGCCCAGAACTGGCCGTCCACCGTGGCGTTGGCGGGGACCACCGGCCCTGCGAACCCGGTGGCTGCGCCGTCCACGGTCCAGGCCCAGGAGTAGCTGACCGGGTCGTGTTCGGGATCCACCGAGTCCACCACCACGGAACAGGCCAGCTCGTCGTCGACCTCCGGATCCGGGGGATCGATGGTGACCCCGGGGGCGGACGGTGGTTCGTTGGCCCCCGTGTCGTCGTCCCCGGTGTCGTCGTCCCCGGTGTCGTCGTCCCCGGTGTC
>CAZITQ010000209.1:0-17124 GCA_964542165.1 uncultured Rickettsiales bacterium
GAACCCGCGACCCCTGCCTTGGCAAGGCAGTGCTCTACCGCTGAGCTATTCCCGCAAGGGCGACCGGCATTATAGGACCGCCGGACGACCTGTCAAGGTGCGGCGTTCGATCGGGGCTTCCCCGCCTCGAGCAGGGGCTGGATGACCTCCGCGGCGATGGCGTTCTCCGGACGCGTCAGTTCGCCTGCCAGCCACTGCCGGTACCCGACGGGATCCGGGTGCCGGGTGAGCACCTCCCCCTGCAGCCACAGGAGATCGGCGTCCCCCGGAGCCAGGGCGATGGCCCACAGCAGGCGGTCGGCGGCCTCGTCCACCCGCCCCAGGTGGAGCAGAGCGAGGGCGGTGACGTACGAGCTGCGGGGCCCCCTCCCCTGCACGGCTTCCCAGGCCTGGATCCTCGCCAGTCCCTCCTCGGGGCGGCCGGTGTGGATCAGCGCGAGGCCGAGGTTGATGGACGCCTGGAGCAGCTCCGGCGTGCGCTCCAGCGCCGCCTCGTAGCGTTCGATGGCTCCCGGTAGGTCGCCGCGGTCCATCAGCACGTGTCCGTGGAGCTCGTACCCGGCCCCGACGCCGGGGGCGTTGTCGATGGCGCTGAGGGCGAGCTCCTCGGAGTTGGAGTACGCCCGGAGCCCGTCCCGCAGCGCGATCTGCTGGACGACCAGGTAGCCCAGGGGCAGGAGCGCCAGCACCCACAGGCCGCGCCGCCCGATCCGCGGCCGCACCCAGCGCAACCCCTCGACCGCACCCTGAATCAACGCCAGGGCCACGAAGGCCGAGGGGATGTAGAGATAGCGCCCGAAGCCCCCCCAGCCCGGCACCGTCGCGATCATGGCCACCGGAGCCAGGACCGCGCAGTGGACGCCCAGGGCCACGGCGAACAGCGGCACCCGGCGACGGAGGCGCCAGGCCGCCGCACCGAGCAGCACGAGCATCAGGGTCGCGGCGCCGCTCCACCACCACGAGAGGTCCTCGTATTCGTACGCCAGGCCCCTGTAGCCCACGGGCCGCAGGGTCAGCAGAGCCCGGAGCCCGTCCACCAGCAAGATCGGAGCGTGGTGAAGCGCCGTGAGCAGCTGGGCCGCGTCCCTGCCCGTGGCCTCGAGTCCGCCGAGGACCGCCATGCGCACCCCCACGAAGAGGGCGCCGGCGATCCACAGGGGGAGCTGGAGTCGGAGCGGGATCCGTCGCCCCAGCCAGAGCCACAGTCCGACGACCGGAAGGGCGAGCAGGGCGACCTCCTTGCCCATCATCCCCAGGAGGAAGAGCCCTGCGGCCAGGATCGCGAGACCCCAGGCCCCGGGTCCCCGCGGCGTGCCCGCGCGCGTACCTGCGGCCAGGCGCTCCATGATCCACAGCGCGGCCAGCAGGCCGGCTCCCGCGAGGAGGTCGGTCAGGGCGGACACCCAGGCGTAGGCTTCGGCGGTGACCGGGTGCATGGCAAACAGCAGCCCCGCACCGAGGCCGGGCCAGCCGGCGCCCCCGAGCCAGCGGCGAGCCAGCGCCCACAGCAGCAGGGCCACCCCGAGGTGGCAGATCAGCGAGCCCAGGTGGAACCCCGGGGAGGACGCGCCACCGAACAGGGCGTACTCAAGGGCCAGCGCGGCCTGGAACACCGGGCGGTAGAGCCGGATCCCCTCCGCGGCGTCGAATTCGGACTCCTGCTCCCAGACGTGATGGGTGAAGTACCCCGGGATGCTCCCCAGGCTCCGGATCTGCTCCGACTGGACCACCTGTCGGAAGTCGTCCCAGATGAAGTCGGTGCGGACCACGGACGACAGGGTGAGGGCGGAGACCGTGACCAGGATGGCCGCCTGCACGGGCGCGTGCCACCGGGAGCCCCGAGGTTCGACGGCGTCGACGGTCACGTCCGTAGTCCCTCCCACGACCGCAGCCCATCCCGCGGCACCTCGCGCCATGGTAGCGGAAGCGGCATGCCGCCGGGATGCCCGCGCCGTGGACCCTCGCCCGCCCCGGCGACGATCCCTCCATCGGGCAACCCTCCCCACCCGCCCGCTTGACCCACGATCGGGCGGTTCCTACGATGGCCAGGGCCGTATGCGCCGAATCCTCCCCCTGCTTCCCCTGCTGATCCTCGCCGTCGCCCTGGGCGTGCGCATGGGGATGGGGGGATATCTGCACGGGGACGACGCCTACATCCACACCGCCTGGGCCCAGCAGTTCCTCTCGGGTCTCGACGCGGGATCCCTGTACCCCAGGTGGGTGTCCGCCACCAACGCCGGCTGCGGGAGCCCGTCGTTCGTCTTCTACCCTCCCCTGGTGTTCTACAGCTACGCGCCCTGGTACCTGTTCACCGACGACGTCGGGGCGATGATGATCCTCTCGGGCACCTTCGCGGTGCTGGCGGCCGGCGCGGCGATGCTCGGTCTGACCCGATCCTTCGCGGGCCCCTGGGTCGCCTCGGTGGCGGCCTGTCTCTACATGCTGATGCCCTATCACCTCCTCGACCTCTGTTATCGGACGGCGATGGCCGAGCTGTGGGCCTTCGTCTGGGCGCCCCTGGCGCTGTGGGGCACGCAGATGATCGCCGCCCGCCGGGCGCCGGGTCTCCCCGTCCTGGCCGTCGGAGTCGCCGGCCTGTTGCTCACTCACCTGCCCGCCGCCCTGCTGGTGGGACTGGCGCTGGTCGCCGTGGTCGTCCACACCGGTGTCCGCACCAGGAGCATCTCCGAACCCGCGCGACAGCTGCTGGGGGCCGCCGGGGGGTTCGCCCTGTCCGCGGTGTTCCTGATCCCGCTGGTCGCCGAGTGGGACCTGGTGAGCCTCGGTGCCATGTCACGCTACGCTCCGGCCGAGAACTTCCTGTTCGCCGGCGACGCCTGGGATCCCCTCCTGAACCGCTGGGCCACCGCCGCCGCTCTCGCCGCCCTCGCCCTGTGCCTGGTGGCCACGATCGACGGGCTGCTGCCCGGCCGACCCGCGACGCCACGACAGCTCCCGGGCCCGCTGTTCGTGGGCCTGTGTGGTGTCGCCTGCTTCCTCTTGATGCTGGGGCCGTCCCAGCCCCTGTGGGAGCACGCACCTCTGCTGGGTCGGGTCGGGTTTCCCTGGCGACTCCTGGTTCCGATGTCGATGTTCGCGGCCCTGGGCACCGCGCACGTCTTGCACGGGATTGCCCGGTCGGAGACTCCGTGGCGCCGCTGGGTCCTCGGGGGGGCCCTCGGCCTCGGCGTGCTGGCCAACGCGGGCCTGGGGGTGACCGCCGTGGTCACCTACCGCGGGTTCGAGCAGTCCAGGCGACTCGACATCGCCCCTTCGATGGCCTTCCACGAGTTCGAGGAGAACCTCAACCTGGTCAACCCGCGCGCGCTGTCCCTGCGCGACATGGGGGAATACCGTCCTCGCTGGTCGGTGCTGCACGATCCCGACGATCCCCTCGGCATCGTCATGCCGTCGGCCTTCCATCGCCACGAGTGGGCGATGTTCACCGGGGGCGGGGGAGCGGATCCCGTGGTCTGGGATCCGGAGCGGCGGCAGATCGACCTCGGCTCGTCACGCGGCGGACAGTTGCTCCTGCGGCTGTTCTATTACCCGGCGTGGAGAGCCACGGCGGATGGCCGGGAGGCAGCGACGGCTCCCCACCCGGATTCGGGCCTCATGGTCGTCGAGGTGCCGGCCGGCGCGCGGTCGGTGGAGCTTCGTTACCGCCGGGGAGGCGCTCACCTGGCGGGGACGGCCGTCTCCGGCGTCGCCCTCGTTGCCCTGCTGGCCCTGGTCTACCTGGGGCTGCGCGCCCGTCCCGGACCCCGGCCTCCGTCCTGAACCCGGACCTCTCGAAGATCGGGACATTTTCTCCACAACCTGTGGATAACCTGCCCACCGAATCCCATTCAGCGCCTTGGGATGGCGCAATCCATGGTAACTGCTTGGTTTGCATGGACTTTTCCTATTGTCCACCAAGTTTATAGACTCCAGAAGTATGCGTTGTTCCAAACGTTCCGCTTCTGGACCACCCCCCCCAGAACCCACTTATCCACAGGCGTACTACCGTGAATGCCCGCACCTCCCTCCAGACGCTTGCCCACCGACCTTGCCGAGGGGGACGGGGTGTGCTTGACAGGGCCTCCAACCCGCCGGTAGCGTCGCAGCCATCCAACGAGGAGATGCCGATGATCGACCTGCGCACCTTCGCCGCCCTGCTCGCCGCCGCCGCACTCATGTTGCCCCTGTCGGGCTGCAAGAAGGAGGCGGAACCCGAGACCTCGGGCGCCCAGCGCACCCCTCGGGACGTGTTCGCCGACGATCTGGCCGCCACCGACTTCGTCCGGTACTCCGTGGATATCGGCGACGACGGAAGCCTGGTCTACGAGACGCTGCGCTTCGACGCCGACCGGACGTGGTCCGCGTCGGCGGTGCTCAGCCTGGCCAAGGAGCCCTACAGCTGCACCGAGTCGGGGACCTGGCAGTTCGAGGAGGGAAGCCCCCTCAATCCGCAGACCGGGCGCGTGATGTTGGTGATGACCGGGACGGATTGCCCCGGGCGTTCGGCTCAGAAGAAGTGGAAGGTGGAAATCCGCCTCGAGGGCGGCAAGGGCGGCCGTCCCGCGATCGTCGAACTCTGAGAAGCGCCCTACTTCCCCTTCAACAGTCCCTTGACCCGCATCCGACGCCGGGTGACCTTGCGCTTCAGCTTGGCCCGGTAGCGGGCGGTCTTGTTGTGCTTGCGAGACGCCCGCATCTTGCTGCGACCGATCTGCCGTTTCATCGTGCACCTCCGGGCGCAAATCTCTAACACAGGCCCGATCCACGAACAAGGCGCGCCTGCTCCTGGGCGCAGATTGGGGCTATGATCGCCCCCGATGCACGTGGAGATCCGGGAACGACGGGCCGACGGTGGCGAGCGGACGGTGGCGACCTTCCGCTGGGACGGCCACGTGGTCCGCTGCGACAATCCGGTGGTCTGGAACCATCTGATCCAGGCCACGGGAGGGGTCGTGGTCGGGGAACGGGGGCGCAAGTTCACGCCCAGGGACGGCGAGGACTTCCTGCGCAACCTCCGGTTCCAGTACCGGGGGCCCTACCTGTTCACCTGCGAGGTGGACGACCAGACCGGTGAAACTCGAGCCGAGCCCGAGGAGCCGCCGCCGGAACCTGCCCTGGTCGTGGAGATCCCCGAGGACGAGGAGGAGCGCCTCCAGGCGCTGGACGGGAGCCTCTTCGCGCTCCACGTCTCGCTGGGAGCGCTGGAGATCACCGCGGCGCGAGTGGCCCATTCCAGCGTCATCCGCCTGCTCGAGGCCTGCTACGGACGGACCGTCGCCGAGGCGTTCTCGGATTCCGAGCAACGGATCAAACTCCAGAACGCCCGCTTCGGGGTCACGCCGCCACCGGTGGTTCCCCGCCTGATCGGCCGCGCCGACCGGGAGTGGGGCCGGCTCAAGATCGCGATCCACCGGGACGAGGAGACCACGGCGCTGATCCGGGCCCAGCTCATGGGTGAGTACCTGCGTCTGGTGGACATGCACGACAACGCCTGGCCCGGCGAGGTGGGGCAGCCCCGCCCCCTGGAGGGTCGCTGCGTCGGCGTTCGTCCCGGTGAAACCGACTCCGCCTACGAAGAGCTCGAGTGGGTGCGCAGCGAGGGCGATTCGGCGTTGGGCTACTTCGAGCGGGCCTCCCGCCGGTCCGCGCGCGCCATCGAGCGGGCCTCGCAGAGAGCCCCGGGTGGCGAGCTGCACAAGGCCCTGGTCGCACTGCGCCAGGCCGTGACCTTCGATCCCTGGGACAACGAGGGGCGAACGTTGCTGGGCGAGGTGTTGCTGCGCATGGACCACCCCCTGGCGGAACAGGAGCTGGAGCGGGCCCTGCTGGTGGAACGCGTCAGGTACGGCGCCGGCGCCCCCCCGGCCATGCGCCTGGGCTCGACCCTCCGCCAGCTCCGGCAGCACCAGGCCCTCGCACGCTGCCGACTCGGCCAGGGCCGGGTGCACGCCGGCCAGCGCCATCTGGCCCGCGGACTGGAGCTCGTGGAGCAGGTCAAGGAACTGTCCGGGACCGGCAAGGGCGGCGCCGTGGACGAGGAGCAGATGCGGGAGACCACCGACCGGATGCTGGCCGTGCTCGCCAACCTCGCCCGCGACCTGCCCGACGCCGCCGAAGACGCGGCAGCCTCAACCTTCGAGGAAGCGCCCGAGGGCGCGGGCACTCCGTAGTCCGTCCGCGGCGGCACTCAGGATGCCGCCGGCGTAGCCCGCCCCCTCCCCCGCCGGGAAGAGGCCGGAGATCCCCGGTGAGCAACCGTCGTCACCGCGCAACAGCCGCACCGGGGAGGAGGTCCGGGTCTCCACGCCCACCACGGTGGCGCTCTTTCCCGCGAACCCCCTCCAGCGCCGGTCCAGGTCCCCCAGTCCCGAGCGCAGGGATTCGACCACGCTGGGAGGCAGGATCCGGCCCAGATCGGCTCCGGCGACCCCCGGTCGATAGGTGGATGGGGGCGTCCCCCCCGCCGGTCGCCCGGCGACGAAGTCGGCCGCGCGCTGGGCCGGGGCCACGTGGCCCCCACCTCCGGCCTCGAAGGCGGCGGCCTCCAGGGACTCCAGGAAGCGGACACCCCGGAGGGGGTCCTGCGGCGGACCGTGGGCCGCGTAGTCGTCGGGGCCCACCGGGACCACGAGGCCGGCGTTGGCGAACCGGCCCGATCGCCGGCTGCCGCTCATCCCGTTGGTCACCACCCTCCCGTCCCTCTCCGGAGCGGCGATGATCACCCCGCCGGGGCACATGCAGAAGCTGTACACCGGCCGCGGGCGCCGCGCGCCAGGCTTGAGGGAGACCCGATAGAACCCCGGGGGCAGGCCCTCGGGATGGCGTCGGCCGTAGAGCCACCGGTCCACGTCCCGCTGGCGGTGCTCGACCCGCACGCCGATCGCCGTGGGGCGACACTCCATCGGCACGCCGTCCCGTGCGAGAGCGGCCAGGGTATCTCGGGCGTGATGTCCGGCAGCGACGACGACGGAGCGGGTCTCCAGCCTGTCGCCACCGTCCACGACGAGGCCGCACACACCCCGCGGGTCGACCTCGATTCCGTCCATCCGGACGCCGAACCGCAGGTCGACCCCCAGGTCGACCAGGCGCTCGCGCATCGCCGCCAGCAGCTTGCGGAGGCGATCCGTGCCGATGTGGGGCACGGCATCGAACAGCAGCGACGCGGGGGCTCCCAGGTCGACCAGCTCCCGCAGGACCTCCGCGGTCTCCGGGGAACGCGATCTGGTGTACACCTTCCCGTCCGAGAACGTCCCCGCACCCCCTTCACCGAAGACCACGTTGCTCGACGGATCGAGGACGCCACCGCGGCGGAACGTGGACACGGCCCGGGTGCGCTCCTCGACGGGCTGGCCTCGCTCCAGCAACACCGGGGGCACCCCCCGCCGCGCCAGGTCGAGCGCCGCAAAGAGCCCCGCCGGGCCGGCGCCCACCACGACCGGTGGGTGGCTCGAGCCGGCTATCTCCGAACGAGCACGGATCGGGGGGGGGCGGTCATCGATCCGTGGCGCATCCGCGGGGGTGAGCTTCACGCCCCTGGGCGGCTCGTCCCGCGGCCGGGCTCGCTGGGCCAGTTCGACCCGGATCCGAAAGCGATACGTCGGCGGTCGCCGTCGGCCGTCCAGGCTCCTGCGCTCGACGACGATGGTCGAGACCAGGGAATCTCGTACCCCGAGCAGTCGCGCGACCTTGCGGCGACCGGGCCCCTCCCCGGCCCCCGGGGCGGTCGCAGCGATCTCCAGCCCATCGAGGGTCCACCACATGGCCGCCAGTATCCCACGCGCGGCGTGCGCCTGCCGCGCGTAACGCGCGGCCTGTGCCACGCGCGCGCTCAACGTGCTTGACCGTCGGGGGACTCGGGTTTACCTTAGCGGCCTTCTTCGACCCGATTCCAGGAGACTTCCGTGGCCATACGCACCCTCGGGGACCTCGATGTCGCAGGGAAGCGCACGCTCGTGCGCGTGGACTTCAACGTCCCGCTCAGGGACGGGGTGATCTCGGATCACACACGCATCCTGGCGGCCCTGCCCACCATCAAGCACCTGATGGCGGCTGGAGCGCGGGTAATCCTGATGAGCCACCTGGGCCGCCCCAAGGGTCAGGTCCGGCCCGAGTTCACCCTGGAGCCCGTGGCGGCCCGCCTGGCGGAGATCCTCGACGGCGAGGTCCTGTTCACCGACGACTGCATCGGTGACGGGGTCCGCAAGGTCGTCAGTGATCTCCGCGACGGTGAGGTCGTGCTGCTCGAGAACCTACGGTTCCACCCGGGCGAGACCGACAACGACCCCAGCTTCTCCGAGCGGCTGGCAGGCGCGGCCGAGGTATACGTCAACGACGCCTTCGGCACCCTCCACCGGGCCCACGCCTCCACCGCGGGTGTCCCCGCCGTGGTGGCCGACAAGGCCATGGGTCTGCTGGTCGCGCGCGAGGTGGCGAGTCTGGGTGGCCTGCTGATGTCGCCCGATCGACCCTTCGTGGCCATCCTGGGAGGCGCCAAGGTCAGCGACAAGATCGCCGTGTTCGAGAACCTGATGTCCCGCGTGGACGCCTTCCTCGTCGGCGGCGCCATGGCCTACACGTTCCTGGCTGCCCGGGGTGTGGCGGTGGGGGAGAGCCGGGTCGAAAAAGAGAAGATCTGGCAGGCCCGCAAGATCATGGACCGGGCGGCGGAGCGGGGCGTGGCCCTGCACCTCCCGGTCGACCACGTGGTCAGCACGGAGATCGACGGATCCGCCCCGGCAGAGACCCTCGAGACCATCCCGGACGGCACCAAGGGTGTGGACGTCGGTCCCGCGACGGTGGACCGCTACGCCGAGGTGTTGGCGAGCGCCAAGACCGTGTTGTGGAACGGGCCGATGGGTATCTTCGAGGTCCCGCCCTTCGACGCGGGCACTCGCGGCGTGGCGGAGGCCGTGGCCGCGGCCGACGCCTTCAGCGCCGTGGGCGGCGGCGACAGCGCCGCGGCTCTCAAGCAGCTGGGTCTGGCCGAACAGGTCAGCCATGTCTCCACCGGTGGGGGTGCGTCCCTGCAGTTCCTGAGCGGCGGCGAGCTCCCTGGGCTCCGCGCCCTGGAGGATTGAACCGTGCGTAGACCGATCATTGCCGGCAACTGGAAGATGCACTGCACCTCCGGGGAGGCGGTCCTGCTGGCCCGCGAGCTGATGGAGCGACTGGCCTCGGGCGTGGAGCCCGAGGTGGTCATCGCGCCGCCCTACACCGCCCTGCTGGCGGTCAAGGAGGCCCTCGCGGGCTCCTCCATCGCCCTGAGCGGCCAGAACCTGCACTGGGAATCCCACGGGGCGTTCACGGGCGAGATCAGCGCTTCGATGCTCACCGACGCCGGGTGCTCCCACGTCATCATCGGCCACTCGGAGCGTCGGTCCCTGTTCGGCGAGACCGACACCACGGTCAACCGACGGGTCATCGCCGCCCTGGCCCAGGGGCTCACCCCCATCGTCTGCGTGGGCGAGACGCTGGAGCAGCGGGAAGCCGGCGCCACCCGGGACGTCGTCCTGGGGCAGGTGGACGGAGGCCTCGCGGGCCTGGACGCCGACGCTGTGGCCCAGCTGGTGCTCGCCTACGAGCCGGTCTGGGCCATCGGGACCGGGCACACCGCGAGCCCCGAGCAGGCCCAGGAGGTGCACGCCTGGATCCGGGGCCGTCTGGTGGAGACCGCGGGGCCAGCTGTGGCCGCGGGGATGCGGATCCTCTACGGTGGCAGCGTGAAGCCGGCCAACGTGAGTGAGCTGATGCACAAGCCCGACCTGGACGGCGCCCTGGTGGGCGGCGCCAGCCTCAAGGCCGATTCCTTCGAGCAGATCGTTCGTTTCGAGCGGATGGGATAGACGATGATCACCTTCATCACCGCCCTGCACATCACTCTGTGCTTCTTCCTGATCGTGGTCGTGCTGCTGCAGACCGGCAAAGGCGCCGACATGGGCGCCGCCTTCGGCGGGGCCAGCCAGACCGTCTTCGGCGCCACCGGCGCGCTGACGCTGCTGCACAAGGTCACCACCGTGACCGCGGTCCTCTTCATGCTGACGTCCATGAGCCTGGCCTGGTACAGCGCCCGGGAACAGGCGGGGGGCGGCGGACTCGAGGACGACATCTTCGACAAGGAGAAGGAGGCGGCGGAGGCCGAGGCGGCGGAGGCGGAGGCGGGGACCGAGACCGAGGCGGATGGCGGCCCCACCGGGACCGGGAGCGAGGCCGGGGCCGTGGACGCAGGGAGCGAGATCCCTGTGCCACCCTCGAGTTCGGACCTGGGTGACACAGGGAGCGAGCTGCCCGTGGTCTCCGGCGCGGAGCCCGCACCCGAGGCCGGTACCGAGACGGCGCCCGAAGCCGGGGCCGAGGGCGCTCCCGCCCCGGCCGAATAAGGGGCTTGTCAGCGCATACGTCCTGCGCTACTTTCCCTCTGCTCTGCCCTGCGGGGCTGCGATCTCTGACAAGTGCGAGGGTGGTGGAATTGGTAGACACGCAAGTTTGAGGGGCTTGTGGGCAAAGCTGCCCGTGGGGGTTCGAGTCCCCCTCCTCGCACCAGATCGAACACAACAGGCACCCCCCGGGGTGCCTTTTCTATTTTTGTGCCCGTGCCCGATCTCCCCCTCCCCCCCGGAACCCACCGCACCCAACCCCTGTCTCACCCGTTGAAACACGGCGGTGGGCGTGCGCCCTCACGCGCGCACCCGCTCGCCGGTACAATAGCCCTTGTCCCGCCGGGTGCGGTGGGCCCACAATACGCGCTCCGCGGAGAACGGTCGGAACGGTTCGCATGGTCGAAGACGTACTCGACAAGTACGACAAGATCGCCAAGGTCGGTGAGGGTGGGATGGCCACCGTCTACCGGGGACGGCACCGTACCCTCGGCCGCACGGTGGCCATCAAGATCCTCCATCCGCACCTGAGCAAGAACCCCAAGAACCGCACGCGTTTCGAGCGCGAAGCCCGCGCCATCGAGACCCTGACCTGCGACAACATCCCGCAGATCTACGACTTCTCCGGCGCCGAGGCCGAGCACTGCTACATCATCACCGAGTTCATCGACGGCCCCACCCTCAGCGAGATGCTCGAGATCGTGGACAAGGTCCCCAGCGAGCTGGCCGCCATGGCCGGGATCCAGCTGTGTAGCGCCCTGATCTGCGCCCACAAGGAGGGCATCGTCCACCGGGACATCAAGCCCGAGAACATCATGGTGGACCAGGCGGGGCTCGTGAAGCTGATGGACTTCGGCATCGCGCGGATCCTCGACGAGGCGGGCGTCACGATGACCGGCGCCCTGGTGGGCTCCCCGGCCTTCATGTCCCCGGAGCAGGCCCTCAACCACGACCTGGATGGCCGCAGCGACCTGTTTTCGATGGGGACCCTGCTGTACCTGCTGGTGACGGGTGAATTCCCCTTCCGCGGAGGCAACCCCTCGGTGGTGCTCAAGGGCATCATCGACGGTGAGTATGCCGACCCGGTGGACCATGCCCCGGACCTGCATCCCCTGCTCCCGCCGATCATCGATCGCTGCCTGAGCACCGACCCGGAGCAGCGCTTCGCGGACGCGGCGGCGCTGCAGGCAGAGCTGCGCGAGGTCCTGCGTTTCTCCGGCATCGATCCCGAGGATCCCCACGACGCGTTCTCGTTCGCGACCTATTTCCAGCAGGTCCAGGCCGACCTGTACGAGCGCTTCGGCGAGACCGATGCGGAGCTGGACGGTCCGGCGGACGTGTGGTCGCGACTGCACGACCTGGCGCCGTACCCGGTCAACCTCCTGCGTACCGACGAATTCACCCACCAGCTCCACGAGCAGCTGGTCATCCCCACCCATCTGCGCCGGGGCCAACAGCTGATCGAGGAGCGCAACCCCACCGAGGCCCTCCGCGCACTCAACCGGGTGTTGACCCTGGACGAGGGCAACGAGGAGGTCCTGCGGCTGATCGGCAGCATGGGGGCGGTGGGGGAGGACGACGAGTCACGCCGGGGGGCTTGGTGGGTGTATGCGGTGCCGGTGTTGATCCTGGCGCTTGTGGGTGGGGGGTTGTGGTGGCAGCTCGGGCGGGAGGACCCGCCGGTCGACGAGGAAGGTGATTCGACAGCGGAGTTGGACGCAGCGGCGGATGAGAGCGGCGGGACCACGACGAGTGGATCGGCGGGCTTGCCCGGTCCTTTTGGCGGGCGAAGCCCCGCGTTGGTCGACGACGGCGGCGCGACAGAGACCGAGACCGAGGCGGATGGCCTCCCCGCCGAGACCGAGTCCGAGACCGAGACCGAGACCGAGACCGAGACCGAGGACCCCACTCCCGAGGAGCGGGAGGATCCCACGCCCGAGGACGAGGACCCCACCCCCGTCGAGGGTGAGGAAGGCGCGGACGACGGCACGGCCACCGCCGAGGTGGAACCGCCCCCGGATCCGGCCGAGCCCGTCCTCGAGTACTACGGCGGCACCGCCCAGCTTCGGGTGTTCACCCGCAACGTCGCCAACGTGAAGGCCAAGTACATCTCTCCCGAGGACGGCGGCGTGGTCTCCATCGCTCCGAACATCGATTGCGGTATCTGGCAGAAGGGTACGTACGTCGACGTTCCCGCCGGCCGCTACGAGGTCATGGTCACCGGCGAGGCCATCAAGCCCCTGCGCAACGTGGTCGATCTCAAGCCGGGGACCCAGACCGACCTGGTCTGGGAGCCCAAACTCAAGGACGCCTACGTGGTGTTCGAGAACCTGCCCGACGGCACACAGATCGAACGCGACGGACGACGGGTGGGCGTCTTCCCCACCAACTGGCGCATCGCCGTCACCGCCGGCAAGCGGACCACGCTGGAGATGGTCGCGCCGTCGGGGGCCCGCCAATCGTGCCGCGTCGATGAACTGGACCCCGAAGCCGAACACACCTGCCACTGGCTGCGCTGAGCCGTCGGCGTTTCCAACGGGCAAACCTCGGCCCGGAGGCTGACCGCGCGACGCGCGCGCGGTAGCATGGCGCCGTGCGCAGGTTCCTCCCGATCCTGGGCTTCGTGGCGACGTGTGCCTCGGTCGGGTGTCTCTACCTCGGCCCGGTGGATCCCTGCGGGGGCGAGGACCCGATCACCGAAGACCTGGACTTCGCGGGCTGCGATCCCCTCGTCAACTCCACGGTGACCTTCACCCGTCCCCACGAGCGCCTCACCTTCCATTGCGACATCACGGGCGCAGGATCCATCGAGTGGTTGCTCCGCGCGGGGGAGGACGAGGATCTGCGGATCGTGGCCAGTGGGGTCACCCGCCTGGAGCTGGACGCGTCGCAGCTGGCCTGGGAGCCGGGTGGCGACCTGGGCTTTCTCGAGGTCCGGGTCAAGAGCGACCCCACCGACCCGCTGGCGGCGGAGCAGCGCTTCTGGCGCCTGCGGGTCCTGGAGGCTGCCCCATGACCCGCCCCCACCGCTGGTTGTGGCTGCTGCTGCCGATGCTGCTGGGCGCGGACTGCCCGGGGGCGGACCACACCGACCGGTCCGTGCGGATCCACGTGCTGCCGGCCGGCGTCCCCTCCTCCATCCGGCCGCCCGCCTTCACCGAGACCATGAACGTGCGGTTCCGCCAGGAGACAGCGACCCACGACGTGGTGATGGACGAGGGCGCCACCTGGGGTGGGTACGTGCTCGCGCCACCGGTGGACGCCGACACGGATCCCCAGGCCGAGGCCACCGTGGGCACGGCCGCGGTCTTGCTCGGGCGCGAGCGGGGGGGGCGGGCACGATTCACCGTACTCGCCGACGACCAGGGCATGTTCACCGCCGAGAACCTACCCCCGGGCACCTACGACGTGGCCGTGTTCGCCGACGAGTTCGTCGGTCAGTACGGGGCCAGCTACCTCGAGGTGGAGCTCCCGGGACCGGATCTGATCGACGTGCCGTTGCGCTACGGCCACCTGCTCCAGGCGCGGATCGCCGAGTTCGATCTGATCACCGGAGAGCGGCTCGGTATCGGGTCCATGGCCGTGGACGTGTTCGAAGAGCTCGAAGGCGGCGAGCTACGTCACGCCGGGCCCCGCACGACCACCGACGCGGAGGGCGACCTCGGCCTGTTCTTGCCCGAGGGGACCTACACCCTGCGGATCTCCTCTCCGAGCTACTGGCCCCAGGGTGAGGGACTGACCGAGCCGATCCCCTACCCCACCGGGCTGGTGACGGGTTTCCGGGTGCCCGAGGACATCGAGGCCCTCGAAGAGGAGGCCGAGGTCGAGGGGTTCGATATCCCCTACCTCTACACGTACCCGCGTTTCCCGCGGTCGTCACTCAGCGGCACCGTTCGCTCCGTGGGCCCGTTCAACACCGGCCAGGAGAACAACGCCGAGGTCACCGTCTGGGGTGTCGTGCACGCCCCGGACGAGTACGCAGGGCTCGAGGAGGTGGACTTCGTCCTGGGACCGATCCAGCGCAAGGTGTTCACCAACGACAGCGGTGACTTCGCCTTCGGTGCCGAGGCGGAGGGGTTGCCCGACGCGGTCTACTCGATGGACGTGATCCCGGGATTCGACAGCGACGGCAGCGCCCAGCGCTGGTCCGGCGACCAGGCCATCGACCTGACCGGAGGCGACCGCCAGCTCGGCGACCTGGACCTGACCGCGCGGGTCGACTTCTGGGTCAGCGTCACCGACGCTCAGGGGCGCGCCGTGGAGGGCGCGCGGGTGGAGCTGCACAACCTGGGGCTGTCCCGGTACAGCACCGCCCTGACGTCCGACGAGAACGGCGTGGCCCTGTTCGACAAGGCCGAGCAGGGGCCCCACCGGGTGCTGGTGTTCGCACCCGACGGCGAACACCTGGGACGGTCGGCCGCCGATCTGGAGATCGGGACGGCGACCCAGGTCCACTTCGCCGTCCTGGAGCCGGGTATCCGGGTGACCGGGCAGGTCGCCCTGAATTTCGACCTCCTGGAAGGTGTGACCGTCCGCTTCTACGATCCGATGGACGACACCCTGCTGGGCGAGGGCCGGACCGGACGCAGCGGGACCTACGAGATCGACGTACCCAAGGCCTGGGCGTGGCCGGAGCTGGACGACAGCCCGGGCGACGACGATTCTGCGGAGTGAGCCGGATGGAGCGGAGTGTGACGCGCGTGCTACCCACAGGCCCCCGGGGGGACCTGCACGCCTTCACCTCGCCTGCCCGCCCGCTCCACCTCCTCACCCTGTGCGTCGTCACCTGCCTGCTGGCCAGCCCCGCGGAGGGCAAGGTCCGCCGCGGGCCCGCTTCCGGGTCGGGTGGACAGCCTGTAGTCGAGACCGTCCCCACGGAGGTCGACGAGGAATTGCCCGCCGCCGAGCGCCTCGATCGGGGGCGCCAGGCCTACGAGAACGCGGACTTCCACAAGGCGCTGGAGCTCCTGGCGCCCATCGATCCCATGGAGCTGGGGCGGGAGCAGCGGGTCCAGCTGCACGAGATGATGGGCAAGTGCCGCTTCATCGCCGGGGACCGGGAGGGCGCAGGGGACGACTTCTTCGAGATCCTCAAGCTGGATCCGGATTATCGGATGGACCCCGTCCGCACCTCCCGGGACATCGAGGTGCTGTTCGAGGTCACACGGACCACGCGGGGACGGGACCTGCGCCTGTTCCCGGTGGAGCCCGAGCGCACCATCCCCGGCTGGCGCGTGCCCAAGGTCGCCGCCCACAACATGTTCGTCGCGTTCGCCCCCGCGGGCGTCTTCCGGCTGGCCTTCCTGCGCACGCCCCGTCTGGGCGTGGCGATGCTCTCGGCCCAGCTGGTGCCGATCATCACGTCCGGGGCCAGCTACGGCTACCTGCTGTGGGCCCAGAACGACAACTGCAACGCCGTGGTGGTCAACGCAGCCCCGGTGGTGCAGGTGGTCAACATCGTCTCGTTCATCGCCGCGGTCTCGATCTATGCCGTGGGGATCGTCGACGCCTTCCTCAGCCAGCGGTATCATGGGCGCGCCCCGGGTGGGGTGAAGCGGAAGAAGGTGGCCCACGGCTGGCGCTGGGGCCCACCGCGCCCGATCCCCACCCTCTCGGATTGACTCCGGCGAGGCGATATCCATGGCGTTTCTGACCTACACCGATCCGTCCGGTGAGCCGCAACGGTTCGAGATCAAGAAGAAGCTCACCACCATCGGCCGGACGAAGAGCAACGACCTGGCGGTGGACGACGCGGTGATGATGCCCCAGCACGCCCACATCCTCGCGGATGGGGCGAGCCACATGGTGTCTTCGCTGGATCCCAAGGCCACGATCGTGGTCAACGGGCGGGCGAGGCGAAACTACGAGCTGCGGGACGGGGACATCCTGACCCTCGGTGGGACCGAGTTCACCTACGACGCCCGGGAAGGGGCGATCAAGGTGATGGAAGCCGCCGAGGACGCGCTCGTCCGCAAGCCCCGCTTGCCCGACGACGAGCGTCTGAGCCGGCTCTTCCGCTTCTCGGAGAAGCTGCTGGCGGGCCAGCCCCTGGACGGGTTGTTCAAGACCCTGCTGGACTCACTCATCGAGGCCACGGGTGCCGACAAGGGCTTCTTGTTGCTCATCCGCGACGATCGGGTGGAGATTCCGGCCGCGCGAAACGTGGACAAGGTCGACCTGGGTGACAACCCCGATCAGATCAGCGACACGATCGTCGCCCGGGTGATCAAGGAGCGTAGGGCGCTGATCATCTCCGACGCGCTGAAGGACACCATCCTCGGTCAATCCAAGAGCGTGGTGGACCTGCAGCTCAGCTCGGTGATGTGCGTGCCGCTGATCGCCCGCGGCCTCCTGATCGGCATCCTCTACGTCGGCAACAACCGGATCGTCGACCTGTTCACCGAGGACGACCTGGAGCAGCTCAAGATCTACGCCGGCTGGGCCTCGATCATCCTGCAGAACGCCCTGCTGATGGATCAGCTGCGCAGCGACAACGAGCGGTTGCGCCAGGCCCTGGCCGAGGGCACCGGAAAGATCATCGGCTCCTGTCCCCAGATGAAGGGGGTCTTCCGGACCGTCCAGCGGGTGGCACCCACCGATATCTCGGTGCTCATCCTGGGCGAGACCGGGACGGGCAAGGAGCTCGTGGCCAAGGAGATCCACGCCCTGAGCGACCGCAAGGACAAGCCCTTCGTGTCCATCAACTGCGGCGCCATCCCCGAGAACCTGCTGGAGAGCGAGCTCTTCGGCC
>CAZITQ010000210.1:0-17111 GCA_964542165.1 uncultured Rickettsiales bacterium
ACCCGCTGACGGAAGGTCACCCGGGCGGCGCCGAAGGTGGGCACCCAGAACGAGGCCCCCCCCAGGAACACCCCCCGTTCGTCCACGATCCCCGGGGTCTCGCGGAAGCTCCGCTGGTACTCCTCGCCCTGCTGCCCGAGCGGGTGGTGGATCGTCCCCCCGTAGCGGACATCCACCGTCGGCCCCGCCTTCTTCTTGGGGATCAGGCGCCACGCCTCGAGGGGTACCCCCTGCTCCACGGTCTCCGTGGTCGCGTTGATGCCCAGGAACTCCGCGTCCACCTCCCCCTCGATCCGCTCCAGCACCCAGTGGCGGGTGAGCACCCGCGGCTCGAGGCCGGCGTGCAAGGCGAAGGGGTAGCCCCCCTCGGCGTCCGGTTCGATGCGGCCCTTGACGAACAGCCGGTCGGTGACCTCCAGGGCGTGTTCGGCCGGATCGAGGAACACCTCCAGCTCGTGGTGGACCGGCTCACCGGCGAGGGCCGGGATGGCCGGGAAGGCCGTCACGAGGCAGAGGATCAGGAAGCCGGCGGACATCGGGGACGGCGTCTCGGTCACCACAGACTCTCCTCCGCAAGGGGCTCGTGGATCTCCAGCTCCGACGCGAAGTCGGCGCCGATGTCCGGGGCGGGCTCGAAGCCGGCGACGGCCGTACCCCCTCCCGTGGCGCCCTACTCCGCGGGCTCCTCTTCCCCACCCACGCTGTACCAGATCGTCATGTGGCTGCCCTCCTTCGGATCGGGGGCGTCGGTGCCGTCCCAGCTCCAGATCGGCGCGTTGATCACCGTCACCGAGCCGTCGCTCTCGTCCTCGTAGCGCAGGTTCGCCACGGCGCCGTTCGACGGCATGTCGGCGTCGACGTACCACAGGCCGAAGGAGCCGGCGCCGTGGGCGCCGTCGAAGGCCCACATGCCGATGTCGTCGGTGGCGTCCCAGGGCACCAGATCGGATCCGCCGTCCACCGTCACCGAGTCCTCGCTCTGGAAGTCCCCGGTCGCCCCCGGGCCCCGGCGGTACACCGCCAGCACCCCCTCCGCCGGGGCCGAGATGTGGCTCGTCACCACCTGGTCGGCCAGGGCGTCGTCGATCATCGCCACCCGGCCGATGTTGGTCAGTCCCACCCGGAAGAAGGCGTGCAGGTTGATGAAGCCCTCGGCCTCGACCTCCAGCATCATCCAGCCGTCGGCGCAGTCCAGTTCGGCCAGGATCTGGCCGTCCTCCTCGGACACACCCTCGATGCTGGGCGATTCGTCCAGCGCCCCGGTCTCCGGATCCATGTCGAGGATCCGCCAGCTGGCCCCGCCCACCAGGTTCTGCTCCTGGTCCCGCAGCACGAACAGCATCCACTGGGCCGATCCCACCCCCTCGTCGCAGGCGTTGTCGTCGATGACATCGTCGTCACCCGTGGCGTCGTCGTCCCCCGCGCTGTCGTCGTCCCCCGCGCTGTCGTCGTCCCCGGTGGCGTCGTCGTCGTCCACCGGCTCGTCGGGGTCGTACTTGATCCCCAGACACCCGTACGCCAGCAGCGCCGTTCCCAGGATCGACGCGCAGAAGAACATCCATCGGCGGAATGGCCCGTTCAGCATCGGATCTCCTCGCTATCGGTAGGTCACCAACTCCACGTCCGGGAGGGTGTAGTCCTCGGTCTGCAGCCGGATCGGGCCCACGCCCGCGCCCAGCCACCAGTCGCCCCCCAGGGGGGTCGCGCCGCCGTCGTCCACGGTCACGTGGGCCACGTCGGGGAACAGCCCGTAGTACACCTCGTGCTCACCGCGCTCGACCAGGGTCGCCGTCCAGCTCACCGAGGAGCCCCCCAGCTGGGCGTCGGTGGTGATGGACTCGCCCTCCTCCCACTTGGGGGTCCCGAAGACCACCGGCGGCTCGAAGGTGGAGACGGTGCCATCGAAGTCCTCGACCTCGGTGACCACGACCTCCCCGCCCGCCTCCACCCGGAAGCGGACCGTCAACAGCGCCTCGGGCACCTCGCCCTCGTACCCCGCGGTGAACACGAAGGGAACGCTGCCGTCGGAGGCCTCCTCCCCTTCGGGATCCCCGGACCGCAGAAAGACCTGCAAGGAGTCGGCAAGGGGCCACTCCTCGCCGATCTCGTGGCCGTAGTTCCACAGGTGTCCGTCCTCCACCCGCAGGAAGGTCGCGGCGTCGACCGGCTGCAGATCGGACAGGGAGGTGGAGCAGCCAGCGGACAGGACCAGCGTCCACGTCGCCAGCAGGGAAATCGGTAGGCGTTTCATGGAGCGCATCCTATCATTGAACCGAACTCCCACCCGACACCAGGATTTGCCCTTTCATGCGAGACCATCGAGCTTTTCTCGCCCCTCTTGCCGCCCTCGTCCTGGCCCTGCTGGCCCAGGCCGGCTGTCAGGAATACGCGGTGGAGGAGCTGCTGTACACCGACGAGTTCCAGCAGGGCCACGACGCCGCCGTGGACATCCTGTGGGTCATCGACAACTCGGGGACCATGAGCGGGGAGCAGCAGCGGCTGGGCGAGGCGTTCGCCGTCATCACCGCCATGTTCGAGGAGTCGGTGGCCGACTTCCGCCTGGGCGTGGTCACCACCGACGTCGAGGACGAGGAGCACCGGGGCATCCTCCAGGGAGACCCGGCGGTCCTGGGCCCGGACACCCCCAATCTGGGCGCCACGTTCGTCACCAACGCCACGGTGGGGACCCAGGGCAGCAAGACCGAGGCCGGGTTCGAGGCGGTGGAGCTGGCCATGACCGAGGCGGCTGCCGCCAACGAGGGGTTCTTCCGCACCGGCGCCGTGCTCGAGGTGGTCTTCGTCAGCGACGAGGACGACCACACCGACGGTGACGTGGTCAGCCTGATGACGGACCTGGCCGGCCTGGTCCCGGACCCCGAGAACTACCGCTTCCACGCCATCGTGGGCGACGAGCCCTACGGCTGCCTCAGCGCCGAGTCCTCGGCCGAGGCGGGCACCCGCTACCTGGCCGCCGCCCGCCACACCCACGGCTTCAACGGCTCCATCTGCCTGGACGACTGGACGCCCCTGCTCGAGGGCATCGGCCTGGCCGTCCTGGGCATGCAGGACACCTTCGTGCTCAACCACGAGCCGGACCTGGAGTCCGTCGAGGTCCTGGTGGACGACGTCCTGATCCCCAACCGGGAGGTGGACGGCTGGACCTACGACATCGGCCAGAACGCCATCGTCTTCGACCGCTACTCCATCCCGCGCCCGGGCATGGAGATCGTCATCAACTACTTCGCGTTCAGGGGGTGAGCATGCGACGGATCCATCACCTGCTGACCATCGGCGTGTGTGTCCTCCTGGCGGCGAGCCTGCTGGAAGCCTGCCCGAGCGGGCCCGGCGGCGGCTTCGAGTCCCCGGTCACCTCGGTGCAGATCGTGCCCGCGGGCCTGACGGTGCAGTGCTCCCCCGGGGAGCCGGCGAACGTGGAGTTCGTGGCCGTGGTCACCCGGGAGAACGGCGACGTCGAGGAGACCTCCATCGCGTCGTGGGAGAGCACCAACCTCTCCCTGGGCACCTTCGAGGAGCAGGGGGTGTTCACCTCCACCGACCAGATGGGCGGCATCACCCTCATCCGCGCCAGCTACCTGGGGGTGACCGGGGAGACCGAGCTGACGGTGATCTACACCGAGGACCTGCTGGGGACCGACGTGCCGGAGGGAGCCGCCGACCTGTTCGACCAGGGCGACGAGGATGTCGGCGCCGAGGATGCCCCCACCCTGCTCTACCCCCTCGACGGGGTGAAGATCCCCCGCAACACCGCCGGCATCACCTTCATGTGGGACGGCGGCCCCAGCGCCAACCTGTTCCGCCTGCGCTTCCGCAGCCTGGTGACCCAGATCGACGTGGTCACCGACCAGCTGATGTGGGAGCCCGAGGAGTCGGTCTGGCGGGCCATCGCCAACGGCAACGCGGGCTCGGCCACCACGGTGGAGCTGTCGGGGCTGTCCTACACCATGGACGGGGACACTCCGGTGGCCGACTCGGACGTGCTGACGCCGGCCGAGCCGTCGGAGATGCACGTCTCCCGCCTGGACGCGGACGGTTCGATCTACTACTGGTCCACCACCAACGTGGGCGTCTATCGCATCGAGTTCGGCTCCGACCACCCGGAGGCGTTCTACGGCAACAACAACTACGGTCATTGCGTGAGCTGTCACGTGCTGAGCCCCGACGGCTCGAAGATGGCGGTGACCTACGAGGGCGCCCAGGCCAAGCTCGGCCTGGTGGCCGTCGAGGACCCCACCGACCCGGAGCTGGTGGTGATCGCCTCCGACGACGGGACCCAGGGCAACTTCAAGACGTTCTCCCCGGACGGATCCCTGCTGCTGGTCAGCCACGAGGGCATCCTCAAGATGATCGACGCGGAGACCGGCGAGCAGCTGTACACCATCGAGCTCGAGGACAAGGTCACCATGCCCAGCTGGTCCCCCCGGGGCGACCGGATCGCGGTGGTGCTGGTGCAAGAGGCAGCGTTCAGCTACGACTACCACTTCTTCCAGGGCGAGATCGCGCTGCTGTACGTGGACGAAGAGGGCAACATCGGCACCGAACCCGACGTGATCGTGCCCCGGGTCGAGGGGGTGAACCACTACTACCCGGCTTTCAGCCCGGACGGTGAGTGGATCGCCTACAACCGCTGCGAGAACGAGGACATGCAGTGGGATAGCTGGGACAGCTACGACGACCCGTCGGCCCAGGTGCGGGTCATCTCCCACGACGGCGCCATCGACTACGGTCTCGAAGCGACCAACGGTACCGGCGAGCTGACCAACTCCTGGCCCGGCTGGGCGCCCCTGCCCGATGCGGACGTGGCCTGGCTGACGTTCTCCTCCAAGCGGGACTACGGCTTCCTCAACGTGCTGGAGAACAACCGGCCCCAGATCTGGATCGCGGCCTTCGACCTGGAGCAGGCGGCCACCGGCGAGGACGTGGATCCGTCCAGTCCGCCCTTCTGGCTCCCGGCACAGGACGTGGAGACCAACAACCACATCGCCGCGTGGGGTCAGCAGTAGCGTGAGATACGCCCCTCGGACGACCCTGTGGATCGTGCTGGCGGCCCTCGTGGCATGCCCGGGCTGCCCCACGGATCCGCCCCAGGACGACGACGACAGCACCGCCGAGGTCACGGTGGCGTTCGACGCCGAGCTGACCCTGAGCGAGCACATCCCCACCGTGGGCAAGGTCCACTTCTCGGTCGACCACACGGGGGTCGAGCAGGCCTACGTCGAGTTCGGCCCGGACACGGACTACGGGACGCGGGCGCCGGCGACCGGGGACGACGACGCGGGCTTCGACGCCACGCTGCTGGGGATGAAGCCCACCACGGACTACCACTACCGATCGGCGGTGGTGATCGGCGGCGAGACGCACACCAGCGACGACGCCGTGCTCACGACCGGGCTGGCGGACCCCGACATGCCCCCGGTGGCGGTCGAGTGCCTCGACCCCGACCGAGCCACGGGCGGGTTCTTCGTGTTCTCCCTGGTCGGCAACCCCGCCTGGTCGGTGATCGTGGACGCCGACGGCGACCCCGTCTGGTGGTACGCGTCGGTGAACGAGACCTACCTGGTCTCCCGCGCGCTGCTGGCCCACGACCGGGAGTCGATGCTCTACCTGGGCACCTACTCGGGCAATCCCGAAGATGCCAACACGCAGCGTTTCGTGGTGCGGGTGAGCATCGACGGCTCCGAGGTCGTGTCGACCCAGGTGGTGGGGGCGCACCACGACATGACCGAGCTGCCGGACGGGACCGTCGCGGTGATCCGCGGAGAGCGGGACGATTGCGACGTGGGCGACAAGGTCGGCGCGCAGATCATCGAGCTGGACGCGGACGGCAACGAGTCGCTCATCTGGTCCGTCTGGGATCACTTCGAGTGTGTGGCCGAGGAGGCCGAGGTGGGGGGCTGGACCCACGGAAACGCCCTGGACTACGCGCCGGACGAGGACGCGTACTACCTCGGGATGCGCAATTTCCACACCATCGTCAAGGTCGATCGCTCGACGGGGGAGCTGCTGTGGGCGATGGGCGGTCCGAAGAGCGACTTCGTCGACGGTGAAGGCAGCGCCGACCTCTTCGTGCACCAGCACCAGTTCGACGTGCTGGACGGCTCGATCCTGGTGTTCGACAACGGATCCGAAGACGCGATGGTCTCCCGTGCGGTGGAGTACAGCTTCGACGAGTCCGCGATGGAGGTGGACCCGATCTGGAGCCACTCCACCGACCCGCCGCTGTTCGTCTACTCCCTGGGGGATGCGAACCGCCTGCCCTCGGGAAACACGCTGATCACCTGGACCACCGCCGGGCAGCTGGACGAGGTCACCCCCGAGGGCGAGCTGGTCTGGCAGGCCAAGACCCCCCTGGGCGCCGGCATCGGCTACACGACCTGGCTCGAGTCGCTCTACTGACGAGCTCGCACACCCCGTCGCCCCCCCGCGCGACGACTCCTTGGCGCCCAGGTGCCCCGCTGCTATGGTGCGCCGCGATGCGAGATGTCGCCGATGTCGCGCTGTGCTGCGTCCTGCTCGCCCTCCCGCTGGCCGGCTGCCCGACCGATGCCCAGCAGCCGCCCCCCGTGGTGTCCGACGTGCGCGTGGAGGCCCATCCGGACAACGTCCTGCTCGCCACGGTCCGCTGGACCACCGACGTGCCCGCGACCTCGCGGGTCGAGTACGGCCCCGACGCGTTGCACTACTTCGTCGAGGACGACGCCCTCGTCACCGATCACGAGCTGCGATTGATCGGGCTGCGGGCGGAGACCGACCATCGGGTACAGGTGATCTCGGTGGACGGCGACGGGCTCGAATCCCGCGGCGAGGAGGTCGTCCACGCGACGGAGCCGATGCCCTTCCCCACCGCCGCGTACCACGTGACCGTACACCGCGACAACCGCATGGAGCCGGGCTGGACCCTCTCCAACATGGTGATGGAGTACGCGGTCTCGCGGGTCGTGGCCGTGATGCACGACGCCCACGGGGAGCTGGTCTGGTACCACGACATGGGCCCGGAAGAGGGATTCGCCGACGTGGAGGTCTCGATGGTCGACGGCGACCACGTGCTGATCGGCGGCTCCATCCCCCCCGGCACCCGGCCCACGGAGGTCGATCTCTGGGGCGACGTGGTCTGGGAAGGACCGCTCCAGGGGGAGCTGGGCACCGCGGGCAGCATGCACCATTCGTTCAAGAAGCTGTCCAACGGCAACTACCTGGCCCTGGTCCACGACCACGAGGATCCCAACGAGGTCATCCACGACCGGGTGGACGAGATCTCGCCGGATCTGGGCGTGGCCGTCCACTGGAGCTCGCTGGCGATCCCCGACAACTGGGATGGCTACCTGCAGGGCAACAACGTGCACGTGGACGAGGACGAGGACGCCCTGTACTACAACTCCCGCTTCACGAGCCGGGTCTACAAGGTCGACCGGACCACCGGCGAGCTGCTGTGGGTGCTCGGCGAGGACGGGGACTTCGCCATGACCACCGAACACGACCATCCGTGGTTCGGCCGGGCCCACGCAGCCAAGCCGCTTCCGAACGGCAACATCCTGCTGTACGACAACGGGCCCACCGACCGGGAGTTCACCCGGGTCGCGGAGTACGCCGTGGACACCGACGCGATGACCGCGAGCCTGGAGTGGGAGTACGACGGCACGGTGAACGACGATCCGTGGATCGCCGACGCCCTGGGCGACGTGGATCGCCTGCCCAACGGCAACACGCTGATCTGCGCCGGCACCATGCGCCGGGAGGACACCCAGAGCCGGATCCTCGAGGTCGACAGCGAAGGGGCCAAGGTGTTCGAGATGTTCCTCGCCGGGCTCCACGCGGAGGCGTTGGCGGGGTGTTATTCGGTGGAACGCGTCCCGGTCCCCGTCGGCGAACTCTGATCCCGATCCGGGACCCCGTCAACGACGGCGGAGCCGGATTCCCAGGGCGACGGCCAGCGTACAGGCGAAGGCGACGCCGGCCGGCCCGGCTCCATCCACGCGGCAATTGCAGTTCTTCGGGTCGGGGGGGGAGGTGGAGGAGTCGTCGTCGTCGTCCGCCGCGACCTCCTCCATCAGCTGCACGTACAGGTCGCCGCCGACCGCCACCGGACAGCTGACGGCCCCCTGCGCCAGCTCGACCTCGAACACCACCAGCTCATCGCCCTCGTCGGGGGGCACCACGTCGAAGGTCACGTCCATCCGTGCGGCGTCGTGATCGACGATCTCGGCCAGCTCCACCGACAGGCTCTGCCCGTCCACCGCGCCGGTGGCGTCCACCGGGTCCCCGTCGACCGTGACCCCCTGCAGGTCCCCCGGGGACAGCAGCGTCGGCACGAGGATGTCCACCCGATCCACGCCCCGGTCTTCCTCGGCGACCGACAGCATGAGGGTCAACGTCAGCGCGGTGGTCCCCGCCCCCGCCGTGACCTCGGCGGGCTCCAGGGAGCCATCCGCGGACTGCACCGGCGACGGCGTCGTGGTCAGGTGTTCCGTCTCCAGGCTCCAGGCCGAGGAGAGGTCGCCCCGGGACCAGGCCAGCAGCGCGGTGCAGTCGCCCAGGGGTTGCAGCCGGGGCGTACGGGCCAGCTCCCCGGGGGCCGAGACCACCTGCTCGTCCACCAGCCAGTCCTCGTGGATCCGCGCCAGGTGGATCTCCGCCTCCTGGGGCGTGTCGAACTGGGACCACGCGAGGAGCAATCGGCCTTCCTCGGCGGCCAGGGCCGGTTCCCAGGCCGCGATGGCCGCATCCGTGAGCTGAACCGGAGCCGAGAAGCTCATCCCGTCGTCGTTCGAGCGAGCGTACAGCACCTGGAACTGGTCGCTGGCCAGGTCGGCCCAGACCACGTGCAGCACCCCGTCGGCGGTGCGGGCCAGCTGGGGCTGGATGCTGGGCTCCGGGCCGCTGCTGATCACCGTGGCGTGGTCCCACTCGGGGTCCGAGCCCTCGCCGCGGACGACGTAGACGTCCGTGTTGTCGTTGGGGTCATCGGGGTCGAGGTCGTCGTTGGGGTGGGCCGAGTACACCGCGACCCAGGCGCCCTCGCCGACGGCCAGGTGGGTCCAGTCGCGGGAGAAGTAGCCCGGGCTGGGGTACAGGCGCTCCGACTCGGTCCAGTTCGAGCCGCCGTCGTCGGAGGTCCAGAACTGGGTGATGTCGTTGCGCGGGTTGTGTTCGGCCAGCAGCAGCACCTGTCCGTCCTCGGCCAGGGCGACGTTGGCGATGGGCGAGATGGACGAGACCAGCGGGTGCTCGAACAGGTCCTCGGTGGTCAGCGAGTCCGGGTCGATCCGGAGCAGGCGGCTGAACTCGGATTCGCCCCCGGCGAACTGCTCGACCCAGCCCAGGTAGACCTGGTCTCCGGTGCTCCACAGGGTCGGCGCCCCCTGCATCAGGCCCGCCTCGCCCGAGTACACCGGGGTCCAGCTGTCTCCCTCGTCCGTGGAGGCCTCGGCCACCACCTGGTGGGCCCCCTGGTCGTCGTTCAGCTCGGGATCGAAGCGCTCGTAGGCCCGCACCTGCAGCCCGGCAGCGTTCGCAAGCTGGGGACGGAAGGCACCGCCCACCCCGCGGGGCAGCGACTCGCCGTCCTCGAGGATCTCCGTGAGGACGCGGCCCCGGGCGAAGGGCATCTGGAATCCCATCAGCTGGGCCGCCGTGGGTGCGATGTCCTGGAGGCTGACCGCCACGTCACTCTGGAAACCCGCCCGGATCCCCGGGCCGATGGCGAGGAGAAAGGAGCTCCGGCAGCCGCGGCAGGCGCATCCGTGGCTGATCCAGCCCGCCTGCACGTCGTCCAGGTGGCGACCGTGATCGGTGGTCACCAGAAACGCGGTGGTGCCCGCGTAGACCGGATCGGCCTGGAGCTGCTCCCACAAAGCGACCACCCCGGTGGCGGCCGCTCCGGCCGTGCCCATGTAGTTGTCCCACTCCCCCGCGTGGCCCTTGCGGTCGGTCTCGTGGATGTTGACCACCATCAGGTCGACCTCGCCCGCGGCGAGGATCTGGTCGATCCGCTGCCAGGCCCACGGGTCCTCGGTCATCACGTCGTAGGAGATCGCACGCGATCCGCCGAAGGGCCGGCCGAATCCGGGCATGAACGAGTGGGTCAGGTCGTGGAGGTAGTCGGTGTTGCCGACGATCCAGCAGCTGTCCTGCTCGGCACCCGAGTGCTTGCGGTAGGCCTCGAAGATCGTCGGCGAGCGGGGGACGTGGTACCGCCGCGTCTCCAGGGGCGGGGCGCCGCCGTACTCGGACCAGGTGCCGGTGACCAGGGCGTGGTGCGCGGGCTGGGTCACGGTCTGACCGGTGATGTCGAGCCGGGTCAGCAGGCTCCCCTGGGGCGCCAGCTCGCTCAGCAACGGCGCGACCACCTCCGATTCCGGGTCGTCGAATCCCTCACTGGCGCGGATCCCGTCGATCACGATGACGAACACGTGCTCGGCGCTCTGGGCCGGAGCCGTGCTGGCGGCGGACAGTGCCAGACCGGCGGCCAGGGCCAGCGCAGCGTGTCTCCCCGTCGACGTCCGCAGCATGATCGCTTCCTCCCAAGGTCCCCCTGCCTACTTAGTGCATAACGGGGTCTTTGGCCACCTTCGTTCTCCCCGCGGTACAATTCGAGGCTCAACCGAGATCGACACGAGGGAGAGCCCATGAACCTGGCCACACACCTGCTGCGATCGGCACTGCTACTGGGCCTCGCGCTGCCCGCATCATGCTGCGACACGGGGCCGAGCGATGCGGGCGAGACGGTCGGAGCGTCCAAGGCCTCGACGGCCGGGGACAGCGGGGGCAAACGCGGCAAGAAGGGGCGACGCGGCGGCGACGGTCAGGGGGGCCGGGGGGGGCGGGACGCCGCCTCGAGTTCGGGCGATTCGTCGTCCACCGGGACCAGGGCGGGGGGCGAACACGCTCCGGCGGCGATTCGCTTCGGGATCAACGGGGTCCACTACCCGCCCGCGCGCAAGGGCGAGGCCAAGCTCCGCGAGCGGACCACCGAACTGGGCGAGCTGGGACCGGTCTGGCTCCGCCACCCGGGTCACGACACGGGCTGGTTCGAGATCCAGTCCGAGCGCGGCGGTCCGTTCAAATGGACCAAGCTGGACGTGATCATCGAGGAGAACGAGCACCCCTGGGTCATGGAGATCTACGGGTCCATCGGCACGGTCTATCCCTTCCGGACCGATCTCAGCCGGGACAAGCTCAAGGGCGACCGCAAGGAAGCGTTCCGCCAGATCAAGGAGAACTCGATCAACTGGGATTCGCAGCAGGAGCGCGACGACGCGGAGGCGTACGTCAAGGCCTTCGTCAATCGGTACAAGCACAAGGTCCGGGTCTGGGAGATCGGCAACGAGGGGATCAACTCCGTCGATCGCTTCGAGACGATCAAGTACACCTACGGCTGGATCAAGGAGGCCTACCCGGAGGCCACCGTGATGATCACCGCCGTGGCCGGCGACGACGACGAGCTGTTCGAGCGGGGCGTGAGCACCATGGATTCCCTGCTGGAGCGAGGCGCCGGGGCCTACTTCGACGTGGGCAACTTCCACTACTACGGCCGGGCCGACGGCAGCTTCGAGCAGCGCCTGGAGGAGCGGTACGACTCGTACCAGTCCGTCCTGGATCGCCACGGCGTGGACAAGCCGATCTGGGTCACCGAGACCGCCACCTCGAGCGTCGACGGCTCGGCGGTCTCCGGCCCCACCTCCGAGCGAATCCAGGCCCGGCACATGGTCAAGCGGCTCGTCGTGTTCTCGGCCAAGGGTGCCGAGAAGGTGTTCTGGCACGGCTACAGGTCGGCGGCGGCCAAGAACAAGTTCAACGGCTGCAACCTCATCGACGACAGGAGCAACGCCCGGAAGCCGGCCTACCGGACCTTCAAGCTGCTCGTGGACAAGATCGGGAGGTACGAGTCCGTCGAGACCGTCAGCAACGACGGGCTGTGGCTCTACCGGTTCACCTGCCCCGGCGACAAGGTGGTGATGGTGGCCTGGGCCTCCAGCACCCAGACGCTGGACCTGAGCGAGCACCTGGGCAAGGGCAGCGTGAACGTGACCCACATCATCGACAACGCCAGCGCCACGCCGTCCACCGAGACCGTCAAGTCCTCCAAGGTCTCCGTGGGCGCATCCCCGATCTTCGTCGAGCCGGCGTAGGCGCCCGTCGGCCTACCGCTGGTCGATGTCCCCGATCCACTGGGTGAAACCCACTCCGTAGCCGACGAAGGTGTACAGCCGCCACAGGAGGGTGCCGTCCGGGTCGACCTCGTCGATCTGTCCCGCCGAGCTCCAGGTGATCAGGGTGTTGCCCGACGGCAGGCGGGTCACGTCACCGCCGGAGATGATGTACAGCACCGGATCGGTGTAGTGGGACCAGGCCAGGTCCGCGCTGCCGGCGCCGATGTCCAGGGACCACTCCACGGCCCGGGATGCCTGGTCCTCCACGTGGCCGTTGTCGAAGATCAGCACGTTGTCGCCCAGCACGTGGAACTGGTGCTGGTCCGAGATGGGGTAGGAGCCGAGGAACTCGAAGTCGCTGAGGTAGCTGCCCAGGGTCCACACCACCTGGCCCGTGGCCCGGTCGATCTTGATGATGCAGCTCTGGCTGCGCAGGGACACGTAGTAGGCGTCCTCCTCGGGTAGGTAGTCCAGCGCGTTGGCGTGGGTGTACCCGGTACCGGTCTGGGGCACCTGCTCGGGGTCGTAGTCGAAGTGATCCCACACGCTCCAGGCGTCCACGGTGGTCCCGTCCGGGCGTAGCTCGGTGATCTTGTCGCCGCGGATCAGCTCCCCGTCGAAGTCCCTGCGGTCCTCGGCGATGTACGCCAGGGTGCCGTCGGGCAGCTCGGCGAAGTCGTGGGTGTGGTGGGGGGCGTCGATGCGCTCCACGGTCCGACCGTCCAGGGAGACGCGGACCATCTTCTCGGGGGTCTCCCCTTCGCCGTCGTTGTCCCCCTGCATGTGGAACGAGTTGTAGATCACGGACTTGCGATCCGTCGTCAGGTAGACGGTGGTGATGGTCTCGTGGGGGGTCTCGTCCACGTGCCACCACACCGGATTGCCCTCGCTGTCGACGATGATCGGGATCGAGACCTGGCTGATCAGCGGTACCGCGATGTAGCCGCTGTGGGCCGCCTCGGGCGACGGCTCCTCGATCTGCAGATCGACACCGACCAGTTCGGCGGGCAGCGGGCCGGTGACGAAGGTGCCCTCGCTGCTGCCGATCTCCGCGTCGCCCTCGGTCGCCACGACCCGGTAGTGGTACTCGGTGTCCGCGACCAGCCCGAGCAGGGTCACCTCGTGGGTGTCCGCCGCGTCGGCGGGATCGACCACCTGGCGGCCCAGGGCGTCGGTGGGGCCGAACTCGACCCGCCCGCCGGTCTCGGTCGCCGTGGACCAGCGCAGGGTGACCACCGCGCCGATCACGTCGCTGACGTCCACCTCGAGGTCCTCGACGGCGGACGCGGTGTCGTCGTCGTCTCCGGACGCGCTGTCGTCGTCGTCATCCGTGGGGCACCCCGCGAGCGCCAGGGTCAACAGGGCCAGCAGCCACAGCGTACGGCTCCATCGCATCGTCACGCCCTCCTCGCAGCGTGCACAGTACCACCGAATCCGGTGGACGCAACCGGGTTGAACGTGCCCGGGCGCGAGGTTATTGCCGAGGCACCCGAAAGGGGGCGAAAGAGGCTACGGGGCGTCGATGAAGATGGGGTTGGTGATGGCGTAGGGCAGGGCATCCGGCCACACCGGATCCATCGGGTCCGTCCCGCGCACCTCCACGAAGTAGTAGGCGTCGCCCTCCGGCTGGACCGGGAACTCCCCCTCGAACCACACCGGCGCCGACGCGCCGGGCTCCACCGTCTGGCTTGCCACCGGCGAGCACCCGGGGCCGTACACGTCCACGCTGTCCACATCCATCCAGCTGGGGGCCAGCACGCGCACGTGCAAGGTGGCCGACGCAGCGCTCAGGCTCCCCCCCGGTCCGACCTCCCCCCCCGCGCCGTCGGTGGCCCACAGCTCCACGAAGGGCCCGGCCGAGACCACCGTCCTCCCGGCGCGCACCGCCGCGGCGATGTCCTCGGGGTCCAGCCCGATCAGGTCACCCCCGCCCGGGTCGAGGTAGGTCCGCGCGAGGCTGGCGTCGGGCGCCTTTCCGGTGGCGCCGCTGGCCCCGACGGCCACCGGCCTCTCACCCCGGTCGAGCAGCGAGCACCAGTCCGCCCTCAGCTGCTCGGTGTCCGCCGACCATGCGCCGGTCACCAGCTCCACCGCGTCGAAGTCCCCGCCGTAGCGCGAGGGGGCGGCGGTCAGGCCGGTGTCCGGGTCGTACCCGGCCAGGGCGAACATGCCCCGGTCTCCGCGCCCGTCGTGGACCTGGATCACCCCGCCCGCCCCCACGGACTCCCGCAGCCGGTCGGTCAGCGCCTCCGCCTGGATCGCCCCCTCCCACCACCGCACGGCGCCGCCGTTGGGCAGGCTCTCGTCCGGCTCCAGGGGATAGGCGACGTAGCGACCGTGGGCCAGGGAGGACAGCTCCACCCCCGGAACCGTCATCAGCGTGCCGTCCAGCCCCATGGCCGTGGCCACCGGGCGGTAGTCCGCCACCTGATCCGCCTCGCTGGCCACGTGGACCTGGATCCCGTTGGCCGCCGCCACCGCCAGCCGCTCCTGGGCCGTCGCCTCGCCGTCGGGGGACGCCGAGGCATGGCTGTGCAGGTCGGCGGCCACGTACGGCCCGGCATCGAAGGCTCGGTCCAGGGTCAGGGTCACCGACGTGGTCTCCCCCGCCGCGAGGACGACGTCCTCCGACCGGTCGATCTCGTACTGCAGCCCCCGGTGGGCCAGCAGGTCGTAGGTCCCGGACGGCACGGGGACCTCGGCCTCCCCGTCCACCAGGAAGAGCACCTTGCGCAACCGGTTCCCGGGGCGGCGCTCCCCCAGCTCGGGCCGCGGCGGGTGGGGATCGGAGACGCCGGGAGGGAAGCGCACCTGGACCACGGCGGGGAGGGGCTGGCCATCCCCGTCTTCCACCCGGACCGCCAGGGTTGCGGGCCGTTCCAGGGTGAACTCGAGCCACGTACGGCCCGGTTCCAGGGTGATCGACGCGTCGTCGGGGCGATGATGGCCGTCCGCCACCGGCTGGATCAGCACCGCCTCCGGATCCGTCCAGGCCCACAGGGCCTGCTCGTTGTCCGCCTCGTTCGCCCGCGCGCCGAACGCGCCGATCCCCGGGGGCAGATCGACCCACTCGTTGTCGAGATCGGCCACCACCTCCACCCGCCAGTCCCCCTCGTCCGTGGCGATGTAGTAGCCCCCCAGGGACTCGGTGCGGGCCATCAGCCGCGGCGTGCCGTCGGGGTCCTGGAGGAAGACGCGCGCGTGCCAGATCCGCTTGTCCTCACCCTCGTAGCGGACCCACCCCTCCAGGGTCACCGGCCACGTTTCGCCGGTCAGCTTGCGGTAGAAGTCCATGGTTCCCACGTCCCGGACCGCCGCGACCACCCGCCGGTAGGAGTCGTACTCGCCCGGTGCCAGGGACAGCGTGGGCCCCTCGGCCACCACGTGCCCGATGGCGTCGTGAACGCCGGGTAGGTGGTCGACCCGGACGGAATCGTCCCGCCAGAACAGGCCGATCGCCTGCTCGCTGTCGTGGGACTGGTAGGCGACGATGTCCCGCTCCCCCGTCGCCCCCTCCCCGCCGAAGCCGATGCCGGGCACGAAGGGGGCGGCCACCGAGGCATCGACGAACATCAGGTCGCTCAGCGGCAAGTCCAGGTGCTGGTCCGTGGTGTTGACCACCGTGGTCTCCAGCCACATGGCAGGGGATCCGGGGGCCAGGGTCAGCGACTGGTGCACCTCGAGGCCCAGGGGCGGATAGGCCCCGGGATCCTCCAGGGAGGCGGTCAGCAGGTCCAGGGGGCGGTCGGTGCCGTGCAGCTTCAGCTGGGCGGACACCCCGGGCTCCAATCCCTCGGTCGCCACCTCGTACGAGGTGGCCACGAAGACCCGGCCTTCGCCCAGCAGGGTCACCAGCTCCACGAGGGCGTCCGCGTCCGCGTTGCCCTCGCCCCGTCGGCAGTCGATGTCGATCAGGGCGCCCGGCACCCCCACGTACCCGGACCCCTGGCGATCGCCGCGGACCACGAAGCGGCCCATGTTGTTCACCACCATGTAGTCGCCCGGCCGGGATGCGCCCGCCGCCCCGCCGACGAGGAGGTCGGACCCCGCCTCCAGAACGCCCGCCCACGCCAGCGCCGGACCCAGGCCCGAGTCGTCGAGTTCGGGGGCCGATTCCAGGTCCAGGGGGTCGAGGGAGTCGTCGTCACCGGCGTCGTCGTCGGCCACGTCGTCGTCGGTGATCGATGGGTCGCCGGGGCAGCCGAACTGGAGCGCGAAGACCAGCGCAGTGGTGGGAAGGGCGGCGGCGCGTGACGTCATGGTGTCCCGACAGGGCAGGACTAACTACGCCGGCCGAGAAAGCAACGTACGCGTGTGCCGCAGGGGCGCCCGCTCAGCAATTCACGCACAGGTAGTTCACGGGCACCGTGTAGTCAGGGCTGGTCGGGTCGTTGCTGAAGATGTGGATCACACCTTCGAACGGGTTGGGCTGCGCGCAGGCCGCCGTCACGCCGACGACCCCGTTGTCTCCGGGCTCGATCTCGCCGACGAACTCCTCGATCCCCAGCGGCGGGATATCGCTGTTCTGGCCGGTGACGATGAGCGTGCCCGTGCCGTCGTTGATCAGCCGCAGCGGACGGAAGGAGGGCTCCCCGACGCACACCTGGCCGAAGTCCATCTGGACCGGATCCGTGGTCAGCATCGGGTCGCCGCCCGTGTCGTCGTCGCCCGTGTCATCGTCGCCCGTGTCGTCGTCCCCCGTGTCGTCGTCCCCCGTGTCGTCGTCGTCGTCCCCGGCGGAGTCGTCGTTGTCGTCGTCGTCATCGACCGGCGGTGTGGTGGGACACCCCGGAACGAACAGGAACAGGGTCAGGCACGAAACCAAACTGATCATCCAGCGCATGTTTGAACCTCTCTCCGTTCTTGGGTCGGGTAGCGGCCTCAGAGGACTCCCTCGGAGGCCACGGCGAACTAGCGTAATCCGGAGCCGCTCAAGTTTCTAGG
>CAZITQ010000211.1:0-17073 GCA_964542165.1 uncultured Rickettsiales bacterium
CGGCCTGGGCACGGGCACGGGCACGGGCACGAGAGGAGCCGTCTGGCTCGCCGCCCGCGGCGGCTATGCCCGACACGCTCCCGGGGATCACTCCACGATGCGGCCGATGTGATCCCGCAGCCCGGTGGGATCGGGCACGGTCCGGACGGGCGGTCGAGACAACCGGTCCATCAGCCGCGCCTCGAGCGCCTCACCTTCGGGATCGTTGGCCACGCGGCTGCGGGTCCGGGTCGCGAGGGCGGAGACGGCGCCGGGGGAGACGCTGAAGCGCGCTCCGATCTCCTTGAGGCTGGCCCCCGAACGGTCGCGGCAGACCATCATGCAGACCATCCGCGGCAGATTGAGCCGGCCCCGCGCGCTGGCCATCAAGGTGGACTCGGGCAGATCGTAGACCTGGCAGGCCGCGTCGACGATCTCGTCCACCGACCACGCGCGGAGGCGGCGAGCGTCGGGGACCTCCGCGTCGGTGTAGCGCGGATCCGAGCGCAGGCGGTGTCGCCAGAGGTCCACGAACTCGTCGTCCCCCACGAAGGGATGCCAGGGGACACCCTCGAGCCGGGAGCGGAGCTCCGGCGGCGTCCGCTCGCCGGTGAAGGCCTCGAAGCGGCGCCTTCCGGCGTCGGTGTCGCCCCCGAAGGGTGCCAGTACGGCGGAGACCGACATCCAGGCCGGCCGGTCCGGGGTGCGGTAGTGCCCCCGGCTGCTGCGGGCCAGGGGAGGGGCCGCCGGCCCACCTTCGCGGCCGTCGAGCAGGGTGTGGAGTCGCCGGGCCACCAGCCCCAGGAACCGACCCGGCTGGACCACGCGGGCCTGGAACCGACCGCGCAGAAGGGGTCCCTCGCGGTCGTGGCGCCGGTTGTACAGCTGGGTGTACACACCGGTCAGATGACGCATGGCGCGGCTGAGTCCGCCGGTCTCGTCCCTCAGCAGCAGGTGGAATTCGCCGTCGAGCAGAGCGTACGCCCCGGTCGACACCTGCCAGCGGTCCGAGCACTCGGCCAGCCGCAGCAAGAAGACCTCGCGGTCGTCCTCGTCGTCGAAGATCGCTGCCCGGTTCAGGCCGCGGTTGGTCACGTGGTGCCACAGTCCCGGCTCGATGATTCGCAGTGCTCTGGCCATGGGAGGAGAGTAGTCTCTCGCCTTGGGCGGGGTCAAGTCTCGTCTTGTCCGCGGAGGTGCGTGCGGATCTGTCCTGGATCGAGGGGATTTCGGGATCGACGTGGGGGGGAGATCGAAAAGAAGGGACTTGTCCCCGGTCGGCGGGCAACGGGGACGGGATCAGGCCGGTGACGGGGGCCGACGCCTCGATTCAGGGCACGACCCACGTGATGGTCGTCCCGCCGAACAGGGAGGGCGTGTAATAGATCTTGGTGCCCTCGACGGCATTGGTCCAGCAGACGTTGCCCTTGATCTTGTCGCCGGGCATCACGGTACCCGTGAGGTCGGACTTGCAGTTGAAGAAGTCCTGCTCGAGGGTGGTCCCGTCGGGGGTCCTGGCCTCGAAGCCCATCAAGCCGGACACCGTGATGTCGCTGGAGCCGGTGTTCTCGATCAGGAAGTTGGCGGTGAGCTTCTTGCTCTTGATGGTGGCGGTGTTGAGGGTGACGTTCTGGTCGTTGAGCACCACGGCCTCGCCGAGGGCCTTGGACGCGGGGGCGGCCGAGGCGTTGGCGGTGATCCCGGGGTCGACGGCGCCGGCCTCGGCGATCTGCCACGACACCTTGTCGCCGAACAGGTCCGGCGTATAGATGATCTTCACCCCAGGCTGGGCGCCTTCCCAGCAGATGTTGCCCTTGAGCAGTTCGCCCGGCATCAGGGTCCCACCCAGCGCCGAGTCGCAGGCGAAGATGTCCTGCTCCAGGGTGGTGCCGTCCTCGTTGCGCGCTTCCCAGCCCAGGATGTTGGTGACCTCGACGTTGTCGGTCCCGTCGTTGGCCATGGTGAAGCCGGCCACCATACCCTGCTCGGTGAACTTGACCTCGTGGACGGCGACCCGGTGCTTCTTGATCGTCACCACCTCGCCCAGCGCGTGGAGCTTCTTGCTGTCGCTGCCGCCGCCGGAATCGGTGGTGAAGTCCCCGGTGTCCCAGCTGCTGCCACCACCACCGCCGCCACCGCATCATCAGCAAGCGAGGACGGTCAGGGCGCAGGCGGTTGCGCAGGCCACGAAGATCAAGGGTCGAACGACGGACATCCGGGTCATCTATGCCTCCCGTGGGGGATCGGTTTTGGGGTAGGGACGGCGCAACATACCAGGTTTGCGCGCGCGTGGGGATTCAAACGTTTCGGCGCTTGAGTGAGATGGTCAGGTCGAACTCCGCCACCGGCTCCTCGCCCAGCTGATCGGGGACCGTGGCGACCACACGGACGGTCTCCTCGACCCGCTCTGCGCTGGCCTCGGCGCGCAGCACCAGCTCCCGCAGCGCCTCGCCCTGCTCGCAGGTGAACAGCACGTCCCCCTCGGCGCGCTTGAGGAACCGGGCCTGGAAGTCCTTGAACACGAAGGCGACCTCGCTGCCGCGCTTGCGGATGGTGCGCATGGCGATGATGCCGCCCGCGCAGTCCGCCCCCACGCACAGCACCCCGAAGTACATCGAGGCCAGGTGGTTGCGGCTGCGGCGACCGAGGGGGAAGCGGATCACGCAGCGGCTGTCGCTGAGTTCGACCACCGTGGGCCGGAGCCAGGCGATGAGGGGTATCTTCAGCCAGCTGAAGGCCCGCAGGTACGCGGTGTGGCGGAGGTTGTCGAGCATCGTGGTCTAGAGCCAGGGATCCTCGGCGCACTCACCCCAGCTGCCCGAACCCGCGGCCTCTGCGGCCTCGGCGGCCGAGATCACCGCCTCGCAGCAGGCGTGGTCTCCGAAGTAGTCCTCGATGGGCAGGGCGAATCCCTCCTTCGCCAGCCGCAGGTTCACGAGCCGTCCCCCCACGCTCACGTAGGCCAGGCCCCGGCCGTACACCCCGGTGCACTCGTCGTCGAAGCGCAGGGTGACGGTCTTGCCGCCCACCAGCTCCTCGAGGCGCACCTGGGCCTCGTCGTACCCGCACTCGCCGGTCTCGGCGGTGTCGATGCACAGCAGTCGGAAGCGGTCCACCTCGCCGGCGTCGCCCAGGTCCACCGCCGGCTCCACGTCGATGGTGTCCCCGTCCAGGACGGTCACGACCTCCACCTGGACCGGATCCCGGCAGGTCTCCTCAGCCCGGCCCGTGCAGGGGTGTCCGGAGCAGCCCGCAAGAGACGCGGCGGCGCCGATCAGAAGGATCACTCCGGAGCGCGCCATGGTCGTCTCTCCCACGGATCCGGACCTAGAACCGCCAGTCGATGGCGACCTTGAGCTTGTGGATCGGGTCCAGCTTGCCGTCCGCCTCGTCGGTGATCACTTCGGGCTGTTCCAGGTCGTTGATCATCTCGTAGCGGCCGTAGATGCTGACCTTGCCCGGCAGCCGGAAGCGCAGCTGCGTGTAGAAGCTGCCGTAGTTGTCGCCGTAGTTGTCGGCCTGGCCCTTGAAGTACTTGGCGCGGGCGGCGAAGTACATCCAGTCGGTGATGTCCCACATCACCTTGCCCCAGACGTAGTTGGTGGTCTCGAAGGCGTCGTCGATGCTGCTGGCGTCCTCCCACGACGCCCGGTAGAAGACCTGCAGGGTCAGCGGCTCGACGGGCATGATCCGCATCCCGGTGCCGATGTACAGCTTCTGTCCCGCCGGCTCGTCGTCGCCGTACGAGTCGTAGGTCTGCTCCCGGCCGCCGTTGGCCAGATCCTTGTCTCGCATGCTCCCCAGGACGTCGAAGCCGAGCCAGGGCAGGGGATCCACGTCGACCCGGCCCTCGACGTAGAGGTTGCCGAGGTCCAGGGACATCCGGTACCAGAGGTCGGCCTTGGCCCGCAGGCGCAGCCACGGTAGGGGCTGGAACACGGCGCGGACCTGGGGTCCCAGCTCGTCCACGTCCCGCTTGCCACCGGGGATGATCTCCGCCTCGTCGTCGATCCGGCCGAGCTCGTCGGGCTCGGATCGCCCCCGGCTGTGGGGGTTGTCGAAGTTCGTCCCGTAGTAGCGGAACGCGACGCTGATCTCCGACTTGCGCGGGTTGAAGATCCACTCGCCGCGGCCGGCGAAGCCGCCCGTGTCGGTCAGGGCGACCTCGGCCATCATGTCCATCAGCCCGATCTGGAAGGCCATGTCGGCGCCGAAGGCCCCGTACACGGGGCGGTTGGGGATGGGGTAGCCGGTGAAGTCGAAGTCGTACTTCTTGACCGCGTGGCCCACCCAGCCGGTGAGGCCGATGTGGGAGCGGCTGGAGAAGCGGAACGTGGAATTCAACCCGATCAGCTCCTCCCGGTACACGTGGGGGAAGCGTGGGTAGGTGACCTCCTCGCCGCCGGTGGTCGTGTAGTCGTTGGGGCTGATGTCGGCGTAGTACAGGTCCTGGGGGTTGATGGACCCGAAGAGGGTGAACTCCAGGACCTTGCCCTTGGGCAGCAGGATGTTCACCCGGCCCGCGGCGCCCAGCAGGCGCTTGGGCGTCGAGTAGGAGTCGTAGCCGTCGTAGTCCTCGTAGATCTTGAGATCCGAGTAGAACCCGTGGGCGCGGTCCCGATCGGTGACGTCGAACACCAGCCGCTGGCCGAAGCCCGCCTTGTAGTGGCCGGCGATGACCGAGAACCGGTCCTGGTAGACGGCGGCGTGGACCCGCTCCAGGGAGACCTTGGGGCGCCTTCCCTCGATGAGCACGTCGCCGGCGCCGTACTCCACGCCGTACACGTCCTCTTGCTCGGCCACGATCAGGCCGGCCTCGAGCCACTTCATCGCCTTGATCCGGCCCTTGAGGTAGAGGACCGGGAAGGTCTCGTCGTTGAACTGCTCGGTCATCCGTGCGGCGACGCTGCCCTTGACCGGGATCGGCTTGGCCGCGGCCTCGTCCACGTACACGAAGGAACGGCACTGGGCGTAGACAGGTCGGCCGACCACGTCCCGCAGCTGGGTCACGCGGTCGAAGGGCTGCATGTCCCGGCGGGCGATGATCTCGTCGGCCATCTCGTAGGTCACGTCCGGGAGCCTCTGCAGGGATTCCCGATCGGCCTCGTTGAGGTCCAGGGGATTCCACAGCAGCTCGAGGAGCTGGTTGCGCAGCTCCTCGTCGATCTCGCCGTTGTGCTCCAGCTCGTAGATCTCGGCCTCGGTGGTCACCAGGACCTGCGTGCCGTAGTCGAAGCCGCACAGCAGCGGGAGGGCGGCCGCGAGCCCCAGCGGAGCCAGGATGCGGGCCAGTCGGTGCGCGATGCGAAGACGCATGGTTTCCCCCGGCTACTGGCAGGTGGCGTTGGACTCGCCCGGTGTGCCGCCGAGCTCGCCGCAGATCCCGAAGTCGGTGGACGAGTCGTCGGAGTCCTGGCCGTCGGGGATGCGGGCCAGCGACTCGTCGTTGCCCGGCTTGACGGCCCAGGTCGCCGCGAGGACGCCCGGTTCGATCTCCATCAGGTCGTCGTTGTTGTCGCCGTAGACCAACCCGTCCTCGTACGTACCGAAGCCGTCGCCGAGGTGAATCGCGTCGCCGTCGGTGCCCTGCCCCAGGTCCAGGGTGCCGGTGACCTCGGCGGCGACCACGTTGGCGTCGCCGACGAGCAGGAACTCGCCCCCGCCGAGGATCGGCACGGTCTCCGGGATGGTCAGCGTGCCCGAGGGGGCGGCCGGGTCGCCCTTGTACCAGGAGATCGCCCAGCCGGTGAGGTTGGCGTCGTTGGGTCCGGCGTTGTACAGCTCCACCCACTCGTTGCCGCTGTCGTCTCCGTCCGGGTTCACCAGGACCTCGTTGATCACGATCATCACGTCGCTGGCCAGGTCGCCTTCGGGCGGGACGATGCCACAGCAGTCCTCGTTGGCGGCGCCCGGGGTGGCGGCCTCGGCCTCGCAGAGGCAGAAGTCGGCCTCGGAGTCGTCGGTGTCGTCGCCATCGGGGAAGCGGGCCAGGGTCCGACCGGAGCCCGGTTTGGGGGCGATGGTGACCGCCACGTGGCCCGGCGCGTCCTCGACCTCGTCGGCGTTGTCGTCGCCGTAGGCCATCCCGTCGGCGAAGTCGCCACCGCAGTCCAGCAGCCACAGGGCGTCCCCGTGGGTTCCCTGACCCATGTCCAGGGCCACGGTGACGTCCGCGTCCGCCACCGACTCGTCACCCACCAGCAGGAAGCCGCCGGCCTCGATCGTGGTGTCCGAGGGGAGGACCGCGCTGCCGGGGCTGCCCATGTCGCTCTTGTACCACTCGATGGTCCAGCCCGAGACGTCCACGGTGGCCGCGCCGGTGTTCACCAGTTCGACCCACTCGAAACCGGTGTCGGCACCGTCCGGGTCCACCAGGATCTCGTTGATCCGGACCGGCGCCGATGCGGCGTCACACTGGCCGCCGCCGGCCTGGCACTCGGCGTTGGAGGCGCCGGGTGTGCCGCCCGCGAGCGCGCAGATCATGAAGTCCTCGCCGGACAGGTCCGTGTCCTCCCCGTCCGGGACCCGGGCCAGGGTCTCGTCGTTGCCGGGCTTGGGGGCCACCGACTCCGCGGCGGCACCGGACTCGTCCTTGATTCCGTGGTCGTTGGCCTCGTCGCCGTACACCAGCACGTCCCGCAGGTCGCCCTCGCAGTTGTCCAGCTGGATGCCGTCGCCGTCGTCGCCGTTGCCCAGGTCCAGGTCGGCGACCACGTCGGGCTCGGGGCTGACGAACTCACCACCGACGACCAGGAACCCGCCCGCCTCGATGACCGTCTCCTCGGGCAGCCGGAGGTCGTCGTTGGGCTCCTCGGGGTCCGACTTGTACCAGGACAGCGACCACCCGCTGACGTCCGCCGCGTCGTCGCCGGCGTTGTACAGCTCGATCCACTCCAGGCCCGTGTCCTGGCCGTCGGGGTTGGCCATCACCTCGTTGATCTTGACGTCGAGGTCCGGCTCGCAGGGCTCGTCTTCCTTGGGGCAGCCGGCGAGCAGCAGCGGCAGGGCGAGAAGGGTAGAGACAACCGTCGAACGCATGGGGGCCTCCGGGGTATTCGGGTCCGGTCCGAATCAACTACACCACCACGGCGCTCGTGACCAGTGTTTGTTGCAACGCGCGCGAGGCGATTGACGTCGCGGCGGCACACGGGCAGGATCCCCGTGCATTGCGAGAAGATTCTGGAGATCCCATGACCACACCGAAGTTCATCGACACCCTGCTCCTGCTCGCCCTGCCCGCTTCGGGCAAGTCCGAGGTCCGCCGCTTCATGCTGCACACGCCTCGGGAGCAGCGCATCGACACCTACCACATCAGCGACACGGTCCAGCTGGACGACTTCCCGTACGTGCACTACTTCCGCTGCATCGACGAGCAGCTGGTGGCGCGCGGCCAGGACATGCAGTTCTACGGCGGTCCCCGGGAGCGCTTCGTGCACCTGGCGGACTGGGGGACCCTGCTGCAGCTGGTCAACGACGACTACGCCGTGATGATGGACCCGTCGGCTCCGGCGCCGGCGGCCGACCCCGAGGCCGTGTTCGCCCGCATCGACGCCGCTCGCGGCCGCGTGGGTGCACCGGCGGTCTTCGAGGGGATGGACGCCTCGCTGAAGACCGAGGTCGCCACCGCGCTGCAGGGCGAGACCGACCGCCTCGTGGGCGAGCTGTTCGGCGGCAAGCCGGACCGGATGGACGACAAGACTCTGGTCATCGAGTTCGCCCGGGGCGGCCCCCAGGGCTCGACGATGCCCCTGTCCAAGCCCTACGGCTACGGCTGGAACCTGTCCCAGCTGGCGCCCGAGCTCCTGGAGCGGGCCGGCATCCTGTACATCTGGGTCACGCCCGAGGAGTCCCGGCGCAAGAACATCGCCCGCTGCGACCCCAACGACCCCGGCAGCATCCTGCACCACAGCGCCCCCGAGACCGTGATGCTCAACGACTACGGGTGCGACGACATCGAGCACCTGATCGGCGCTTCGGGCGTGGCGGACACCATCCGCATCGAGGCCCACGGCCGCAGCTACCACCTGCCCATCGCCCGCTTCGACAACCGGGTGGACAAGACCACCTTCGTCCACGGGGATCCCGACACCTGGGCCGAGGCCGACAAGGACGCCCTGCACGAGGGCCTCGTGGGCCCGATGCAGGCCCTGTGGGAGGCCTACCGCAAGCTGCATTCGTAGAGACGTTCTCGCTGACGCCCGAACGCCGCCGGTTCCTAGCCGGGCAGATGCCGCACTGCGAACTCGTACGCGTTCCGCCAGCAGATCTTCTCCACCAGCTCCTCGACCCCGATCTCCTCGATCATCCGCGTGTGTTTCACGCCGTGGAGCAGGCGCGTCAGATCGTCGGCGAGGCGGTCGTAGTCCAGGACGGTGGGGTAGCGCGGCAGGGGGTGGGTGACCCCGTCGAAGTCGGTGCCGAAGCAGAGGCAGTCCCAGATCCGGCGGCGGTCTCCCCGGGGGACCCGGTCGTCGAGCATCACGGCGTCCACGAATCCCAGGATCTGGCGGAAGAGCACCTGATCCCACAGGTGGTCCGGCACCTGCACCCCCGGAGCCACACCGGCGACGCGGCGATCGAAGATCAGGCCGATCAGCCCCCGGCTCCGGTGCACCATCCGCACGTCCTCGTCGCAGAGATTGAGGCCCCATGCATTGAAGCCGCCGATGAAGTGGTGATCGGTCTCCCGGTGGGCGTCGTCCACGAGCTGCTGCAGGCTGGGTACGCCTGAGTAGCCCACGTGGGTGGCGACCACGGGCAGGGGCTGGGTCTCCCCGCGTTCCGCCTCGGAACGGGCCTCCCAGCGCGCGTTGTGGGGCTCGATGACCTCCCGGTAGTACTCCCGGCGGGTCAGGGGGCTCATGTGCTTGATGTCCAGCAGGATCCGGTGACCGCCCCGGCCCTCCAGGTCGGCGTCCAGATCCAGGAGTTCCCGAACGATGGTCAGGCCCCGGTCCCCCTCGCGCACGAAACCCTCGTGCATGTGGAGACTCTGGTCCATGGCCAGGCGTGCCGCCGACGGCAGGGAGTGGGCGTGACCGCAGATCCCGTTGTCGAAGTGGTGGGCGAGGGTCAACACCAGCACCGGCTCCGGCTGGGCCCGGAGCTGTCCGATCCGTTCGACGATCCCGTCCAGCGGGATCGGCCGGCCGTCCGTCTCCAGCGCGAAGGTGTGGGCCCCTTCGATGGTCAGAACAACCGCGATCTCGTCGCTGTCCGACTCGATGATCTGCGACAGCTGGGCCGCGTCCCGGACCAGCTGGTAGCAACCCTCCACGTCCTCGTCGGTGCCCGGCCCCGCGGGGCCGGGTGAGGGATGGTGGCGCCGACCATCGGCACCGCGCAGGAAGGCGAGCTCCCGCTGGTACTCGTCCCAGTAGTCGTAGCGGTCCGAGAGCATGTACCGCACCCGCGACAGGCTGTAGTGGGTATAGAAGACCTGCAGCGCCTGACGCACGGGGCCGCGGTTGCGGAGGATGCGGGTGATCTCCTCCTCGGCGCCGGCCCGACCCCGCCGGATCCACTCCAGGCCCCCCTTCACGGCGGTCGCGCCCGTGGCGAGGCGCAGGGCCTCGCGGGTGAAGGGCCGTCGGTCCTCGCCCTCGCCGAACTCGAGGAACCCCCGCTCGATGGGGGTCAGGGAGGCGAAGGCCAGCCGGGCTCGGCTCCGGGTCAGCTTGGCGAAGCTGGCCTGGGTGTAGCCGGCGGCGTGGGCGCCTTCGGCCATCTTGCGCTCGTCGACGGGCATGGGTTGCCAGGGGTGGAAGCGCTCGGGGTCGTCCTCGGCGGCGCTGTTGCGCATCCGGTTGAAGGAGTAGAGGGACGGATGCGGGTGCAGGTCAGCGTAGAGGCGTGCCATCGTTCTCCCGGCGGGCTAGCGCTTCTGTCCGAAGGTACCGCCGTTCCAGCCCCAGTTCGGGCGGGGGATATCGACGAAGTTGAGGAAGCAGCGCTCCGCGGGAATGTCGGCCACCGTTCCGAGCAAAGCGCAGAGCCGCTCCGAAAGGGCCACGTTGGTGTCGTCGTCCAGCCCGCCGATGGACCGCACCTCCACCCACGCCGCCGGATCGCGGGAGCCGCCAAAGGCGATGTCAGCCCGCTCGCAGCTCGCCATCACGAATCTCTCGGGCTTGCCCATGACCTCGACGACGGCGGCCGTTCCGCCCATCAGCAGGGCGTCGACGGTCTCCCTGGCGGCGTCGGGGTGGTCGAGGGTGAAGCGGATCAGGGGCATGGTTCCTCCTGGATCGCCGCCTTGCCCCGGGTCGCGTCGGACAGGGCGGAGCTGAAGTCGTCGACGGCGTCCTCGGCCACGCTCACCTGTAGCTCCAGGCCGCCGGCGCCGTGGGTCTCGGCGATCTTGGCGACCCCGGGAGTGTCGAGCAAGCCGTACACCGCGCCGGTCACCTCGTAGGGGGCGCGGATTCGAAGCGTGGTGTGGGGGACCACCTCGACCTGATCCGCCTCGCGCAGGCAGCTTGCCGCCGCCCCGCCGTAGGCCCGGACCAGGCCGCCGGCGCCAAGCTTGATCCCCCCGAAGAAGCGGGTCACCACCACCACCACGTGATCCAGCCCCTGGCCCTCGATGGCCGAGAGGATGGGACGCCCCGCCGTGCCCCCGGGTTCGCCGTCGTCGGAGAAGCGGTAGGCATCGCCGATGCGGTAGGCCCAGCAGTTGTGGTTGGCCGCGGCATCGCCGACTTCGGACAGGACGGCCAGCGCCTCGTCGGGGTCGTCCGCGCGGGCGGCGATCGCGATGAAGCGCGAGCGCTTGACCTCGGTCTCGAGGCGATGGGGCGTGGACAAGGTACGCATCGGTCCGTCTCCGGGTGCCACGGCGGGGCGGCCTTCCGCCGGCGGGTCCGGCCGCGTGGGTCCGGGTCCATGATCTAGCAAAGCCATCCGGTGATCACTAGACTCCCTGCATCCTGGAGGACTCCACCGTGAAGCCGTTGACCTTCGCCGACCTGATGAGCATCGATCGCATCGAGGGGCCCACGGTCTCGCCCGACGGGCGTCACGTGGCCTTCACCACCGCGCGCCACGACGCGAAGCAGAACAAGGTCTCGCGCACCCTTCACCTGCTGGATCTGGACAGCGGCGAGCAGCGGGAGCTGACACCCGGCCCGGGCAACCACTCCTCGCCCTCCTGGGCTCCGGGATCGGATCGCCTGGCCTTCGTGAGCGACCGGGACGCGGAGCAAGGCGGGCAGTTGTGGGTACTTCCGCTGGGTCCTGGCGGGGAGGCACGGCGGATCACGTCGGGCTACGGCGGCGTGGGGAGCCCGGTGTGGGCGCCGGACGGGTGCCGGATCGCCTTCGCGCGTTCGGTGGTGGTGTCCGCGGATTACACCAAGGGAGACGACGAGGAGGTCGATCCGAAGAAGGGCCCGCCCCGGGCGAAGGTCCACGGGCTGGCGAACGAGAAGTCGTCGGCGCGGGTGGCGAACGAGCTCCTCTACCGGCACTGGGACCACTGGAGGGACCGCCGGCGCAATCACCTCTTCGTCGTGGATCTGGAATCCGGGGAGATGTGCGACGTCACCCCCGGGGACCGGGATGCCCCACCCATGGCCCTGGACACCGCCCGGGACTTCGACTTCTCCGCCGACGGGAGCCAGCTCGCGTTCGCGATGAACCCCGACGAGATGGTGGCGCGGTCCACCAACAACTCGATCTACCTGCTGGGACTCGACGGCATCCAACCCGCCGGTGAGCCGGCGCGGATCTCCACCAGCGACGCTTGTGACATCCACCCCCGGTTCACACCGGACGGCAAACGCCTGCTCTACCTGGCCATGGCCACCCCCGGCTACGAGGCGGACAAGCTGCGCATCAAGAGCTACGACCTGGCGAGCGGAGAGACCGAGACCCTCCTCGAGCCGTTCGACCGCAGCCCCCACGGATTCGCGATCGAGGGCGACGGCGCCTCGGTGTTGTTCCACGCCCAGGACCGCGGGCGGCAGTCGATCTACCGCCTGACCCTTGCCGACGGCTCGGTGCGACAGCTCACCTGGGGGACCCACAACCTGCTGGTCGGACCCATCGCCGGCACCTGCGACTTCGTCGTGGGCCGCCAGACCACGACCCGACCCCTGGACCTGTACCGGATGACCCCTGGCGAGGGGATCGAGCCGTTCCTTGCCCCGGGCCCACTGCCCGAGGGGGTGCCCGCGGACGTACGGGTGGACCTGACCCGCTTGACCCACACCGGCGAAGCCCTCGCCGACGTGGAGATGGAGGAGGCCGAGGAGTTCTGGTACGAGGGGGCCCGGGGCGACCTGCAGCACGGTTTCCTGATCCACCCGCCGGGGTACGACCACCGGAGGGCCTACCCCATGATCCTCCTGATCCACGGCGGTCCCCAGGGCGCCTTCGCCGACGAGTTCCACTACCGCTGGAGCGCCCAGATGTTCGCTGCACAGGGGGCGGTTGTCGCGTTCCCCAATCCCACCGGATCCACGGGGTACGGGCAGGAGTTGACGAGGGCAATCTCCGGCGACTGGGGAGGAGACTGCTACACCGACATCATGAACTGCGTGGATTACCTGATTCAGCAGTACTCCACCATCGACGCCGACAATCTCACCGCCGCCGGCGCCAGCTTCGGCGGGTTCATGGTCAACTGGATTCTCGGCCACACCGGCCGCTTCAAGGCCCTGGTCTGCCACGACGGCGTGTTCTTCTCCGAGACCATGGCCTACACCACCGAAGAACTCTGGTTCGAGGACTACGAACACGGCGGCCTCCCCCACGAGAACCGCGAACTCCACGATCGCTTCTCCCCCCACCAGTTCGCCGCCGAATTCTCCACGCCCACCCTGGTCGTCCACGGCGAACAGGACTTCCGCTGTCCGATCTCCGAGGGGCTGGGTCTGTTCACCGCGCTGCAGGTCCAGGGGATTCCGTCGCGGTTCCTGCACTTCCCGGACGAGGGGCACTGGGTGATGCAGCCGGCGAACGCGGAGGTCTGGTACGACGAGGTGGTGGGGTGGTTGATGGGGTGGGCGGGAGGGGACTCGGAGTAGAGGGAGAGCGCGGCGGTTTCCCCGGTGAGGGACGTCGTTCCCGATCGGAGATGGGTGCCGCAGGGTCCGCAAGGACGAGTATCTGCCCGTGTCCCGCGGGCTGGCGTGACCGGAGCGGGATACGGATGCCGGTCCGCCGTCGGCGAATCTACCCGAGAAGTCGGCGGCCGGGGCTCCTTCGAGCGCTGAGGGCAGGGTCCTGGTTCAGTTCCCGAACTTCGTCAGGTCGATCCGTCCTCTTCGATCGAATACGACGCCTTCCGCCTCGAGCAGGGCCCGCTGGAAGTTCGCGTGGGGTTTCGGAAGGGAGATCATCCCCTTGCTGTTGACCACCCGCTGCCAGGGCAGGTCGTACTTGTCGGACATGGAGTGGAGGAACCTGGCGACCTGCCGGGCTCCCCGGGGATCCCCGGCCAGGGCGGCCACCTGGCCGTAGGAGGCCACCTTGCCTTCGGGTATGGCGGAGATGACGTCGACGACCCGTTGAGCGAATGGGGAGATCATGATGAGATTTGCCGGCTGCCTGCCTCGCACCTTTCCAGAATGGACCCACACTATCAACCGGCACCGCTCCTGGCGATCCCGACCGGTCGGGGGGACCAGATCGAGTAGACTTCCCCGCATGACCGAACTCGTCCTCTCCGGCTGGCCCCACCTCGGTCCGGTCATCGCGGTTGCCGTCTTCGTGCTGCGGTTCCGGGAGCGTTCGACTCCGGGCGGATGCCGATGGCAGCCCCCGGCGCTGGCCTCCGGGTGGGTCGGGCCGGTTCTCGGGAAGCCGGAGAGGCGCGCGCGGTCGTAGCCGATGCAGACGTGGCACCCAGGCAGAGCGCGATGGAGCCTGACCGCGGCGATCGTGGTGGCCGCCGTCGGCATCGGTGCGGCAGTGGCCACCGGGGGCGAGCTGTGGTGGCTGGGTGTGGCGGCGGGGCTGGCAGCGCCCGCGCTGTACTGGCTGACGATGAGACGATATCTGAGGCGGCGACGTCTGGCCCGCGAGCCCTTTGCCGCCGAGTGGCGCAGGGTATTGCGGGGGTGTGTCGGGTTCTACCGAGCCCTCGACGAGGAGGGGCGCCGGCGCTTCGAAGATGATGTGCGGTTCTTTCTGGCCGAACAGCAGATCTACGGTTCGCAGGGCGCCGAGGTTCCGGAGCGGATCAAGGTGCTGGTCGGGGCGTCGGCCGCGATCCTCGGGCACGGCCTTCCGCACTGGGAATGGCCCAATCTCCGCGACATCGTGATCTACCGCACCGCCTTCGACGGCGAGTACCGCGAGGGAGCCCGCAATCCGATCCGTGGCATGGTTCATCACAAGGGGCCGATCATCTTCTCGGCCCGCGATCTGCACCACGGCTTCTGCAGGCACCCGGACGCCCCGCGAGACGGCCGCAACGTCGGCTTGCACGAGCTGGCGCACGTGATGGACCTCGCAGACGGAAAGGCCGACGGCGTACCGGCGGGATTGGAATTCGCGGCCACCGCGCCGTGGATTCAGGTGATGGCCGAGCGCCTGAGTCGGATCCGCTCCGGCACCGATGGAGGTGTGTTGCGCCGGTACGCCGGCAAGAACCCCGTGGAGGCCTTCGCGGTCGCGGTCGAGGTGTTCTTCGAACGCCCGCGCGCTCTGAAACGAACCGATCCCGAGCTGTACGACATGCTGTCGGACTATTTTCGCCAGGACCCGGCGAGTACCTGACCTGGGTGGTTCATGAAAGGGTCGACCGGTCGCTCTTCGAAGAATTGTCTGTTTCGCGCGTATTGACACCTCGCCAGCGCCGAGCCGATAATTCGTCGGCCGCAATACGAAGGAATCATCCGATGATAAGTAAAGTCAGATTCATCGAGCCAGGCAACCGAATTCTGTACAAGCGCTCGTTGGTCAATTTCTTCATCGTCGGCAAGACCATCAAGAATCCCTCGAATGGACCCATCACGCTCGCCACCATCGTCAAGAAACAGATCGATGACACGTTGGTGTACAGCGAATCCATCTCGAAGATCGACTTCGAAGACGTATACAGTGCGGATGTGGTCTTCCTCTCGATCAATACCTACAATGCGCCCAGGGGCTATGACGTAGCCGAGATGATACGGAAGAACTCGAGCGCTATCATCGTGTTCGGTGGATTGCATGCGTCTCTGAACCCTACCGAGACAATAAAATACTGTGACTACGTCCTCACGGGAGACGGAGACGAGTCGATCCTGGAATTCATCGACGCGATCGACAACCATCGCCCCGTTGATTTCGAAGGTGTGGTCTACGAGGAGGACGGCGAGATCATCCATACGGGAGAGCGGCCCCAGCCCGAGAATATCGACACGATCCCCGACAGGTCGCTGGTCCATGGGTACGCCAAGGCCGCGAGAACCTACGACACACTATGGCCACAGGTGCACGCTTCGAGGGGCTGCCCACATACCTGCGAATATTGCGCGATCATCGCGCACTTCGGTCAGAAGGTCAGGACGAGGTCTCCCGAGAACGTCGTCGAGGACATCAAGCAGGCGATACGGTTCCACAAGCGGAAGTTCGTTCCGCGGGTTCTCAACGTCGTATGGCTCACGGACGACAACTTCTTCCACGAACGAGCGTGGGCGATGTCGGTCCTCGATGAAGTCATCGCGAGCGGGGTGAAGTGCAGGTTCTCCGCGCAGGCCAGGTTCGAGATCGGCTTCGACGACGAGCTACTGTCCCGGATGAAACAGGCCGGATTTCTGGAAGTCGCGCTCGGCATCGAGTTCATGCACGACCCACACTTCAAGCAGTACAAGAAAAAGAGCGAGAAACAGCAGATCGTCGAGGCAATCAAGAACATCCGCGCCCACGGCATCGGCGTCCGTGGGTTGTTCATCGTCGGCGCTGACAAGGACACGCGGGGGATCGGCAAGCAGATCGTGGAGTTCGTCAAGGAGAATGAAGTCCACGGGGTCTTGATTCAGTCCATGTATTTCACTCCGGGTACGGAGTTCTACGAGCAGCACAAGCACAGGCTCATCCATCACGACTGGAGCCGCTATGACGGGCACGTCGTGCATTATCCCAAGAACATCAGGCCCGATGAACTCCTGGAGGAGATCATCTATGCGAGCAAGAAGATCTACTCGATGCCGCGGCTGGCGCATGCGATGGCCACGTACCCGTGGCTGAGGAAGATGGTGTTCTTCGGCGAGATACCTTGGCATGCTCATATGAGGCACGAGCTCAGAAAAGACCTGGAGTACCTCAGGAGCGTTACTCCCCCGCCGACGGTGTGAAGCAAACACCCCTCTTCAAGGCTGGCCCCCCAGTTTGAGTTCATCTTGGGTCTTCTGGTGAATGAGTCGATCGCACTCTCGCCGAGAGGGTGGCGCGACCCGCCTGGGCATCGTCGAGAATCAGGCTCCGAGTCCGAACCTGGAACGACGAGAGTCGCGAGAATTGCACGGAGTCTCGGCCGGGATTGCGCGGCTGGGTCCCAGCATGGGGCCATGCGTACCCTGGCCCGGTGGAGCATGGTGTTCGGCGCCGCGAGCGGCGTGGCCACCGCCGTCGTCGGAATCTGGCTCTACACCACGGTCCCGGCCTTCGATCGATTCCACTTCAGCGGGCTCGCCCTGGGGTTGTTCCCGACCCTGGCGGGACTGGGCTGCGTCCTGTCCTCCTTCGTGACCGGCATCCGCGGCGGACCCTGGAGTGCCGGCATGGCCTTGATCCTCCTCGGGTTGAACGCGATCGCTGGATTCCCCTGCGCCCTGGTCATCGCATTCGGCACCGAGTCGTTGATTCGGGTGCCCTACCTGCTGGCCGTCGAGGGGGCCACGATGATCGCATCGGTCGCGGCGAGCGGTCTGATCCTCGAGGCAGGTCTGGCGAGCGGCCGCGATCCGCGCTCCCGGCGGCCCGGTCCAGCGGTCAGCGACGCGCGCGAACGAGCTCGTTCCTTCTGATAAGCTGCGCGGTCAGGAGAATCCCATGGCGCATCGATTCGTGTGGCTGCTGGCGAGCATGGTCCTGGTCTTCGGGGGCTGTCCCGTGCGGGAAGACCCGGTGGACGACGACGTGACCGAGGGCGACGACGATGCG
>CAZITQ010000212.1:0-16955 GCA_964542165.1 uncultured Rickettsiales bacterium
CCTCACGGCAGTAGAAACCAAATTTTATGATTAGCAGGTTGGCCGGTCATTTTGGAGGGTCGTCAAAGTGACAGGAGTTTTGAGGTCTTGGGAGGGCCCGAGGGCACCCTTTCTGAGCCCCGAGGGCCCGCCCGGCCGCCAACGGGCGCAAGACGGCTATCTATACGTAACTCGTCCGGCGGGCGGCGGCCGCCAGCGCGGCCGCCCCCACACCGAGGAAGCGCCGGCGATCCGGGGGGTCACCCGTGGGCACGGCGGTCCTCCTCCAGCGCCAGCTGGTCCAGGCATCCCACGGGGCAGCGCTCGGCGCACAGGCCGCAGCGAACACAGCGCTCCTCGTCCGCGACGAGCCAGGTCGTGTCGGGCTCGGCCACATCTCCGTGCACCCACTCCTCGCCGTCGACCCCGGCGCCGCTCGACAGCCGCAGCGCGTTCGCCGGGCAGCCGGCCACGCAGCGGCCGCAGAGTGTGCATTCGGCGATGCGGGAATCGCACAGCACGGTACCCCAACAATCCAGGCAGCGCGCCGCCTCGGCCCTCGCGCCGTCGTCGTCCATGGGGCCGCCCCGGCCCACCCTCCCGCCGCGGATTCCCCGGGACCGCCAACGCGGGGTACCCCCAGCTCCACGAATCGAGACGTAGACCCTCGGCTGCCGCTCCCGGCCGCTGAGCTCCCGGTCGATCAGGGCCGCCATCGCCCTCCCGGCGGCCAGCGCTTCCACGACGCTGCCGCCGCGGACCAGATCGCCCCCCGCGATCCAACCATCACCCCGCAACATCCCCCCCTCGACCCGGGTGCCCGGCCCCGGATCGGCGGTGGAATCCGCCCGCCGGCCCACCGCAAACACCACGGTGTCGGCCTCGACGCTCCGGCGGGTCCCCGGCCGGGGACGCGGCCGGTATCGCCCCCTCGAATCGTGGTAGGTCGCCACGTCGGAGACCTGGAGCCCCGTCACGCGGTCGCCTCCCAGCAAGCGCCTGGGGAGCACCCCACCCATCAGCCTCACGCCCTCGGCGACCGCCGCGTCGGACTCCTCCTGCCGGGCGCGGTGGCTCAACTCCTTGCGTCGAAACACCAGGCGCACGGACCGTTCGTCCGGCGCGCCGTGGTCCCCTGGGGTGAGGCGCCCGTCCCGTCCCACCCTGCGCAGGGCCCGGGCGGTGTCGACCGCCGTGTCCCCGCCGCCCACCACGATCACGTCCCGGCCGATGTCGACCGCGCCCCCTGCCACCAGGGTGCGCAGGAGGGTCAGGCCGTCGTGCACGCCCGGCCTGGAGTCGTCATCCGCGGGGGATGGAGCCCCCAGGGGCAGTCCTGTGGCCACGACCACCTGCTCGAAGCCCTCGGCCCGGAGGTCGGCCAGGGAGAACCCCTGGCCCAGGGCAGCACCGCCGCGAAACTCGATCCCCAGCTCGAGGATCTCGGCCAGGTCCCGCTGGAGTGCGGTCCTCGGCAGCCGGAACGGTGGGATGGCCTGGTCCAGCATGCCCCCGGGCCGGTCGGCCCGGTCCAGAAGAGTCACCGCATAGTCGAGTCGGGCCAGGTCGTGGGCCGCGGACAGTCCCGCGGGGCCCGCGCCGACCACCGCGATTCGCCGGCCCCGCCCTGTCCCGTCCGGGGGCGCCGGGGCCACGCTCGCGGGATCCACGCGCGAGACGGCGTAGCGCTTGAGCGACCGAAGCGCCAGGGGATCGTCGATCCGGCCACGGGCGCAGCGGGTCTCGCAGGGGTGATGGCAGATGTGCGCGCAGGCGGACACCAGCGGATTGTTCCGCCGGGCCACGCGAACGGCCTCCTCCAGGTCCCCCCGGGCGATGGCCCGGGCGTAGCGGCCCGCGTCGGTGCCCAGAGGGCACCCACGGCGGCAGCCGATGCCCGCCAGCGCGGTGACGAGATCCGCCCTCGCCAGCGGATGATCAGGACCGGGTACGCCGCCCATCCGCCCGATGATACGGCAACTCGCCCGCCCGCGGGGGCGGGGGGGCGCTGCAACGGGCCCTTGGCGGGGCTACTCGTCTTCGTCGACGCGGTCGAAGTGGTACTTGAGAAACGACAGGATCTTGTCGCCCGTCCCCGGTGAGATCCCCGAGTTCGGTTTGCGGGACATCCGGGCCACGTAGCGGTTCCAATCGTCGCCACGGTACTCGGAGTTGATGGACCGGGCGAGGGTGTGGCACTTGCTGCACTTGCGGGCGTACAGCGGGTAGAGCTCCTGCATCTCGGGGGAGTATTCGGACACGTCGACGGTGGCCGGTCCGAAGTCGGAATCGAAGACCTTGTCCTCGCCTTCGTCCTCCCCACGGACCGGCAACGCGGCCAGTGCGAGGGCCAGGACGGCGAACCACGGTAGCAATCGCTCTGTCATGGGCTGAATATTGCCTTCCTCGAGTGCAGCTGTACACCACCACCTGCAGCGAGAGACGCGCGGGCCTGCACCGGTATTCGAACAGGGCCCTTTCTGCTAGCGTGGGCCGCTGCGGCGCAGCGCCCGCGGCGGGGCGCGCCCGGGAGGTCGGAGATCCCATGCGGTGCCCAACGATTCGAACCCCAGTCCCCCGGCTGTTCCTGGTCGCCCTGCTGGCCTGGACCGGCTGCCCCGAGCCCGACGACGACGACTCCGCGGGACCCGGCGACGACGATGACGTGACCGGAGACGACGACTCCACGGGGGACGACGACGCCACCGGAGACGACGACACCACCGGGGACGACGACAGCGCCGGCGATGACGACGCCACCGAAAGGCCAGCGGTCGAGGACCTCGGCGGGTACATGGCCGTGCTCTACACCCACATGATCCTCCCCATCGCCGAGCAGGTGCTGGCGGACGCCGGCGGACGGTTCTACACCTACGCCGCCGGATCGAACCCGGGCACCTTCGAGACCATGGAGATCGACACCTGCGAGTACTTCGGGCCGGGCGACAACTCCACCTTCGGTGATCTGAGCTTCCACGGCCGCACCGCCGGCACCGTCAACCTGTTACTGGGCAACGACTCGATCATGCTCTACCCCGGGACCAGTGAAGAGGACGGGGCGCCGATCTACCAAAACGGTGGGCTCACCCCGGGTGGAAACCACCAGTTCGACGCCTGGTACGGCATCGACGCCACGGGTGCCGAGGTACCTGCATTCCACATCGACGAGGCGATCCACGTGCCGCCGGACGCCCAGCCCGTGTTTCCGGCACTGGAAGACGGATGGATGTACACCGGGGGGGACTGGCCGGTGAGCTGGGCCGGTACGTCCGATGGCGAGGTGCGCATCACCCTGATGATCAACGAGGGGTTCATCGGAGCCCACGAGGTCCTCTGCCGCCTGGTGGACGACGGGGAGCACACGATCCCCGAATCCGTATTCGCGGAGGTGCCCAACAGCGGCTACATCCGCACCGGGTCGATGGAGCGGATCCACAAGTTGTACTACGCGTTGCCCGACGGCACGGTCCTCGAGACCTACGGCAGCAACCTGTACGTGTTCGACTGGGAGGTCAGCCGCTGACACCGGGGCGGAACCTCGAGGAGGAGAGGCTATGGAACCCACCCGCGAGATCATGTGGAACGTGGAGTGGATGCGCTGGCCGATCTACGGTCCGGCGCTGATCGCAGCGGGCATCGCCGTCTGGGGATTCTGGCGGGAGTACGGCAAGCGCATCGCCCTGTGGAAGATCGCCCAGCCGGACGACGAGCGCCGGGAGGACATGGGGCAGCGCATCCGGTTTGCCCTCGGGTACGCCTTCGGGCACGGACGGATCCTGCGCGACGCCTACCCCGGAGCCATGCACTTCCTGATCTTCTCGGGGATGTTCGTTCTGTTCCTGGTGACCCTGGCGGTCATGCTCCAGGAGGACTTCACCCACCTCCTGTTCGGCTGGGAGTTCCTCGACGGCAACACCTACCTGCTGTGGTCTCTGGCCGGGGACCTGTTCGGCGTGGCCCTGTTGATCGGCGTCGTGATGGCCTTCGTTCGCCGCTACGTGGTCAAGGCGCCGCGGCTGGACAGCCAGCCCGTGGATCTGTGGGGCCTGGTGCTGCTTTTCGCGCTGGTGCTCACCGGCTTCTTCGCCGAGTCCCTGCGCATGGTGGGCGATCTGGAGACCTACGCCCCGCTGGGGAGCCGTCCCGAGGTCCACCAGTCGTGGGCCCCGTGGTCCCCGGTGGGGTGGATCGGGGCCATCGTCCTCGACAAGCTCCCGCTGTCCGTGACGGCGATCAAGGTCATCCACGGGGTCAACTGGCAGATCCACATGTTGCTGGCGATGGGGCTGATCGCCAGCCTGCCCTGGTCCAAGCTGTGGCACATGTTCCCCGGGATCGTGAACGTGGCTCTGGTCAACCGCCGCGCCAAGACCGACCTTCCGGTCCGGACCATGGAGGAGCTGGAGACGGGCGAGGGCTCGGCGTACGGCATCCACCGCGTCGACGAGTTCACCTGGAAGGACCTGCTGGATACCGAGGCCTGCATGCGTTGCGGGCGGTGCACGTCGGTCTGCCCTGCGCACAACACCGACAAACCCCTCGACCCCAAGATGATCATCCAGGACCTGAAGGCCAACGCCGACGAGAAGAAGGACCTGTGGCTGGATGCCGCCGGGGCTCCGCGGAACGACGTGGATCGGGACGCCGGGGGGACGGCCCTGGTCAATCGCGGGGACGCCGGTGAGGATCTACCCGCCGGTGCGATCGCCTTCGACGAGCTGTTCTCGTGCACCAACTGCCGGGCCTGTCAGGAAGCCTGTCCGGTCTACATCGAGCACGTGCCCAAGATCCAGGCCATGCGTCAGTACCTGACCCAGGTCGAGGCCGACTTCCCCAAGGAGGCCCAGCCGGTGATGCAGAACCTGGAGAACAACGGAAACCCGTGGGGGATCGGGTTCTCGTCCCGGGGAGACTGGGAGAAGGGGCTGCGCATCCCGACCTTCGAGGAGCGGCCCGACGCCGAGTACCTCCTGTACACCGGCTGCTCGGGGGCCCTGGACGAGCGGAACAAGAAGGTCACCCTGGCCACGGTCGAGCTCTTCCGCAGGGCGGGGGTGAGCTTCGCGACCCTGGGGGGCCAGGAGACCTGCTGCGGCGATCCGGCCCGGCGCATCGGCAACGAGTTCCTGTTCGCCGTGCTCGCCCAGACCAACATCGAGCTGTTCAAGCAGTACGGGATCAAGAAGATCGTCACGATCTGTCCCCACTGCATGACCGTGCTGGGCAGCGAGTACCGGACCCACGGCGGGGACTTCGAGGTGATCCACCACTCCGAGCTCCTCCAGCAGCTGGTCGCCGACGGCAAGCTGCGGGCCGTGCGCAAGCCGGAGGGGGTCGACGTGGTGACCTACCACGACTCGTGCTACCTGGGTCGCTGGAACGACATCTACGACCCCCAGCGGCAGATCCTGGGGGCGGTTCCGGGGGTCGAGATCCGGGAGATGCCCCGGCACGGTCCCGGCAGCTTCTGCTGCGGAGCGGGCGGCGGCCGATTGTGGATGGAGGAGACCCTGGGCACCCGGATCAACCACGACCGGGTGGACGAGGCGATCCACACGGGCGCTGGGACCCTGGCGTCCGCGTGCCCGTTCTGCATGATCATGCTCGGGGACGGCATCACCGGTATGGAGGCGGGCGACTCGATCGAACTCAAGGACGTGTCCGAGCTCCTCCTGGACAGCCTCCCAGAGCGACCCCCGATGGCGGGGGACGACTCCGGCTGACTCCGGGGGGTAGAATGGCGGCCATGAGGGGGCCTGCCCAGCGCTGGATCGCCGCCCTGGCCTGCGGGGTCGGCCTGGCCGTCCTGGGGTGCCAGGAATATGGCCTCGACGAGATCCTCCACACCGAGGTCTTCACCCAGGGATCCGACGAAGACACCGTCGTGGATCTCCTGTGGATCATCGACAACTCCGGGACCATGAGCGAGGAGCAGCAGCGGCTCTCCCAGAGCCTGGGCGGGCTGATGGCGCTGCTCGAGGGCACGATCGCCGACTACCGGCTGGGGGTCATCACCACCGACGTGGACGACCCGGATCAGCGGGGCAAGCTGCAGGGGGACCCCCCGGTGCTCGGACCGGACACCCCCGACCTACCCGGCGCCTTCGTCGCCAACGCCCACGTGGGGGTCCAGGGGAGTCGGGACGAGCGGGGCTTCGAGGCCCTGCAGCTGGCCCTCACCGAGGCGGTCGACGTGGGGGTCAACGAGGGTTTCTTCCGCCCGGACGCGCGCCTGCACGCGGTGGTGGTCAGCGACGAGGACGACCACAGCGACGGGAGCGTGGAGGAGCAGCTCAGCGCGCTGTCGGTGGACGTCCCCGACTCGGCTGCCTTCGTGGTCCACGCCATCGTCGGCGATCTCCCCGACGGTTGCCTGGCCCCGGAGGCGGTGGCCGACCCGGGCCCGCGGTACCTGGAGGCCGCCCGCCGTACCGAAGGGCAAAGCGGCAGCATCTGCCTGGCCGACTGGAGTGACCTCCTCGAGAGCATCGGGCTCGCGGCCCTGGGGCTGCAGGACACCTTCCCGCTGGGCCACGAACCGGACCAGTCCACCATCGAGGTGACGGTGGACGGGGTGGCGATCCCCCAGCGGGAGGACAACGGCTGGACCTACGACGCCGGCACCAACGCCGTGGTCTTCCACGGCTCCGCCATCCCTCGACCCGGGATGGAGATCGTGATCACCTACTACCTGCTGATCTGACCATGCGAGAACTCCGCGCCACCTGCCCCGGCCGCTCCCCGACCGAGATCCTCGAGACGCTGCGCGACCAGCTGTGGGCGCGCCGCCGGGAGATCAGCAGCCACGACTTCATCGAGGGCTTCTTCGCCGCCGTGAAGTGGGACCCGGTGCGCCGGCGTGCCAGCGGGACCCAGCGGATCCTGGTGTTCAAGTGTCGGCTGGACGTGGAGGTCCACGGAGAGACCGTGGTCATGCGCCTGCGCATCCCGTCGCGCAGGTACGAGCGCAAGTACGGGGACCGGATCCAGGCGGTGCTGGACACGTTGTTCGAGGCCTGAGGGATCAGGAGCTCGAGGAGAACGCGTCGGTCACGACCGCCTCGGCGTCGGCGCGGGCTGCGACCGCGGCCCGGTGAAGATCGAGCTGGCCGTCGGCGCGCACCCGGTTGTGGTGGCGCCGTGAGCGATACCTGGCCGGATCCCAGCCGAAGTAGCTGTCCTCGAAGGCGTCCGTGCAGAAGCGGGCGGCCAGCTCCAGGGAGATGCGTTCCAGGCCGATCAGCAACGAGGAGACCTCGGCCGGGGCGACCATCTCCCCGGCTTCGCCCGCGTACCCCCGCGCGGCCGCCTCCAGGAAGGTCAGATCGAACCGCGCCGCCTGGTCGTCCTCGCCGGCCCGGTTGCACCAGGAGCGCCAGGCGTCGCCCAGGTCGTGGGCCAGGGGCCCGCGGCGCAGGGTGTCCAGGTCGATCAGGCAGAGCCCGACCCTTCCCTGGTCGTCGAACCGCACGTTGTTGAGCTTGGGATCACCGTGGAGGACCCGCTCGGGCGTCTCCGGTAGCTCCCGCAGGTCGGATGCGGCCTCGAAGATCCGCCCGGCGAGCCGCCGGGTCCGGGGGTGCTCGTCGCCCTGCTGGGCAGCTACCCGGGTCAGCCGGTCCAGGTGGTGATCGGTGTCGTGGACCGCTGCCCTCGCAAAGCGGAACTCGTGGTCCAGATCGGCCAGCGCCCGGTGGAAGCGCCCGAGGAGGGCGCCCGCGGCCTCCACCTGCTCCGGGGTATCCGCTCGGTGGAGGGTTCGGCCTGCCACGTAGGTCTGGGCGCGCCAGATGCCGTCATCCAGGTCCGCCCACAATCCGCCGTCGCGGGTGTGCAACAGCTGCGGTGTGGCCATCCCGCGGGATCGCAGGTGTTCGGTGACCGCGTGGATGTCGTGGTGGAGTTCGGCGCCGAAGATGGGGTGCAGTCGCTGGAGGACCCCCTGAACCGAGGGGCCCTCGAAGTACCAGGTCTCGTTGATCAGACCGCCGGTCAGGGGCTGGAAGGCGGCGTCGTCCGCGGCTTCGAAGTGGGCGGCCGCGCGGAGGACGGAATCGGGCGCAGCCAAGGGCTATTCGTCCCAGGCCCGCTTGCACAGCTCGATGGCCTTGCTCCGGGCCTCCGCCAGGCCGGGGACGTCGACCTCCTTGGCCTCGTCTGCCAGCGCTGCCTGGGCGGGGACACACTCAAGGAAGGGGATCGCCGAGCGATCCGCGCGCGCCCTCACGTCCGCCACGGTCTGCTCGTACATGGCCTTGTGGAGCTCTCCGTAGCAGAGCGTCCGCGCCTCTTCGGAGAGCTTGCGGTCGGCGTCCGTCTCCTCGTGACCCTCGATGGTCCCCATCAGGAAGGCGCAGTTGAACTCCTGCTCGACAGGATCCCCGCTCTCGAAGGCCGAGCGGATGGCGTTTAGCTGTTCCTGGGCCAGCTCGCCCTGCACCGACAGCTGCGCCTCTGCGCCACCCCCCTTCCCGCCGCAGCCCAGGGGCAGTACGGTGGACAGGACCAGGATCACGACAGCGTTCCGGATTCCCATGGGGTTTCCTCGCTCCTCGATTTTCTGCGCCGTCTGGGCGGAGAATGGGCGGAATCCGTCGAACCTGTCAAGGTAGCGCGTCGTGGATGTCGGTATGGATCTACTGGAGTTCATCGGTCCCGGAATCTGCCACCAGGACCCGGCGCGGTCGCCGGAGGCCACCTGGCTGTGCCACCGCTGCAACGGGCTCTATCTGGGCGGATTGGTGGGCCTCGCGCACGCGCCGGCCGCCGCGCGCCGCCTGGGTCTGGCGCTCCAGCTCGCGCTGTGCGCCCTCCTGGTCTTTCCCATCGCCGTGGACGGGTTGATCCTGGGACGTGGTTCGCCCCTGGACGTGCCCTGGTTCCGGATCCTCACCGGCCTGCTGGCGGGCATCGGCAGTGGACTGTTCTTCGGGACGCGGAGCCACGATCTGGTGCGCTGGCCCCCGGTTCTGGGGCGCCTCCGCCGGCCCTGGGTGGCGGTCTGGATCTGGGTAATTGCCGGCGTGGTGGCCTACGCTACCGGCCTGCCTTCGGTGCTCGACGCAGCCGTCGCCGCCGGGCTGCTGGGGCTGTGCGCCCTGGGGACCGCGACCGCCTGGACGATCCTGGTCTGGATCCGTCGCCGGCTTCACCGGGGCGTGCCCGCGCCGGGACGGCCCCAGGTCGACGCGGGCTGGTTCCTCACGGCGGCGGTGCTCGAGCTGCTGGTCGTAGCCCGGATCCCCAACGCCTGGAAACCCACCACGAGCTGGATCTGGACCGCCCTGGACTGGGTGCGCTCCGGGGGAGGCACGTGAAGCCCGCGGTTCGAGCCCGGAGCACCGCCGCGGTCGCCGTGACCCTCGGCTGTGCCCTCGGGTGGGTGGGCCCGGCAGGGAGCCACTTTCCCCACGACGTCGTGGCGGAGGTCGCGGTCCATGGCGAGGGAGCGGACGCCGGGATCGCCGCCCAGTACCTCTTTCCGGGCCGTGGCTTGCTGGTCCGCAGCGTGGACGGCGGCCAGTCCTGGGCCTTCGGCGCCCCGGAGGTCGCCCGGAACGTCCTCGAGTCCCTCCGCGCAACTCCGGGCGGGACGCTCTTCGGCGCGGACGCGATCGCGCCGGCGCCCTACCGCAGCGACGATGGCGGGCGAACCTGGTCCCCCACCGGGGAGCCCAGCGGCGAGGAGGTCTGGTGCGCGGTGCCCTCGCCGGCGTACGAGGATCAACCCACGGTGTTCGCGTGCGCGGGGGGGGAGCTGTTCCGCAGCGACGACGGGGGCGGCCAGTGGGCGCTCGTGGAGGCGCTGCCGGTCCCCGAGGTGATGGACCTGACCCTCGCCCCGGACTACCCCGACGATCCCTTCCTGGTGGTCCGCACCGGCGAGGCCGGCGTCTGGCGCTCCGACGACGACGGGGACACCTGGGTACCTACCACGATCCCCGGTGAGGGGCGCGCGACGGCGGTGGACACCTCCCCGGATTTCGCCCTGGACGACCTCCTGTGGCTCGGGATGTCCACCGGAGCGGTCTTCCGCAGTCCGGACCGCGGCGAGACCTGGTCCGCCTCGATCCCGATGGTGGAGGGGGAACCCCTGGATCAGGCGATCCACGACCTGGTGTCCCTGGGGGACGGGAGGGTCCTCGCGGTCTCCGCGGACTTCGCCGTCCTGTGCTCCGACGACGACGGGGAGACCTGGGCGGTGTGCGACCAGGGCATCCCCAACCCGGCGTCTCAGTACTCGCGGTTCTGGGGTCACTACCGCCGGGTGGTGCGTCCGGCCGCGGGCAGCTCCCCCGTGGCCCTGGCCGCCTGGGAGGGCCTGGTGCTGGGCAAGGAGGCCGGGTCCCAGTGGAGCGAGGCCTGCTTCCTGTCCCCGGACTACGTGCGCGCCGTGGCCTTCTCCCCCGGCTACCCCGAGGACCCCACCCTGTGGGTCGGCACCTACGGCGGAGGTCTGCACCAGAGCGAGGACGGGGGCGAGACGTGGGCGGTGCTCGCGGCGGACAAGGAACACCAGTTCACCGAGGCGCTGGTCCCATCCCCCGCCTATCCGGAGGATCCGACCCTCTTCGTGGTCACCGCCCGGCGATTGCTGCGCACCGGCGACGGAGGAGAGAGCTTCCGCCAGCTGGACGCGCCGGGGATCGCCCTGGCGCACGACGTCGCGCTCTCTCCCGGGTTCGCCGACGACGGTATCGCCTTTGCCGTGGGCACCACCGAGGACGAGGGGCAGTGGGTCCTGGCCCGAAGTGACGACGGCGGGGAGACGTGGAGCGAGGTCTGGCGCGGGGAGACCCCTCCTGCGCCGCAGATCGTCTCGGTGCTCGTTCCGCCGGCGTTCGCCGCGGACGGGGTACTGTTCGGGATTCAGGAGGAGCCGCCGGCGCTGGTGCGATCGGGGGACGGAGGGACCACCTGGGAGGAGGCCCTCCCGATGGACGAGGCCGGAACCCAGCTGCTGGCGGTCGCCGGAGGGCTGGTCGCGGTGACCCCTTCGGGCGAGGTCTGGCAGGGGGACGCGGCCGGGGAGGGCTGGGAGCTGGTCTCCGAGATCCAGGGGGACGTGGTCACCGCTCGAGTCGTGATGGGCACGGCGGAAGTCGCGGACGCGATCTTCGTCTCCCTCGCCCCTTCGGGCCTGCTGCGATCCGACGACGGCGGGATCAGCTGGACCCACGTGGCCAACTCGTTTGGATCCATCGTGCTGGACGTGGCGGCGCCGCCGGGGGACCCCCGGGAGGGGACGTTGCTCGCCTCCACCCACTACGGCACCTTCGCCACCTGTGACGGCGGAGCGAACTGGCAGCTGCTCAACCGCCTGCTGCGCATCGAGGACGCCTCGTGTCCGGTGCACTACGAGGGGAGCGGCTGGTACCGGGTGGGGGGCGGGACCGCGGCCTTCGCCACCCGTTCCGGCGACGCGGGCGACGCCGTGGCGATCCCGTTCTTCGGGAGGACCGTGCGCTGGATCGCCTCCCGCTTCCCGGGCGGCGGGAGCGCCGACGTGTACATCGACGGCGAGCTGGCGGGGCGGGTCGAACTCGAATCACCGGAGGTCATCGCCGCCACCGCGGTGTTCGAGGTCGACCTGGGCGACGACGGACACCACGAGCTCCGGCTGGAGGTCGTGGGCGACGGTGACGTGGAGCTGGACGCGGTCGACGTCCTGCGCGGCCGCGTCACCAACGGCCCCGATGAGGTCTACGACGCCGGCGGCTGGTGCATCGACCTCCCGGACCCGCCCCCGGAGGTCTCGGTCACCGCCGCCTGCTGCCCCGGCGAGTGTGCGCACGTGGCCCGCGGCGGATCCCTGGCATCCAGCCTGCTCCTGTGTGCCCTGGCATCGATGCTCTGGAGACGTCGGGGACGGTGAGCGGGAGGGAGCGGGAGCGGACGGGGGCTACTTCTTGTTCTCGCCCTCTTCGGCGTCCGCGGCGCCCTCTTCGCCTTCGGGGGGCGCGGGCGGCACCGGCGGGGTCCACTCGCTGAGCGGCTTGTACCAGCTGTCGAGCACCACGGCCTTGGCGATGGTCTTCTGGGCCTTCTCGACCTCACCGGCCTCGAACTGGGCGTTGGCCCGGGCGATGGCCAGATCGGATCCGACCCGGGTGGTGACCTGCCCCTCGTACTTCTTGACGAAGCTGTCGATGGCTGCCACCGGATCCGTGCCCTCGGGCAAGGTCAACAGCATCCGATAGGCCTCGGCCGCTCGGTGGTTGGGATTGGCGGCCAGCACCTTGTCGTACTCGGCCTTGGCGTCGGCGTCCTTGCCCGCGATGTCGAGCACGCGGGCCAGGGCGAAGCGGTAGTTGGGCGTGTCGGCCGCCGCGACGGCCGCGCGCATCGACGTCTCCGCCGCGCCCCACTCCCCCTTGCGCCAGTACGCGATCCCGGACCAGAACTCGACGAACCCCGGCGGTAGCCCCTCGACCTGGAGCGCCTTGAGCTCGGCGAGCCCCTCGTCCTGCTGTTCGTTCACCGCCTTGTAGACCGCGTCGGCGACCGCGGTCATCGGCTCGTCCTTGTAGGGACTCTCGAAGCTCTCGTCGGTCTCGGGGTCGACCAGGGGCTCCTTGAGGAAGGAGAGGAACTTGCGGCACTCGCTCATCAACAGCTCTTCGCCGGTGAAGCCCAGCCAGAGCCAGGAGCGCAGCACCACGGCGTAGGCCACCGCGTCCACCCGCGGATTGTCGTCACCCGCCCGCTCGACGATGATCTTCTCGGCCTCCACCAGGGAGGCGAAGTCCCCCTGTTGCCAGCCGGTCTCCACCGTGGCCATCGCATCGGTGAACTTCTTCTCGGTGGTGTACTTGTCCCACGCCACGTACCCCGCCGTGCCGCCGACGATGACGAACACCACGAAGAAGACCAGCGCGTAGTACCGGCGCTTCTTCTGTTTGATCGGCGCCATCGCGAGCCGTGTGTCCTTGCCGTAAACCTCTTTAGCCACGTCCGTTTTCCTCGCTTCTGGGTTGGTTACGGGGCGCTCCGTTCGCTCGTTGCGCGGAGGCCGGTCCACGATCGGACGCTCCATGCTACCACAGGGTGATGGGCCCCGCAGGGGCCCCCAGCCGACCCGTCCCCCCCGCGAGGGCCTGGAATTGCCCGGTGTGGGCCGGGGGATCCCTCTGGCAATCTGTGGACACAGAAGGCATAGTGTGCGCGCCCCAGGGGAGGGGCTCGTGCAAACACAAGGAGGCTAGACATGCTGCGCAGAACTCACCACCTGCCGCGCTGGATCGAGCTGTTGGCGCTGATGGGGTTGGCCCTCGCGCTGACGGTCCTCGGCGGCTGTCCGACCGAGGCCGACGACGACGACGACAACGACGACTCGGCGGGCGACGACGACGACGCCACGGGCGACGACGACACCGGCGACGACGACACCATCGGCGACGACGACACCGCCTGGACCTCCATCCTCGGCGAGGACGACGCCCAGGGGGACGCCAACGGCTACATGGTCGACATCAAGGACTACCAGTACCAGTGGGACGGCCAGACGCTGACCCTGCGGACGACCAGCTGGGAGGCCTTCGACGACGGTGATGCGAGCCTGATGATCGACATGTACCTGTCGGACGGGACCAACATCTACACGCTGACCTACGACAACGTGTACCCCAGCCCGGACTCCCTGCAGATGTGGTCCAACACCAACGGCTGGGGCAGCCCGCTGACCAACCCCGGCTCCCTGTTCTACGACGAGGCGGGCGGCGGCTCGATCATCCTCGGGATCGATCTGATGGACCTGGGCTTCGACACCCTGTGTGCGCTGGAGGGGGCCGCGATGGTCAACCTCTACGGCGCCGCCGGGTACGACGACATCGCCCCGGAGACCGCCGGGGATGGCACCTACTCGGTGTTCGACTTCCAGGAGATCTCCGCCGTGGAGATCGTCGAGGTGGCCTTCGACGACACGACCGGGGGCAACGGCGACGGGGTCGCCGACCCGGACGAGGTGATCGACGTCACGGTCTCGTTGACCAACGTGGGCTGCATCGGCACCGGCGCCAACCTGAGCGGCACCCTGAGTCTGTCGGCGCTGTCCACCGGCGTGGCGACCATCGGCACCGACACGGCCTCCTTCAACGGCGGTGCTGCCCTGGACGTGGACGGTGTGGCCGCGGCCGACGCCGCGTTCCAGATCACCGTGGACAGCGGCGCGGATCCGGGGCAGATCCTCGCCTTCGACCTGGACGTCTCCGACGACGACGGCAACGCCTGGGGGCTGGCCACACCCTCGCTCCCGATCACCATGCAGACCCTGCTCAGCGACGCCTCGGACATGCCGTCGGGCTTCGATGTCAAGGACGTCTACACCGCCGCCGCCGACGGCAACCTCACCGTCCTGGTCACCGGCTTCGGCCCCCACAACGCCGACGGCGAGGTGGACTTCTTCCTGGACACCGATCTGGACATGGTCTCCGATTTCGTGCTGTCCACCTACGACACGGTCTCGGGGACCTACGTGGGCGGCGCCTACCAGTGGGACGTCGACCTGGGCCAGTGGAGCCAGCTGGGCACCCTGGGCGCCTTCGAGTTCACCGCCGGGACCAGTCACGTGTCGTGGACCATCCCCCTGGCGGAGCTCGGCGACCCGCAGCTGGCCTACACCTACGCCCTGTCCATCTCCGGGTACGACTACGACTACGTGCCCGACGACCCGTCCATCGAGGCGGACATGGGCCTGCTGGTGCTGGCCGACGCGCCCTACATCCGTCTGGACGACGTGACCTACTCCGAGCAGGCCGGTAACGGCGACGCGTTCCCGGATCCGGACGAGGTCTGGCGGGCCGAGTTGACGATCAGCAACATCGGAACCCAGGCATCCGCCGTCACCAGCGGCGTGCTGACCTCCCCCGATCCGCTGATCACCATCAACGGCGGCGACGTCCAGTTCGGCGCCCTCGCACCAGGGGAGTCGGCCGTCGGCGCCACCCAGCCGATGCTGGTCATCGACCCCGCGGCGGACGCCAACGGCGCCTACACCCTGATGCTGACCGTGGACGCCGATGGGACCCCGTTCACGGCCGAGTTCACCCTGGCCCTGGGCGTGCAGGCGACGGACACCACCTCCGACGCGCCGGTGATCGACGCCGCCACCACGCTCATCGGGGACACCTCGGCGCTGGTGGACGACTACCAGGATCCGTCCGCGTGCACGACCTACTCCGCCAGCGGACTCGACGGCGTCTACGCCGTCAACCTGATCAGCGGGCAGCAGCTGACCGCGGACCTGGCCTACGAGGAGGGCGGTCCCGACGCCGTGATCTACATCAGCGCGGACGCGGCCGAGCCGGACATCAACTGCGATGGCGGCGCGGACCTGAACGTGGACAACACCGAGACCCTGGACTTCACCGCACCGGCGGACGGGCTGTACTACATCATCGTGGACAGCTACTACACCGACGAGGGCGGCGCGTTCACCCTCGAACTGGCCTTCTGAGCCGAGGGATCCGCGGGAGCGCGGCGGCGCCCGGCCGTCGCGCCTACCGCGGCCCGTCCTCGCCCGCCGTCACCGGTCGAGCTCCGTCCCCGACTACCAGCGCAGCAGCTGCTTGATCCGGTCCTTGGTGGACTGGGGCATCATCTTGATGACCTGCTTGCGCCACAGGGACGACTGGCCGAACACGCCGTCGAGCTGGTCGTACAGGGTGTCGTGCCCGTTGACCGGCAGGGGCACCCGGTCCAGGGGCCGCAGCGCCCGGGCGACGTTGGGGTGGCGGACCATGAGGCGGAAGAACTTGTGGTAGTGGGCCACCGTGGCCGCATCCACCGAGGGCTGGTCCAGCACCGAGGTGTGCTCGAAGTAGCTCGAGACCTTGCGGTCCGACATCCAGCCCTTGTCCATCACCAGGTCATGCAGGTCGGTCCCCGGGAAGGGATTGAACACCGAGCAGAACACCGTGTCGGGCAGGACCTTGCGGTTCAGCTCCACGGTCTTGCGCATCGACTCCTCGGTCTCGTAGGGGATGCCGAGCATGTTGAAGCCGAAGGTCAACATGCCCGCTTCCTTGCACCAGCGGAACGCGTCGACGATCTGCTCGTCCTGCACGTCCTTCTTGAGGATCTTGTTGCGGATCCACGGATCCCCCGACTCGATGCCGATGTGGATCTCGAAGCACCCGGCGTCCTTCATGATGACGGCCAGCTCCCGGTCCATGTGCGAGGCCCGGGTGTTGCACCACCAGTCGACCTTGATCTCCTCCTTGAACAGGCGGCAGACCTCGATGGCCCACTCCCGGTCGAGGGTGAAGGTGGGATCGTGGAAGCCGATGCAGGGCTCCACGTGCAGCGGGAAGCGCTCCATCGTGTCGAGGATCTCGTCCACCAGCCGCCGGGGGCTCTTGAAGCGCACGTAGCCCGTGTCCCCGTCCAGGTTCCGCATCCACGAGTGGTGGAAGCAGTTGGTGCAGCCCACCGGACAGCCCCGCTGGCCGATGAACTCCCAGTACGGCAGCTGGTTCATGTGGGGCTGGTCCTGGAAGATGGTCCGGTCCGGGAAGGGGAGCTTGTCCAGGTCGTGGACGTAGGGCGCGTTCTCGTTGCGGATGATCTCGCCGTCGCGTCGGAACCAGAAGCCCTTCAGATCCGTGTAGTCCTCACCCGCCTCCATCCGGCGCACGAGCTTGCGGAAGGTGAACTCGGCCTCCCCGCGGGAGATGCCGATGATGTCGGGGCAGGCGATGGCGTCGTCGCCGCGGGTCGTGGGCCAGATCCCGCCGAAGACCACCGGCAGACCGTGGTTGCGGTGCAGGTGGGCCGCGTACTCCTGCGAGAGCCCCGACTGGGGGTAGGTGACGTACAGCCCCACCAGCGACGGCTGGAACTCGTCCACCAACCGGTCGAGCTCTTCGGGATGGAACTCGTAGTGCGCGTACAGCCGCGTGTCGTGCCCATCCTGCTTGAGGATGGCCGACACCATCGCGATCCCCTGCTGCATGCCGAAGATGTCGAAGTTCGGCGGG
>CAZITQ010000213.1:0-16909 GCA_964542165.1 uncultured Rickettsiales bacterium
TTGGAGGGGGTGCGATTCGTCGAGGAGGCGGAGAGCGACGACGACGGGGACGGCGTCACCGAGTGCGACGGGGACTGCGACGACACCGACCCCGCCAACTTCCCGGGCAACGCCGAGGCCTGCGACGGACAGGACAACGACTGCGACGGCAGCCCCGGCGGGGACGAGATCGACGACGACGGCGATGGCGTCACCGAGTGCGACGGCGATTGCGACGACGGCGACGCCGAAAACTTCCCCGGCAACGCCGAGGCCTGCGACGGCGCCGACAACGACTGCGACGGAAACCTCGGGGGCGACGAGATCGACGACGACGGTGACGGCGTCACCGAGTGCGACGGCGACTGCGACGACGCCGACGCCGACAACTTCCCCGGAAACGCCGAGGTCTGCGACGACGCCGACAACGACTGCGACGGAAACCTCGGCGGAGACGAGATCGATGACGACGGAGACGGCGTCACCGAGTGTGACGGCGACTGCGACGACGTGGACGGGGACAACTACCCGGGCAACCTCGAGGTCTGCGACGGCGGAGACAACGACTGTGACGGGGTGGGCGACCTGATGGACGGCTCGGAAGAAGACTGCCCGGCCGTGGACTGCGAGGACGTGATGTCCTACTTCCCGGCGCTGGACGGCGTGTACTGGATCGATCCCCTGGCCACGGGCGCATACGAGGTCTACTGCGACCTGAGCACCGAGGACGGCGGCTGGACCCTGGTGATGACCAGTTCCGACGACGGATTGGCCAGCTGGACCTGGACCAACCGTCTGCTGATGAGCACGGACACCACCCTGGTCGGCGACGCGTCGACCCCCAACGAGGACCACAAGTCCCAGGCCCACCACGACGTCGCCTTCTTCGACGTGCTCTTCGTCCATGGTCCCTCCGGCGAGACCGCCGAATACGAGGGGGTCAGCGACGGGACCGTGGCCCTGGCCGATTTCATCGCCGCCACGGATTCCCCCAACTGCTCGCTGGCCATGGCGGGCAACGGCCACGAGTTGAGCGGTGGCACCCTGGTCCTGGGGGGCAACATGTGCGACACGGACCTGTACTTCAACGTGGGTGACCACGAGGGTGGCGAGGCCTACTGCCTGGACCTGAACTCGTCGTGGAACCACGCCACCTACGGGCCGGTGTGGAGCATGGGCAACAACGACGGCTGTCCCTTCGACGACCCCTCGGGCGCCGCCCTCGGACCCTGCAACCCCTGCCCCTTATGCGACGGCGGCACCGAGGATCTGGAGTTCAACAACCGCGGTTTCGCCGGCACCCTGGGCCTGAACACGGGCGTCGCCGAGGCGGCGGAGAACTACCTGCAGATGTACGTGAGGTAGGAGGCGTCAGGCGTCAGGCGTCAGGCGTCGGGACGAGCCTGGGGATCGGTCAGGAGACCGAGAGCATCCGGTCCACCGCCCGAACCGCCAACCGGGCGATCTCCGGGTGGACGGTGATCCGCGGCTCCATGGTCTCCAGCGACGTGATGATGTCCTGCAGCGTGATCCGCTTCATGTTGGGGCAGACCGCGCCCTCGAGCACGGGCAGGAAGGTCTTGTGGGGCGCGTCGCTGCGCAGGCGGTAGAGCATCCCGGTCTCGGTGCCCACCAGCAGCTTCGGGTGGTCCTCGGACAGGGCCAGCCGCACCATGCCGCCGGTGCTCTCCACGAAGTCGGCCTCGTCGATGGTGGCCGGCTTGCACTCGGGGTGGACCACCACCTCGAAGCCGGGGTGCCGCTCCCGCGCCTGCCGCACGTGCTCGGGCTCGATCTTGTGGTGGGTAGGGCAGTACCCGGGCCAGTACACCATCTCCTTGCCGAGCTCCCGGGTCACCCAGCGCCCCAGGTTCTCGTCCGGTACGAAGAGCACCTCCCGGTCACCCAGACTCCGCACCACCTTGACCGCGTTGGCCGAGGTGCAGCAGATGGTCGACAGGGCCTTGACCGCCGCCGAGCTGTTCACGTAGCAGACCACCGCCGCGTCCGGGTGCTGCGCCCGCAGCTCTCGCAGCCCGTCCTCGTCGATCATGTCGGCCATCGGGCAGCCGGCGTCCAGTCGCGGCAGCAGCACCGGCCGCTGCGGTGCCAGCATCGCGGCGGTCTCGGCCATGAAGTGCACGCCCGCGAACACGATCACGTCCGCGTCGGACTCGGCCGCCTTGCGGCTCAGCTCCAGGGAGTCGCCGAGCAGGTCGGCGACGTCCTGGATCTCGGGGGGCTGGTAGTTGTGGACCAGCAGCAGGGCACCACGCTCGCGCTTGAGCTGTTCGACCCGCCGGGTCAACTCCTGGACTCGCTCGTCGTTCATCGGTCCTAACTCTCGCTGCCGGTCCCCGCGGCCCCGAGCGCGCGTTGGCGCTGGGCCAGGGAGGCGAGGCTCGTGTCGTCCAGCACCCTGCGCATGGCCGAGGACGCGTCGCTCCACAGCTCGGAGGTGGCGCAGGCGCCGTAGCGATCGCAGTCACCGGCGAACTCCTCGGCACAGGCCACCAGCTGCAGGCTACCCTCCAGCGCCTCGATCACCTCCAGCGCCGGGATCTCCGCCGCGGGCCGGGCCAGCCGGTACCCCCCGCTGGCGCCCCGGACGCTGTGGACCAGGCCCGCCTGACGCAGGGTGGCGAAGATGTTGTCGAGGTAGCGCTTGGAGAGCCCCTGCTCCGCTGCGATGGAACGCATCATCACCGGGTCGGTGGTCTCGCGCATGGTCAGCTCGAGCATCGCGCGCAGGCCGTATCGGGCTCGGGTGGACAGCTTCATCGGTCTCGTCCCTTCCTCTGCAGGCCACACGTGCCGTGGGCACCGGGGGGGGACTCTCCGACGTCCCCCGGTGGGGCTTCTACCATGCGATCTACATGAACGATAGAACTTTTGGAGATGCCCCTGGTGGCGGATTCAGGGGCGCTGCGCCAGGTTCAGCCGGTCGATCTCCGGGATCTCGGCCTGGATCCCGAGCCACCACTCGGGGTCCCGCTGGGCGTCCAGCTCCTGGACCGTCTTCCCCTGCTGCTCGACCCAGGTGTAGTACTTGAGGTTGTGCCACCGCTGTCGGTTCAGCTCGTCCCCCTCCTGGGTCCAGTCGGTGCGCACCCCCTGGAAGATGGACCTGTAGCGGGCCAGGGACTCGGCCCGGTCGAGCCCGCCGAAGCGGCTGTCCAGGTCGGCCATCACCGAGTGGTAGCGGTCGATGGCGTCGGTGGCCACGGTCATCACCAGGTCGTCCTTGCCGAAGCCGTAGTACTTGGCGGTCTTGATCGCGCCCAGCAGGTTGCACACACCGGAGATGCCGAAGATCCGGGCCAGCGTGGAAGCCGCCTCGGGATCGATGCCCACGTCCCGGGTCAGGAACTCGGTCCCCGCCGGGTCCGTGAACAGCTGCAGCCCCTTCTTGCACTCCATGTCGTCCAGGCAGCACATCAGGTCCATGTTGAGCACGTTGTGGATCCAGGTGACGTGCTTGTCGCCGATGCCCTGGATGTCGTGGCCGCCGTAGCCGTTGCAGAACAGGGTCGGGCACTGGGTCGGCTCCAGCCCCACGATCTTGTGCTCGGGGAACAGCTGCTTCAGCCGGTCACCGGCGGCGATGGTGCCCGCCGAGCCCATGGACGAGCAGAACGCCGCCACCCGCCCCTTGCCGACGCCCTGGCCGGCCAGGTCAGCGGCCACCGCCGCGGCGCTGTTGCCGGTCACGTGGTAGTGGAAGCGGTAGTTGCCGAGCACCTCGAACTGGTTGAGCACCCGCACGTTGGGATCGCTGGCCCGCAGCTCGTGGCACTTGTCGTAGATCTCCTTGACGTTGCTCTCACACCCCGGAGTCTTGATGTAGCGGGCGCCGTAGCCCTCGATCTTGTCGAAGCGCTCCTGGCTCATCTCCTGGGGCAGCAGCACCAGACAGTCGTAGCCCATCCGGCAGCCGACCCAGGCGCCGCCGATGCCGTAGTTGCCCGTGGACGGCCACACCAGGGTGTGCTGCTCCGGGTCCACCTGGCCGTTCAGCTGCATGTCCATCAGCACCGAGTAGGCGGCCCCCACCTTGTGGGAGCCGGTGGGGAAGTCCACCGAGTACATCACCGCGATGGGTGCCTCGACTCCGGTCAGCTCCGGGGGCACCAGGAAGTAGCGGAGTCGGCCCGCCTCGTCCTTCCAGCGGATGTTGAACAGGTTGATGGGATCCAGGGGATCGGCGGTCTCGGCTTCCCGCGCCCGCTCCCGGATCGCGGGATCGACGGTCTCGGGGTGCAGCATCTCGTCGAAGGTGGGACCGAACAGGGGTCGTATGGACATGGTCTCCTCCAGGGGTCAGCGCGCAAGGATGCGGCCAACCCGTCCGAGGCGCAAGGGCTGCGTGGATGGGGCTGCAGGTCTGGGGAAGACGAGCGCGGGCGGCCCGCGGATCAGTCCCGGTCCCACGACGGGCGATCGTCCTCGGCCTCCCTGGATTCGACGAGGGTACGGATCAACTCCAGAGCCGCGCGCGCGGGGATCGGTTCCGTGGGCTCCTCGTCCTCGAACCACTTGAGCAGCCGGGTGATCGCCTGGGCCTCGTCGTCGGGGACGAACAGTCCGCGGCAGGTCGTGCAGACGTCCAGGTCGATCTCGTCCACCCCCACGAACCCCACCTCCATCAGCGGCTTGGTGCCCTCACAGCGGGGGCAGGTGAGCGTGGAGCTGAGGTTGGGATCGGTGAACAGCTCGCCGGGCTCCTGGCCGGAGCGATCGCGAATCATGAGGCGTAGAGCTGCGATGTCCAGCCAGAGGCCGCCACAGGCGGAGCAGATATCGACGTCCACCCCGCCGTGCACCTCCCGGTGCGTCGTGGAGTGGCAATGGGGACAGTCCATGGGGCTCGTTCCCAGCAGGGTTCTCCCTGGGATGCTGTGGCATTTCTCAACGGGCGTCAACTTCAGCGGGGCCCGCCGAACGTCGGGTGATTGCAGCTCAGGTCGTCGGGCGGGTCCCCCGGCCAGGGGACCGGCGGTGAGGCCCGTCCCTGGTCGTCGATCCGGCTCAGGTAGGCGCGGGTGCGGCCGTCCCGCTTGGAGGCGTACGCCAGCCAGCGGCCGTCCAGGGACCAGCTGGGCCAGGAGTCCATCCGGTCCGGGACGTTGACCTCCAGCGCCCGGGCCTCTCCCCCCGCGGCCGGGACCAGGTACAGATCCGCGTCCGGCCGGGCGAAGTACCCGCCGGCGGTTCGCACGAAGGCGATCCACCGCCCGTCCGGGGAGTGGCGCGGGTAGACGTGGGCGCCCCCGCCCCCCGACGCCCCGGGGAGCGGCCGTGCCTCCCCGCTGCCGTCCAGGTCCACGGTCCAGATGTCCAGCTCGCCGGTCTCCGTGTCCAGGGAGGATCCGCGCACGAAGGCCAGGGTGCGGCCGTCCGGGGAGGGGTCCGGGAAGTCCTCCACGGCGTCCGGGGAGGAGGCCCCGGGGATCCGCTCCCAGCTCCCCGATTTCACGTCCACTCGCGCCAGATCCGACGCGTGGTGGGTCAACGTCAGGCCATCGGGGCGCACCTCGTAGTCCAGCTCGAGGCCCATGGCCACGACCAGGTCACCGTCCGGGGTCCAGGCCAGCCCCGCGGTCCTTCCGAAGGGCGGATCGGGGAGGTCGAGGGGAGCGGGATCGACCCCCGGTCCCGGCAGGATCTCGGTCCGGGGGTCGTAGGGATCGCGGACCTGGACCGCGATCGTCGCGCCCTCGGGGTGGACCGCGTGGCAACCCCGACAGGGCGTGAGGGGGAGATCCGGCTGGAGCACCCGGGGTGCGGGTTCACTGACCTCCTGCTGCCGCAGCCGCGTGCGCAGCTGACGGTCGGCCCAGAACGGCTCGGTGACCAGCCGGTACACCAGGGTGCCCTCGCAGGACTCGGCAAAGGAGAAGCTCGCGGTGGCGCTGGCGGCGCCGGTGGCCTGATCGACCACCCGCACCCGGGCTCGGCCCTCGCCGAGCACCGCCCTCCAGGCCGGCCACGCCGCCGGATCGGGGGTGAACCGGCGGTCGTCCACCTCGGCGATGGCGGCAAACGGCGCGCCGTCCAGGGCGGTGACCTCCACCCGCCACGGCCCCTCGCCTCCGGTCCACGACCAGGTGGGCGGCGCGATGTTGGCGGGGTAGAGGGTCCCGTCGAGGGGGTAGCGGAGCCTGGGTGTCCCGGGTTCGGAGTGGAGGGGGATGGGGACGAGGGTGATGGCCAGCAGCAGCAACAAGCCCCCATACCTGGCTGTCATCTTGGCCCCCGTCAGCCCAGTCGCCGGCGCGTAGCCAGGGCCAGCCCCAGCAGCACGATCAGAACCGGACCGCTCGACGCTCTGTCCATCACCGAACACTGGCAATCCTCACCCTCGACCAGGGTGATCCCCCCGTCACCGCTCGTGTCGTCGTCCTCCGTGGCGTCGTCGTCGTCCCCACCGCCGCCGCACACGTCCTCGAACGCCCAGTCCGAGATGGGGATGATGTTGACCACCTTGAGTACCTCGTAGTCCGGGTCGACGTCGTAGCCCGACGGGGCCTCGTCCCGGCAGAACGAGAACAGCTCCTCCGACCCGTCGATATCGAGATCGAGCGGTCCCGGGTCTCCGCCCAGCACGATGGGCAGCGACACCTGGTAGACGCCGTCCCAGGGCTGCCGCTGCTGGACGCCCACGTCCACCTGCACCGTTCCGTCGGCCAGCTCGGTGCTGCGCACGCCCAGCGCGAACTCCGGGTGCCCCGCCCGGTGCACCCACTGATCGAAGAACAGCTCCAGGTCGACCCCGGTGAACTCCTGGAGCAGGTCCTGCAGGTCGTCGGTGGTCGCGGCGTCGTGTTCGTAGCGGTCCCCGTACTCGAGGAGCGCATCGAAGAAGGCGTCGTCCCCCATCCGCATCCGCAGCATGTGCACGACCACCCCACCCTTGTCGTACACGGTGCCACCCCACATGTAGTCCGGGTCGCTCAGCGGGAAGACCCCCTCCCACTCGTTCCAGGCGATGTAGGCCGCCGCCAGCCCCTCCACGTACTGGGTGTAGTACTCCGCGTCGTAGAAGTACTCCACCGCCAGGGCCTCGCTGTAGGTGGCGAATCCCTCGTTGAGCCAGATGTCGTCCCAGGTGGCGCAGGTGACCAGGTTGCCCCACCAGTGGTGGGCCAGCTCGTGGGCGAAGACCAGGCCGTAGGTGCCGTGCCCGTCGACCAGCCCCTCGCCCATGGCGGTGCAGGTCTGGTGCTCCATGGCGCCTCCCATGGGCACCATGGCCGCCCCGTACTTGTCGAAGGGGTAGTCGATCCCGAAGATCTCCTCGTACATCGGCACCATCTCGCGATGGATCGCGAAGTCCGCCTCGGCCTCGTCCACCCGATGGGGGTAGGCCCAGTGGATCAGGGGCAGCCCGTCGACCTCGTCCTCGAGCACCACGTAGTCCGAGATCGCCACCGCCACCAGGTAGGGGGCGGTGAGGTAATCGTGGTCCCAGACCGTCTGCTTCCAGCCCCCCTGCAGAAGCGTCTCGCTCTCCTTGAGCCCGTTGCCGGCCACCTCCAGCTCCGCCGGGGCGGTGATCGCCAGCCGCACCGTGGCCTTGTCCGCCGGATCGTCGAAGCAGGGAAACCAGTACGAGGAGCCATCGGGCTCGGTGAAGGTGAAGGCCACCTCGGGCGTGAAGTTGAACCCCAGGGAGTCGTGGGCCAGCTCGGGCACGCCGCCGTAGGTGATGGCCACGTCCACCACGTCGCCGGTGGAGAAGTTCCCGTCGATCTCCAGCCCCTGCCCGGTCTGGGTGAAGCTCGCGGGCTGGGCGTCCACGGTGACCTGGTCCACGTCCAGACCCACCAGGTCCACCTCCAGGGTCCCGGTGGAGGACAGGCATTCCACCGTCAGGGTCGCGATCCCCTCGAGGGTGTGGGCCGCCGGGTCGACGGTCAGCTGCAGATCGTAGTGCTGGGCGTCGAAGTCCTCGTTGGGCCGGCCCCGGGACCCCAGCTCCTCGGCGGGCGACAGAGGGGCGTGGTGGAACACCTTGCGCTCCTCGGGGTCCAGGATGAGGGCGGGCTGGGTCGCGGCGGGTGTGGCACAGGCCAGAACCGCGAGCGCGACGGACACGGGGAGGACGTCTCTCATGACCAGGGACGATACACGGGGGCCGCGTCACCCGCGAGAAATCGCTGTCTCCCCGGATGCCAGCTCCGCCCAACGCTGCTAGATAGGTGGGGTCCCCTGGAGGTGTGATGACCGGACGAACCTCGCTCGCCGCTCTGATCCTGCTCTTCGCGGTGGGCACCGGCTGCCCGCCCCCGTCGGCCCTGGACCGGGCCTACACCCTGCACACCACCTGGCTCGAGGGAGGGGACCGCGACGCCCTGGAGGGGGCGGCGGCGGCCTACGGCGAGTACGTGGCCGGCTGCCCCGGGGCGGAGAGCTGCTTCGACGCCTTCCGCCGCTTCGGCGACCTGCTGCTGGAGCTGGGCCGGCACCAGGAGGCGGCCCAGGCCTACCGCCGAGCGGCCGAGGTCGCCCCCACGGCGGACCAGGCCGTGTCCTCCGCCCGGGCCCAGATCGGCGCGCTGGAGGCCTGGCTCGGCGTACCGCCCCAGGGCATGGGCACCACCCGCTGGAGCGCCGGACCGCCGCTGATCGACACCGACCGTCCGCCTTCCCCCACCGATCAGCCCCAGCACGTCGGCCCACCGGAGCGGATGCTGGTGGAGGCCGCCGACCTGCTGCTGGAGCTGGATCCCTCGCTCCACGACCGCACCGGGATGCGGTACCAGACCGCCTTCTTGCTCTACCAGCGCCGTCACTACGACGACGCGTCCGACCGCTGGCGTGAGATGGCCGAGGCCGACCCCGGGGCCGCCGAGAGCCTGTCCGCGGCGCGCATCCTGCTGCCGACCCACCACGCCCGGGAGGCCTGGGACGACCTGGTCCGCGACGGGACCTTCTTCCTGCAGCTGGACGGTCTGCCGCTGGACGACGCCGAGCGCGCCAACCTCCAGGCGATGATCGAGGAGGCCGGCGCCCAGTGACCACCTTCGAGCAGGGCCCCATCCGCCCCCCCAGCGAGGCCCGCAGCCTGCTGGTGCGGGTCACCCGCAACTGCCCCTGGAACCGCTGCGCGTTCTGTCCGGTGTACAAGCGGCGCGACTATGGCGCCCGGGACACCGCGGACATCCTCGCCGACCTGGACGCCATGAGAGCCGCCGCCGACCGGGTCACCACGCTCAGCGGGAAGCTGGGCGAAAGGGGCCAGGTGACCCGGACGGTGCTGGAGCGGGTCTACTCGGATCCGGTGCTGAGGGACGACCTCCCGGTGGCCTGGTGGCTGTTCTACGGGGGCGAGACCGTGTTCTTGCAGGACGCCAACGCCATCGCCTCGCCGAGAAAGAAGCTGATGGCGGTGCTCGACGGCATCCGCGAGCGTTTCCCCGCCGTGGACCGGATCACCACCTACAGCCAGACCCGGACCCTGGCGCGCAAGTCGGTGGAACGGCTGGCCGCCTACCGCGAGGCGGGGCTGAGCCGGATCCACGTGGGGCTGGAGAGCGGCTCGGATGCGGTGCTCGAGAGGGTGGCCAAGGGGGCCACCGCCGAGGTCCACGTGGAGGGCGGACGGCGGGTGGTGGCCGCGGGGCTCCACCTGTGCTGCTACGTGATGCCGGGCCTGGGCGGGGTGTCGCTCAGCGACTCGCACGCCCTCGACACGGCCCAGGTGCTCGCCGCGATCCAGCCGGCGGCGGTGCGCCTTCGCTCCCTGGTCGTCTCCCCCGGCACCCCCCTGGCCGAGATGGTCGAGAGCGGGCAATTCGCGCCCCTGCCCGAGGCGGGCATGGTGGCCGAGATCCGCCTGATGCTGTCGCAGATGGAGCGGGTCCACGCCCGGCTGGTCAGCGACCACGATCTCAACCTGCTGCCCGAGCTGGAGGGCCAGCTCCCGGACGATCTCCCTGCCCTGCTGGGGGTGTGCGACACCTTCCTGGGCTGGGACGAGGTCGACCGCAACCGCTTCGTGTTCGGCCGGCGCGCGGGCCTGGTGGGGACGGTGGCCGACCTGGAGCAGTCCGGGGTCCGGGGCCACATCGACGGAGCCGCGGCCCGCTCGGGCGTCGACCTGGAGCAGCCCATCGACGAGTGGATGGAGCTGCTGCGACGCCGGATGGTGTGAGAGGTCCGACGATGCGCCCCCGGCTGTCCTACGTCATCACCCCCCACGGCTTCGGCCACGCCGCCCGCGCGGCGGCCGTGATGCAGTCGCTGGCGCGGCGCTGTCCGGACCTGGGCCTGCAGGTGATCACCGCGGTGCCCGAGGCCTTCTTCCGCCACTCCCTCCCGCGGCCCTTCGTGTACCGACAGCTGCACACCGACGTGGGCATGATCCAGCGCACGCCGATCCGCGAGGATCCGGCGGCCACGGTGGCCGCCCTGGACCGCTTCTACCCCCTGGACGGGGCGCTGGTGGCGGACCTGGCCGAGGATGTCCGCCGCTGGGAGTCGGAGCTGGTGATCTGCGACATCGCCCCCCTGGGGATCGCCGCCGCCCGACGGGCCGGGGTGCCGTCCCTGCTGGTCGAGAACTTCACCTGGGACTGGATCTACGGGGGCTATCTGGAGGAGGAGCCCGGGTTCGGCCCCTTCCTCGAGCCGCTGCGGGAACTGTTCCACGGGGCAGACCACCGCCTGCAGACCGAGCCGATCTCGGTGCCCATCGAGGGCGTCCCGGCGGTGCCGCCGGTGAGCCGGGCGATCCGGGATCCGGGGGCGATCCGGGCGGCGCTGGGGATCCCGGACGGCCGGCGGATGGTGATCCTGAGCATGGGGGGCCACGACGCGGAGTTCGCCTGGCTCGACGAGCTGGCCCGCTTCGACGACCTGGTCTTCGTGGTGCCCGGCGGTGCCGAGACCCGGCGCTGGAGAGGCAACGTGCTGCTGCTGCCGACCCACGGTGGGGTCTACCACCCGGACCTGACCGCGGCCGCCGACGCGCTGGTGGGCAAGGTCGGGTACTCGACCGTGGCCGAGGTCTACGACGCGGGAACACCCTTCGGCTGCGTGGCCCGGCCCTACTTCCGCGAATCGCGGGTGCTGGCGGCCTTCGCCCAGCACCGGATGCCGGGGATCCAGATCGACATGGTGGAGTTCGAGCAAGGGGACTGGCTGGACCGGCTGCCGAAGCTGCTGGACTGCCCACGGGTGGAGCGGCCGGGGCCGAGGGGGGCGGAGCTGGCGGCGCGGCACGTACTGGAGTTGCTCGAGTAGGAGTAGGGAAGAAAGAAGAGGCTCTCGCAGAGACGCCGAGACGAGGAGACGCAGAGGCGCAGAGCGGGGAGAAGGTGAGATGAGGGAAGTGGTGGAGAGACCGTTCGACGACATCGAGATAGGCGAGAGCGCGTCCGTCACCAAGACGATCACCGCGGAGCTGGTGCGGGCGTTCGCGGAGGTCTCCGAGGACGTGAATCCGATGCACCTGGACGCGGACTTCGCCGCCGGTACGGTGTTCGGCGAGCCGGTGGCCCACGGCATGCTCGGGGCCTCGCTGATCTCCGCGGTCATCGGGACCCGGCTGCCCGGACCGAACTCGATCTACCTGGGCCAGCAGCTGCGGTTCGTGGCGCCGGTGCGTTATGGCGATACACTGACGGCGACGTGCGAGGTGGTCCACAAGCGGCAGGACAAGCCGATCCTGAAGCTGCGGACCACCGTCACCAACCAGGACGGGGTGGTGGTGACCGAGGGGGAAGCGGTGGTCAAGAAGCCCCGCTGAGCCGGATGCGGAGGGGTTCATGCGCAGGGAGATCGTCACGCTGGTCGCGCTGGTCGCGCTGCAGGCCTGGATCACGGGCTGTCCGACCGGGGGCGAGGTGTACTGGGGGGACGACGACGACGACGTCACGGGGGACGACGACGACACCACAGGGGACGAGGACACCTGGGATCCCCGGTTCGACGAGCTGGTGGAGGTGGCCGAGGCGGAGCTGGCCCTGTCGACCGCGCCGGGCTTGTCGGTGGCGGTGATGGAGGGGGGCGAGATCACGTTTGCGAAGGGCTTCGGCACCCTCACCCCGAATGGGGACGAGCCGGTGACCGCCACGACCCTGTTCCAGGTCGGCTCCACCACCAAGATGATGACCGCCACCGGCCTGCTGCAGAAGGTGGAGGCGGGCCAGGTGTCCCTGGACGCCACGCTGGCCGAGGCGCTTCCGGCGCTGGAGTTCGGCCTGGGCCCGGACTGGAACGAGCAGGTGCGGGTGGAGCACCTGATCACCCACCAGGGCGGGTTCTCGGACTACATCGACTGGGAGGGCTCGTCCGACGACGAGGACCTGGCGGACTTCAGCTACGGCTTCTTCGCGAACCATCTGTGGTTGATGAATCCGCCGGGGGTGTTCTGGAACTACTCCAACCCCAACTTCTCGCTTGCCGGCCTGGTCACCGAGGAGACGGACGACCGCATGTGGCCCGATCTGCTGGTCGAGGACGTGCTGCAGCCGCTGGGCATGGAGCGCACCTACCTGCGCAAGTCGGAGGTGGAGGCCGACGGCGACTACGCCGAGAGCTTCGGCTGGGGGTCCCCGATGGACGCGGCGATGCACCACGTGACCATGGACGAGGTCGACGACGCAGCCTGGGCCCGGCCCGCCGGGCTGGCCTGGTCCACCCCCAGCCAGATGGTGCGCTTCGCGGACTTCCTGATGCACGGGAACACGGACGTGCTCGGCGACGAGCTGCGCCTGCAGATGGTCGACGAGCAGGTCAACACCCTGTGGTACATGGACGAGATCCACTACGGCTTCGGGGTCTTCGTGGACCGGGGCGTGATGGACGAGGCGGGCGGTTACTACGTGACACCGGTCTACGAGCACGGGGGCAACACCCTGTCGTTCACCTCGATCCTCTACGCCCTGCCCGAGCACGACGTTGCGATCTCGATCCTCTCCAGCGCGTACGCCACCGGCTTCTACGACACGCTGGAGGCGGCCCTTCAGGCGGCGGCGGACCTGGGCGAGCCGGGGGAGGCGCCCGAGTACACCATCGACACGGACCGCTTCGACGACCACGTCGGCAGCTATCTGGATCCCTACAACGTGGGCGAGATCCTCATCACCCGCGACGGCGACACCCTGCTCGTGGAGATGCCGGTCCTGGACTCCCACGGCTACGACGTGGCCCCGGAGCTGGTCCCCGTGGGCAGCGACCTGTTCTACGTGCTGATCGACGGCTACTACTACGACCTGACCTTCATCCCCGAGGAGGTGGCGGGGCCGTCGATCTACGTGCGCAACCGGTCCTTCGTGGGGACCCGCGCAGAGGCCGCGCCCGCGCTCTGTCCCGCGGCGCCGATCGAACGCGCCTCCATCGAACGCGCCCTGGCGCCTTCGCCCCTGTCGCCGCTCCGCCGCCCCGGACCCTGACCCGGCACCGCCACAGGGGTGATACGTTGCTCCCATGAGACGCCTCGCGTGGATTGGTTCGATCCTCCTGACCCTCCCCACCCCCGCCCTCGCGGGCTCGGCGCTGCACTTCGACGGCAACGACGACCACGTCACCATGGGGACTGCCGAGGACCTGGGGCTGGCCACGTTCACGATCGAGTGCTGGTTCCGTTACGACGGGGCCGGCGACGCGTCGAGCACCGGGACGGGTGGCCTGGACGCCTTCCCGCTGGTGAGCAAGGGCCGCGGCGAGTCCGACGGTGGGACCCAGGACATGGCCTATTTCCTGGGGATCGACGAGGTCACCGGCGTACTGGCCGCCGACTTCGAGGACCTGGCCAGCGGCGCCAACCACCCGGTGTACGGGACCACGCCGGTCACCGACGGGACCTGGCACCACGCGGCGGTGACCTACGACGGCTCCACCTGGGTGCTGTACCTCGACGGCGTGGCCGACGGCACCCTGGACACCGCCGGCGCCGTGCCCCGCCACGACAGCGAGCAGCACTTCGGCGTGGCCACGGCCATGAACACCCACGGCGCCGCGTCGGGGTATTTCCGCGGAGCCATCGACGAGGTTCGGGTGTGGTCCGTGGCCCGGGACGAGGACGCGATCCGCGACACCCTCAACGTCCCGCTGGGGCCCGAGGACGATCTGGTCGCCCGCTGGGGCTTCGACGAGGGGGTCGGGACCTACGCTGCGGACACCATCGGTGACGCCGAGGGCACCGTGCTGGGCGCGGCCTGGGTCGCCGAGGCCCCGTTCGACGCCAACCTGCCTCCCGATCCGCCCGAGCTGGTCACCCCCGACGACGGCGGCTCGGCCCTCATGGACGCCCTCCTCACCATCCGCGTGAGCGATCCCGAGGGCGATCCCATGAGCGTGCGGTTCTTCGGGCGAGCTCTGCCCGCGGACGAGCAGCCCTTCACCGTGGTGGCCCTGCCCGACACCCAGTACTACAGCTGCGGCTGCAACGGCGGCGTGCCCGAGACCTTCATCGCCCAGACCGAGTGGATCGTGGAGCAACACCAGCAGCTCAACGCGGTGTTCGTGGCCCACCTGGGGGACTGCGTGGACCACGGTGACAGCGACGAGGAGGAGTGGATCAACGCCGACGCGGCCATGTCCCGGCTCGAGGACCCGACCACCACCGGCCTGGCCGAGGGCATCCCCTACGGCATCGCCGTGGGCAACCACGACCAGAGCCCGTCGGGGCCCGACGGGACCACCGAGTTCTACAACCAGTACTTCGGGACCGAGCGCTTCGAGGACCGCAGCTACTACGGCGGCCACCACGGCGAGAACAACGACAACCACTACGCCCTGATCTCGGCGTCTGGCTACGACCTGGTGATCCTCTTTCTGGAGTACGACACGCACGCCGACCCGGTGGTGCTGGACTGGGCCGACGAGATCCTCCAGGCCCACGAGGACCGGATCGGGATCGTGATCAGCCACTACGTGCTGCACTCGTCCGGCGCGTTCTCGGACCAGGGCATGGCGATCTACGACGCGCTCAAGCATCACCCCAACTTCACCCTGATGATGGGCGGCCACCTGACCGCCGAGACCCACCGGGCCGACAGCTACGACGGCCACACCACCCACACCCTGCTGGCCGACTACCAGTTCCGGGACAACGGCGGCGATGGCTGGCTCCAGTTGCTTCAGTTCGATCCCGCCGCCGACGCGATCCACGTGCGGACCTACTCGCCGACCCTGCAGATCTACGAGGAGGACGCCAACAGCCGGTTCTCGCTGGACCTCCCCCTGTCGTCGACGCACTTCGAGCTGGTCGGTGAGGTCCCCTCCGTGGAGTCGGGGCAGAGCACGAGCCTGTTCTGGGACGGCCTGGAGGACCTGACGAGCTACGAGTGGTACGCGGTGGTCTCCGACGGCCGCCAGACCACGGGCGCCCGCTGGACCTTCACCTTCTTCGGCACCCCCGGGGACGGTGACGACGACGACGACGACAGTGGTGACGACGACGACACCGGGGACGACGACACCGGCGTGTTCGACGAGATCGATCCGGCGGACTGCGCGTGCGACGAGCACCGGCGCAGCGGCGGGCCGGCCGGGGTCGCCGCGCTGGCCGCGCTCCTGGCAGTGGCCATGGGTCGGGTCGGACGCCGACTCAGAAGTTCTCGGGATCGCAGATCCAGGTCGGGTCCTCGGCCTCGGGCCCGGCGCTGAGCCCCAGGTACCCCTCGTACCCGCTGGGCGAGGCGTCGTAGATCAGCTGATCCGCGCCCTCGTCGAGGTAGAGCAGCATCAGGGTGTCGCCGTCCACGGCGAACTGGCTGCCCGGGGTGAAGTCGGTGGTGTAGCGGGCCCCGTCGCTGAGGCGCATCGAGGCGATGGTGCCGTTGAACTGGAAGTCGTAGTTGCCCTGGATCCAGGCCGGGTTGTAGTCCCCGAGGGTGAGTCCCAGGCCGTTGTCGTGGACTCCGCCGGCGTAGAGGGTCTCCCCGTCCAGCACGCCGTCGACGAACAGCGCCAGCCGCGAACCGTCGTAGACCCCGGCCACGTGGGTCCAGATCCCGGAGCCGATGATGGTCGACCCCAGTGCCGCCTCCTGGGTGTAACCGTCGGGGGACACGTGGAACGCGAACACCCCGGCCGCCGTGTCCTGCACGAGCCGCATGCCCTGGGAGCCGTCGATGGAGGTGCCCCAGCGGCCGATGATCAGCGAGTGGTTCACCGGCGCTGCGCCCTGGACCCGCACCCAGGCCTCGATCGTGAACGGACCGCCGAGGGACGGCGTCTCGGCGATGGGCAGGATCGCCACGTCGTCGACGCCGTCGAACTGGAGCTGACAGCCCCCCTCGTCCACGGTCCCGTCGCAGTCGTTGTCCACCCCGTCCATGACCTCGGTGGCGCCCGGGTGCACGTCGGGGTCCGTGTCGTCGCAGTCCCCGTCGCAGGGGGTGACCCCGTCCCCGTCGTCGTCCTGTTCGTCGGCGACCACCCCGTCGCAGTCGTTGTCGATCCCGTCGCAGATCTCGGGGAACCCCTCGCCCACCGTGTCGTCGTTGTCGTCGCAATCCCCGCCGGCGGGCCCATCGCCGCACGCGAGCTGACCGTCCCCGTCCAGATCCGACTCCTCGACCGGCAGGTCGCCGTCGCAGTCGTCGTCGACGCCGTTGCACAGCTCGGTGGCCCCCGGGTACACGTCCGCGTCGTCCCCGTCGCAGTCCCCGTCGCACCACGACAGCCCGTCGCCGTCCACGTCCATCTCGTTCTCGTCGGTCTCCCCGTCGCAGTCGTTGTCCAGGATCCCGTCGCAGACGTCGTCGGCACCCGGGTGGACCGTGTCGTCGGCGTCGTCGCAGTCGTCCTCGCAGACCATGTAGCCGTCCGCGTCCACGTCCACCTCGGCGGCGTCCGGCGACCCGTCGCAGTCGTTGTCCACCCCGTCGCAGCGCTCCTCGGCCCCGGGGTAGACATCGTCGTCGGCGTCGTCGCAGTCGCCGCCACACTCGGACACCCCGTCCCCGTCGTCGTC
>CAZITQ010000214.1:0-16888 GCA_964542165.1 uncultured Rickettsiales bacterium
ATACACCATAGACATCTATACACTATATACACTACATACACTATAGACACCGCCGCCGTAAAATACACTATGTACACTATATATACACTATACGCGGGGGGCGCCCGCGCCCCCCCCGCGGGGGGCGGGGCGGGGGGGGGGCGCCCCCCCCCCGCGCCGCCCGGGGGGGGGGGGGCGGCCCCGCCCCCCCGTACGCCGGCTGGACGTGGTCCTGCTGGATGCCACGGACGCCGCCCGGGACGACCGCCCCGCGACCCGCCTCGCCGTCGAACTCGGGGCCCGCCGCGTCCGCCTCCGGGAGCTGGGCGACGATCCCCTGCCCGGCCTGTTCGACGCCCTCGGCTGATCCCCCGGGTCGGGCCAGGTACCATCGGGCGCATGCCTTGCAGGAGGACAGATGGCTGAGCACCCCCCAGGCCAGCGAGTGGTTCTCTCGGAGTGGGGCGAGACGCCGCTGGAGGCGCTGCGCGAGCACATGCGGCTGGAGGAGCAGCCCTGTCCCGACCCCGCCACCCTCGACGAGCACGACGTCCTGATCCGCGTGCGTAGCTGCGCCGTGGGCTGGGTCGACCTGCTGATGAGCAGCGGTCAGTACCAGCACATGGCCCGACCGCCCTACACCCCCGGGCTGGAGTTCGCGGGTGAGGTGCTGTGGACCGGGGCGGCGGTCCGCACCGTGCGTGCGGGGGATCCGGTGCTGGCCGATGGCTTCGTGACCGGGCCCCGCTCGTCGGGGGCCCATCAACGGTGGGGTGGCTTCGCCACCTACGCCGTGATGCCCGAGGCGGCGGCCATGCCGCTACCGGCGGACCTGACCTTCGACCAGGCGGTCAACCTGCTGGGAAACTACGAGACCGCGTACCACGTGCTCGCCGCGCGGGGACGGCTCTCGCCGGGGGAGTTCGCACTGATCAACGGCGCCACCGGATCGACCGGTCTGGCTGCGGTCCACGTGGCCAAGCTGCTCGGCGCCACGGTGATCGCCACCGGGCGAGACGCGGGCAAGCTCGCGGAGGTGGCGGCACAGGGGGCCGATCACGTGATCGCCGTCGAGGTGGACGAGACCGGCATCCGCCCCTTCCGGGACCAGGTCAAGGCGCTGTGTGGGGGCAAGGGCGCGCACCTGGTCTACGACGGCGTGGGCGGTCCGCTGTCGGTGGAGAGCATCCGCGCCATGCGCTTCGGCGGTCGGTTCTGCATCGTCGGCTGGGCGGCCACACCCTTCGTCGCCCGGGGCAAGGGGCGCCGGGGGGCGCCCAACGTCAACACCCTGCCCACCAACCTGATCCAGATGAAGGGCCTGGACGTACTGGGCTGCCCGGCGGTCATCGCCACCCTCCACGACCCGACCCTGCGACCGGCACGCCTCGCCTGGATCCACGAGCGGATCGCCGAGGGACGGCTGCGGCCCCACGTGGGGCCGGCGTACCCGCTCGCCGACTTCGCCGAAGCCCTGACCGCCAAGTGGACCAGCCGCCACGTGGGCGGATGCGTGCTCCACCCCTGAGCCCCCCGGACGCTACACTGCCCCCGAGGAGGAGGCGATGCTCGCTGCCCTGATCGTGATCGCCGCGATGGCGTCCCCGACCTTCGGGACCGCGGCCCGGCTCCCCGAGGACCCGAACTGCGCGCAGGTCCTCGAGATCGTCAACCGCCTGCACCCCGCGGTCGTCGAGGGACGCGTCGAGGTCTGCGGCTGCGCCCGCATCCCGGGGTACCGGACCAAGCTCGTGGTTCGCAAGGGCGATCGGCCGGTGGAGGCCTTCGTCGGCCCCGAGGGGGCCCACATCCAGATCGTGGTCGAGGCGCTCGACGGCGAGACCGTCGACGTGGTGCCGGAGGAGACCGATCCCGCCCGGGCCGCGGCCGCGGCTCTGGCCCCCGCGCGGCTGGTGCGGATCTACCTGGACGAGGCCGGACGCAGCATGGATCTGGTGGTGGTGGACGGGGATCTGGACCGTGCGAGGGGGCCCGGGAGCCAGCACCTGCAGCTCGCCGCGACCCTGACCGGCTACACGCTGCACGTCCTGTCGGAGACCGAGGACGTGAAGACCCGCGAGACCGCCCGGGCCGCCTTCGAACGCATCCCCGGTATCTCCCCCGATCAGGCCACAGCCCTGGTCCAGTGGGGTTTCCTGGACCTGCAGACCGTGGCCGACGCGGACGCCCTGGAGCTCGCGCAGATCCTCGGAATCGCCGCCGACGAGGTCCATCGAATCCAGGCCGCGGCCGCCCTGCTACCCCCCCCCTGACCTCTGCTATCCTCCGGGCGGATGGAGGGGTCCCCATGCGCATCGTACTCGCGGTCATCGGTCTCGTACTCCCGCTCCTCTTGCTCGGCTGTCCGGGGGTTCACGACGACGACACCGGCGACGACGACGACAGCACCCCCGCGGACTGCTCCCTGATCTCCCAGGCCAACCCCGCGTGGGAGGTCTGCGAGACCGGGGACGACTTCTGCAACGGCGTGTTCACCGACGGGGCTGGGTGCACGGCCTACTGTGCGGCGGCGGGCATGATCTGCGCGCGGCGCTTCGGCGGGGAACCCGGCTGCATCAAGGAGCCCCAGAACGTGCTGACCTGCGGCGAGGTCAACGGGCACAACTCGGACTGGTGCGAGTGCGAGTTCGCCGGTGGCGGCGACGATGACGACGACTCCTGCGACTCGGATCCGGGAAACCCGCCCTACTACATGGAGATGGACTACGACGTGGCGTCCTACACCGAGCGCCACAACTGGGTGCTGGAGTGCCGCCCCTACGCCTACACCGCGTCCGGGGACGAACACGAGGAGTGTGACCCGCTGTACTCCCCCGACGGCTCCCGAACCGGCACCGCGATCTTCACGTTCACCAACGTCCCCCGGGGCTGGTACCACGCCTACATGGGCGGCCGTCACACCGAGAACCGCAACCCTGCCGGCGCCCTGTTCATCGTCGACGGCAATGCCGTGGTGATCGACCAGGTGGACGCCTCGGGGGACTACGTGTGGGACTACCACGGCCACTACTGCCTCGAGGGCACCGTGGACGTGACCCTCGACTCCACGGTCAACAGCGGATCGGATTCCGTGTTCGGGGTGAAGCTGGAGCCGTAGCGCTCAGGGGCCTCCCATCCCCGACTCCGGGATCCCGAAGATCCGGCTGAAGATCGACGCGGCCGCCTCGCCGAGGGAGGGATCGGTGAGGAAGGCGATGGCGATGCTGGCCGCGCCGATGGCCAGGAGCACGAGCACCGCGGTCTTCAGGCGGCGGCCGCGGCTCAAGGGGCGGATGGCCCACTCGGGGAGGTTGGGGATCAGGCTCTCCATCGCCCAGGGGGGAAGGGCGGGGATCAGGCTCTCCACCGCCCAGTCCGGGAGCCAGCGCACGCCCCCGGAATCGTTCGCCGCCGACTCCTCCTCGGACGCCTCCTCGGCGCCTGTCCGGGGTGGGCCTCCGGCGAGCTCGGGGCTCCCCATGGACAGGGTCGACGCGTCCTCGTCCGGGTCGATGGAACCGTCCATCTGGTCGAACCGAGCCGCGAAGCGCCGCCAGCCGCCGGTGCCCGGCCCCGGCACACCCCCGGTGGGGTCGTCCAGGGGGACGAGGATCGGCTCCATCCCGCCCAGGGGATCGGGGGTGGCGCTGTCGTCCTGGGCGAGTTCGTTGGCGTCCCGCACGGTACGCACGCCCGGTCGTTCGGCCGCGGGGACCAGGCGCCCCACCACTTCGGCCATGTCCGCCTCGGGGGGATAGGAGCGTCCCAGCGCCCGCAGGTCGTCGGCCAGGGCCGCCGCATCCGGGTACCGGTCGGAAGGGTTCTTGGCCAGCAGTGCACCCAGGATCGCCCCCGAACCCGGGAAGACGTTCTCGCCGTGCTCCACCAGGTCGGCGGTGTCGCCGGTGACGATGCGGTAGGCCAGGGTCAGCACCGAGTCCGCCTCGAAGGCGGGCCGCAGGGTGATGAGCTCGTACAGGATCGCACCCAGGGAGAACAGGTCGCTGCGGGGCGTCAGGGTGGTGTTGCCGGTGATCTGTTCGGGCGACATGTACCGGGGCGTCCCCTTCACCGACGCGCCGGTGGTGGTGGTCACCATGTTCGAGGTGGCCTTGGCGATCCCGAAGTCCAGGATCTTCGGGGTACCGCCCCGGTTCAAGATGATGTTCGAGGGCTTGAGATCCCGATGGATCAACTGCAGGTGGGTCCCCTCGTGGTCCCTCAGCCGGTGGGCGTGGTGCAGACCCCGGCAAACGCCGACCGCGATGGCGATCACGGCGAAGCGGGGCATGAGCACCCGCCGTCGGCGGCAGATCCGCAGGATGTCCGCCAGGGTGAGGCCGTCCACGTACTCCATGGCCAGGTAGTACTGGTCGTCGACCCGGTCGAACTCGTGGACATCGACGATGTTGTCGTGGTGCAGCAGGCCGCCGATGCGGGCCTCGTTGACCATGGTCTGGCGAATCGTGGGGTCCTGCTCGAGCACCGAGGGGCGGATCCGCTTGATGGCCACCCGCTTCGCAAATCCCAGCGGTCCCGGCAGCAGGGCCTCGTACACGGTGCCCACGGCGCCATGCCCCAGCTTGCGGGTGATCCGGTATTTGCCGAAGGGAACTCCGTCCACGAACACGTCTCCTCGGAGTGGGGAGCTCCGGGTTCACCCATCATAGCCCGGCGGTCGGGCATCCGGAACGATATCGCTGCTCACCCTGGCGAACAGCCAGCCCCCGGCGACCAGGGGCAGGAGCGCGGTCAGCACCGCCACCCGCTGACTGCCGGCGACCCAGGCCACCAGACCGAAGACGGCGGGCCCCACCAGGGTCGACGATTTGGATACCAGGGTGTAGAGGCCGAACGAGAATCCCGCCGATTCGTCCGGGTAGATGCGGGAGTAGTGGGCCCGCATCAGCGCCTGGGTCGAACCGATGACCAGGGCACTGGTCAGGGAGAGCACCACGAAGTGGGTCACGGAACGCGCCAGCGCCAGCCCGACCAGCAACACACACCACAGGGCCACGGTGGCCAGGATCGTCCGGGCGCCCCCGACCCGCGCCGCCACCCGACCGATGGCCCAGGTGGCGGGGAAGGCCAGCAGCTGCACGGCGACGAAGAGGATCCCGATCGACCGGGTCGCCATCTCCAGGGTCTCGCGGCCGAACAGGGCGGAGAAGAACAGCGCCGTCACCAGCCCTTCGTTGATCAGCCAAAACGCCAGCAGCGTCAGCCCCAGGTGGCGGTCCACCACCGCCCGTGCCACCTGGCCGAGCCCCAGCCGGACCGTGCCGCGGCGCCGGGGCAGCAGCCACAGCGCCGCCGCCGCCAGCGGCAGGAAGAACAGCCCGGTCACCGCGAACCCGGCGAATGCCTGCTCCAGATCGGCGCCGCCGGCCCAAAGGACGAGCAGCAGACAGATCACCCCGCCCAGGTAGCCGAAACCCCAGCCGAAGGACGACACCCGGTCCCGTTGCTCGGGGCGAGCCAGCTGGGACAGGAAGGAATCGCACAGGGCCACCGAGAGCACGTAGCAGGCGTGGGTCCAGACGAACAGACCCACCACCAGCGGCGCCGACGGCGGTTGCCCCCGGCTGGCGACCACGATGGCGATCAGGCCCACGGAGGCGCCCCCCACGGCCAGCCCCAGAACGGTGCGGCGCACGACACGGTCCGCCAGGTAGCCGATCAGGGGCGCCAGGATCGCGGCCAGCAGCACGCTGGACGACAGACTCGCCCCCCAGATCAGGTCCGCCTTGGGGTGGCCGGGGAACAGGACCTCCTTGACGTACAGGGGGAACAGGAAGGTCCCGAAGACCAGGACGTAACCCGAGTTGGCGAAGTCGTAGAGGAAGAACCCCCAGCGGGATCGCCGTGCTGGCTGACCGTCCATCGCACCTGTCTACCACAGGCGCTGCGGGGGGACCGGCTTCCTGGTAGGTTGAGCGACTGCGGAGGTGGAGCATGGAGCTGAGCGAGCTGGTCACCTACCTGGATGGGTACCTGGACATCGAGGCGTTCGACGACGCCTCGGTGAACGGGCTCCAGGTGGAATCCGGCGGCGAGGTGGGACGGGTGGCGGTGTCCGTGGACGCGAGTCTGGAGGCCATCCGCGGCGCCGCCGACGCGTGCGCCGAACTCCTGGTCGTGCACCACGGGTTGCTGTGGGGCAAGCCGAGTCCACTCAGCGGCGTGCTCGGCGCCCGGGTAGGCGAGCTCTTCCGCCGCGGGGTCTCCCTGTACGCGGCCCACGTCCCCCTGGACGCCCACCCGGTGGTGGGCAACAACGCCGAGCTGGCGCGCCGCTTCGGTCTCGACGAGCTGGAACCCTTCGGTGTGTACCGGGGCCGGCCCATCGGCCTCGCCGGGGGGCGCCCCGCCCCCGGGGCGGGGGTCGCCGGGGTGCGCGCGGTGGAGGGGGGGGGCGGACCGGCCCCGGGGGCGGGCCGCGCGGGTGGGGGCGAGGTCCGGCGCCTGGCCGTGGTCAGCGGCGGCGCCGGGGACATGGTCGAAGAGGCTGTGCGGCACGGCATCCAGATGCTGGTGACCGGGGAGCAGGACCACGCCGCCGCGGTGTACGCCAGGGACGCGGGCGTCCACCTGGTCTTCCTGGGCCACCACGCCACCGAGGTCTACGGCGTGCGGGCCCTCGCGAGCCACCTGGAGTCCGAGTTCGACCTCCCCTGGTCGATGGTCGGGCGCGGGACGGGGTTCTGATGTGAGGGGGATCGCCCTCATCGGCGTGCTCCTGCTCGGTGGCCTGGCGTGCGAGACACCGATCGGGGCGGGGGACGGGGCGGAAGGACACCTCGGGCCCTTCCTGGCCGAGGTGGTCGGGCTGGCCGAGGGGGGACAGACCGAGCGAGCACACCAGCGCGCTGCGGCCCTGGGACTCCGCCCCGGGGGCGGGGAGGCGTTCCTCGTCACGGCGATCGCGGAGCACGCGCAGGGCACGAGGGCCGTGGGGGTGGAACGACTGCAGGCGGCCGGGGCCGAGGTCGTCGCCTCATCGCGAAGCTTGCTGAGGGTGCGATTCGCCCTGCTCGATGCGGGCGCCGTTGCCGCGGTGCCCGGGATCGGCCACCTCCGAGCGCCGGCCCAGCCACGGGAGGTCGGCTTCGGCGACGTGGTCTCCGAGGCGGTCTCGCTCACCGGTGCCGGCGAGCTGCACGACGCCGGTTTCGACGGGAGCGGTGTACGGGTCGCGGTGATCGACAGCGGCTTCCAGGGGCTCTCCGAGGCCATCGAGGCGGGTGAACTCCCGGACACGACGATCGCCGTCCTCGGGGGCACCGAGGTGGCCTGGGGTGACCTGGAGAACACCAGCCAGCACGGCAGCGGCGTGGCCGAGCACGTGATGGACATGGCTCCCGGTGCGTCGCTGTACTGCATCCAGGTGACCGATGAGGTCGACTACGAGAACGCGGTGGACTACCTGGCGGCCGAGGGCGTCGAGGTGGTCAACCAGTCCCTGGCCTGGGGCGGTCAGAGCTACTACGACGACAGCGGCCCGATCTCCTCGCTGGTCAACACCTCCCGCGACGATCACGGGGTGTTCTGGGCGGTCTCATCGGGCAACTACGCGGCCAAGCACTGGCGAGGGCTGTGGAGCGACGGGGGCGACGACCTGCTGGACTTCGACGGGGACGACCACGAGCTGGCCCTCTCCGAAGGCCCGTACTCCGGGGTGAGCGTCTACCTCAACTGGGACCAGTACCACGAGCCACTGACCAACCTGGACCTGTACGTCCACACCGTCGACGGCGACCTGAAGGCCTCGAGCGAGATCGAGCAGAGCGCCCTGACGGGCTACTGGCCGGTGGAGGCCGTGTCCTTCGAGTACGACGACTCCGAAGACCCCTACCAGATCACGGTGGAACAACGGTGGGGCTCGACCACCGACCTGGACGTGACCCTGTTCAGCTTCACCAACGACATCGAGCACCCGGTCGCCCAGGCGAGCCTGGTGGAGCCCGCCGAAGCCCACGGGGCGTTCACCTGCGGTGCGGTGAGCCGCGGGGAGTGGGGGGACGACGATCCCGCGATCGAGGGATTCAGCAGCCAGGGCCCGACCACCGACGGGCGGCTCAAACCCGAGCTGGTCGGACCGGACCGCACCTCGACCCACACCTACGGCGAGCACGCCGGCTGGGGCACCTCCTTCGCCTCGCCCACCGTCGCCGGGGCCGCGGCCCTGCTGCTGAGCCGGGATCCGGCGATGACCGCGGACTCCATCGACGCGACCCTGCGGTTCATGGCCCGGGACGCGGGGGACGCGGGCCACGACGCGGCCTTCGGTGCCGGACTGCTGACCCTCGAGGACGCCGAACCCTGCGTGGACGTGGACGGGGACGGCTACGGGGTCGGCGCCTTCGCCAACGCGGCGTGCGGCCAGGCCGATCTGGACTGCGACGACGACGATGAGTCCATCCACCCCGGGGCCGGGGACACCTGGTACGACGGCGTGGACAGCGACTGCGACGGCGCCAGCGATTTCGACGCCGACGGCGACGGCTTCGACAGCGACGGGTACGACGGCGACGACTGCGACGACGGGGATCCGGAGCTGAACCCGGACCAGGACGAGATCTGTGACGACGGCCTGGACAACGACTGCGACGGCGAAGCGGACCTGGAGGACGGGGATTGCGTCGCCGGAGACGACGACGACTCGTCCTCCGATGACGACGACGACACCACCGAGCCGGACGACGACGATGACGACGCCACGACCCCCCTGGACGAGGACGGCTCGGACTGTAGCTGCCAGCAGGCGCGAAGGGGCCCGGGTCCCGGCCTGCTCGTCGTCCTGAGCCTGGTGACGTGGCTGGCCACCCGACCACGCCAACCGGGCATTAGTTAAAAGTCACGACCTGTCCCTAGGCTGATTCCGTCAGCATCAGAGGGAGGCCGTCCGCCATCAGCATTCCGTTGCGGGTGGGACGCGCGCGGCCTTCGGATATCTCGATCAGACCGAGCTTCACCGTCAGCGCCCGGCGCTCGCCCTGCGGATCCACCGCGTCCACGATGTCCAGCGTCACGCCGTCGGAGGTCCGCAGTCCGAGCATCAGTTCTTCCAGATACCACTGCTCGGTGGACAGCTGCTCCCGCTCCTCGGTGGGATCGTGGCCCCGGGTCAGGGCGGTCGCCCAGCGGTCCAGGGAGCGGGGATTCCAGCGGCGCTGGCGGCCCCGCAGGGAGTGGGCCGCGGGCCCCAGGCCCAGGTAGGGGACGTGGCGCCAGTACTTGTCGTTGTGGCGCGAGCGCCAGCTCCGACCTCCGGCGAGGGCGTAGTTGGAGATCTCGTAGTGCTCGAATCGCCTGCCGAGCACCCGATCGGCGGCGAGGAACATCTCGGTGTCGAGGACCCTGTTCCGGGCCGGCAGCTTCCCCGCGGCGAGCCGCCTCGCGAGCGTCGTGCCCTCCTCGACGGTCAACTCGTAGCACGACACGTGACGGACCGAGGACATCGACGCCACCTGGTACAGGGCCTCCTTCCACGCGTCGACATCCATGCCCGGAACCGCGAAGATCAGATCCACGCCCAGATCGTCGAATCCCGCATCTGCCAGGCGCTCGATGGCCGAAAGCGACCTCAGAGCCCCGTGTCGACGCCCCAGTAGCTCCAGAATCCCGTCGTCGAAGGACTGCACACCCACGCTGACGCGATTGATCCCCATTCCGCGCCAGGCACGGGCCCGGTCGGCATCCACGTCGTCGGGGTTGACCTCCAGCGTGACCTCGGATCCCGCCGCGACCTCCAGCGTCGACCGCAGACCGTCCAGCAGCCGTTGCAGTCCCTCGAGGGGGATCCGGCTCGGGGTGCCACCCCCGATGTAGAGCGTGTCGAAGGTCTCCCACCGTCCGCGGTGGCGGGTCGCCTCGGTGAGCAGGCCGTCGATCCAGCCGTCCACACGGCTCTCGTCGGTGGTGGAGTAGAAATCGCAGTAGTGGCAGCGGGAGCGGCAGAACGGGGCGTGGACGTACAGACCGGGGGGCGTGGAGGGCTCAGTCCCCATCCGTCTTGAGAACCGCGATGAAGGCCCGCTGGGGGATGACCACGTTGCCCACCATCTTCATCCTCGCCTTGCCCTTCTTCTGCTTCTCCAGCAGCTTGCGCTTGCGGGAGATGTCGCCGCCGTAGCACTTGGCGGTCACGTCCTTGCGGAAGGCGTTGACGGTGGTCCGGGCGATGATCTTGCCGCCGATGGCGCCCTGGATCGCGATCTTGAACTGGTGCCGCGGGATCTCCTCTTTGAGCTTCTCGCAGGCGTGCAGCGCCCGCTCCCGGGCCCGGTCCCGGTGGGCCACCATCGACAGGGCGTCCACCTTCTCGCCGTTGACGAGGATGTCGATCTTCGCCAGATCACCCGGCCGGTAGCCGGCCAGCTCGTAGTCGAAGGACCCGTAGCCCTGGGTGACGCTCTTGAGCCGATCGTAGAAGTCGAAGACCACCTCGGCCAGGGGCATGTCCGCCAGCAGCTCGATGCGGCCGGGCGCCGGGTAGGAGATCCGGGTGTTGTCGGCCCGCCGCTCCAGGCACAGCTTCATCACCTGGCCCATGTAGCGCTCCGGGAAGAACAGGGAGGCGCTGATGTAGGGCTCCTCCGAGACCTCGATCTTCTCGGGGTCCGGATAGTAGGTCGGGTTGTCGACGCTGGTCTCGGTGCCGTCCTTGAGGGTGAAGTGGTACTCCACCGACGGCACGGTCATCAGGATCGACTGGTCGTACTCCCGTTCCAGCCGCTCCTGGACGATCTCCAGGTGCAGCAGCCCGAGGAACCCGCAGCGGAAACCCTGGCCCAGCGCCGCCGAACTGTCCTTGGTGTACACCAGCGACGCGTCGTTGAGCACGTAACGCTCCAGGGAGTCCTTGAGCGAGGGGTACTCGTCGGTGGCCATCGGGTAGACCGACGAGAACACCACCGGCTTGGCCAGCTTGAAGCCCGCCAGGGGCTCGGGGGACGGGTGGTCGTCCCGGGTGATGGTGTCGCCGATGCGGGTGTCGGCCACCGACTTGATGTTGGCGATCACGTAGCCGACCTCGCCCGCGCTCAGGCGCTTTCTCGGCTCGCGGCTCAGCCGGAACAGGCCCACCTCCTCGACCCGGTAGGTGGCGTCGTTGGACATGGTGCGGATCGTGTCACCGGGACGCAGCTCCCCGTCGAACACCCTCACGGCGATGATCGCGCCGCGGAAGGAGTCGAACTGGGCGTCGAAGATCAACGCCGTCAGCGGCTTCTGGGGGTCGCCACCCGGCGGCGGGACCTGGCGCACGATCGCCTCGAGCACCGCACCCACCCCCTCACCGGTCTTGGCCGAGCAGGGCACCGCCGCCTCCCCGTCCAGGTCCAGCTCGTTCTCGATCGCCTCCCGGGTCAGTTCGATGTCCGCAGATGGCAGGTCGATCTTGTTGATCACCGGGATGATCGCCAGCTCCGCCTCCATGGCCACGTAGAGGTTGGCCAGGGTCTGGGCCTCGACCCCCTGGGCGGCGTCCACCAGCAACAGGACCCCCTCGCAGGCCTCCAGGGCCCGGGACACCTCGTAGGAGAAGTCCACGTGTCCGGGGGTGTCGATGAGGTTGAGGGCGTACTCGTTCCCCTCGTCATCGGTGTACGGCAGGGTGACGGTCTGGCTCTTGATCGTGATCCCCCGCTCCCGCTCCAGGTCCATGGTGTCGAGCATCTGCGCCCGCATGTCCCGTTCCGAGACCAGACCCGCTCGCTGGATCAGCCGATCGGCGAGGGTGGACTTGCCGTGATCGATGTGGGCGATGATGCCGAAGTTGCGTATCTGGGTCATTCTCGTGTGTCCGGCCTCGACGGCTCGCTCTGCAACGGGGCGCGGTTCTGCCGCGAGCGCAGCTCGCCAGTAGCAACCGAGCTGGGCTTGGCCGCCGGCCCCGCCGGCCGGCCAGGCCGGGAATATGAACCAATCTGCCGGGGCTGGCTAGCCCTGGTTTCGTGGACCGGGATTCAGGGGTCGCTCTGGACCACCGATTGCACGGCGGAGAGCAGGTCGCCGAGGGAGAACGGTTTGGGGAGCAGCCGGGATCCCCGGGCCTGCATCCGCGACCACTGGGCCGAGTCCGCGGTGTACCCGCTGACGAAGAGCACACGCAGCTCCGGGTCCCGCTCGGTCAGCTGGGCCGCGAGTCCCGGCCCACTGGTGCCGGGCAACACCGCGTCCGAGACCAGGACGTCGAACGCGCCGTCTCGCCCCGCGTAGACCTCCAGCGCCTCCTCGGCGCTGCCCACCGCGTGGACCCGGTATCCATTCTCCTGCAGCACCCCGGCGGTGAAGCGCCGGACGGGAGCCTCGTCCTCCACCACCAGGATGCGCTCCCCGTTTCCCGCCAGCTCCGACAGCGGCACGATCGAGGCCGACGGCTCCTGGACGGTCGCGACGCCCAGCGGCAGGTAGACCTTGAAGGTCGTGCCGATCCCCTCCTCGCTGTACACGTCGAGCCAGCCGCCGTGCTCCTTGACGATGCCGTAGACCACCGAGAGGCCCAGGCCCGTCCCCTTGCCCAGGCCCTTGGTGGAGAAGAAGGGCTCGAAGATGTGCTGCTGCGTCTTGGTGTCCATGCCCACGCCGCTGTCCTCGACCGAGAGCAGGGCGTAGTCCCCGGGCTGGGAACCGGGGAATCCCACGGCGCCCGGCTCGAAGTGGGTCCGGCCGGTGCGGATGACCACCTCCCCCCCGTCGGGCATGGCGTCCCGGGCATTGACCACCAGGTTCATCAGCACCTGCTCGAGGCTGCCCACGTCCCCGGTGATTCGCGGGATCGAGTCATCTAGATGAGATCTGACCCTGATATGCTCGCCGATGATCCGCTGGATCATCTTGGTCAGGTCGACCACGGTCTGGTTGAGATCCACCGGCTGGGACTGCATGGGCTGCTTGCGGCTGAACAGCAGCAGCTGCCGGACCAGGGAGGAGGCCCGCTCCGTGGCGTGCCCGATGTCGTTGATCAGGGACGTCTCCCGTTCGGTTCCGTCCGGCCGGATCATCCCCAGCAGATCGCTGCTCCCGCCGATCACCTGAAGCAGGTTGTTCAGGTCGTGGGCGACCCCGCCGGCCAGGGTACCGATGGCCTCCAGCTTCTGGGTGTGCAAGAGCTGCTGCCGTACCTGCTCACGCTCCCTTTCGGCCCGCTTGCGCTCCCGCATCTCGGCGCGCAGCTGCTCGTTGCTGGCCTGGAGCTCCTCGGTACGCGCCGCCACCCGCTCCTCCAGCTCGGTGTTGGCCCCCTGCAGCGCCTCCCGCGCCTCCTCCCGCTCGGTGACGTCGACCAGGATCACCACGGTGCCGGCGAACTTGCGGCTGATGTCCAGCATCGACGCGGCCTTGCCCTCGAACACCTGGCGGCCGCGGGTGGTCTGGATCGTCAGGTCGAAGGTGTGCTCGTCGCCGTGGGTGGGACCGACGTGGTCCAGCACCTCGGGGAGCCAGGGGAACAGCCCGGGGACCTCGCCGCGGCCGTAGTAGTACGCCCCGGGGGTGTGCTGGCCCAGCAGGGTCTCCCCTGCGCTGCGGTTCATGTTGACGATCTGTCCCTCCGGGTCCAGCAGGATGACCGGATCGGAGAGGCTCTCGAAGATCGTCAGGTAGCGGTTCTTCTCGTTGGTGATGCCCCGGTTCTTGTCCTGGAGCTCGGCGATCAACTCGTCGGCGGACCGATCGGTCCACTCGGCCAGGAAGCCCAGCTCGACCCGGTCGTAGAAACGGTCCAGGAACAGCCGAAAACGCGCCGCGACCTCCGGGGCGAGTCCCGCGCTGTCCAGCAGGTCGTCGTAGGACGCGCGGTAGTACTTGAGCAGCCCCAGGAACATGGCCAGGCTGACACCCCGCTCCCGGTGACGCTGCGCCTCGAGCACCCCGAACGCGGCGACCGGATCGCTCGCGTAGTCCTCGTCGGGACCGAGATCCGGGATATCGTCGTAACGCTCGAGCGCGGTGAAGATCGACTCGTTGAGCCCCTCCACCGAGGCCCTCCAGGCCTCCCGGAGGGTGGAGGTGTACTTCACGTAGTCGGTGCGCACCGCATAGTGGATCAGCCGGTCGATGATGAAGGGCTCGCAGTCCGCGATCAGATCGACGAGCGCTTGCCACTGCGGAGCCCGTGCGGACCGGTCCGGCGTCGTCAATGACGGCGAGTCGCTCACGAAGATTCCCTCCCCCGGCTACCCCGCGCCGGAGCTTATCATTGTGCGCGTGGGATCCAACCCCGTTCGGAAGGAAGCCGCTGTGAAAGGTCTCGTCGCCACGACGCCGCTGGTCGTCATCGGGGCGATGCTGGCGCCCCCGTCGCCAGCCGCCGCCCGAAAACGCCCCCCTCCCCCACCCCTGGAGCTGGTGGAGAGCACGCCGGTCGAGTCCGGCCTCGATCACGCCGACATCCCCGACGCCCACGAGGTGTGGCTGGAGATGATCGGCGGGGCGAAGACGAGCCTGGACATCGAGCAGTTCTACGTGTCGAACGCTCCGTCGAGCCGCCTCGAAGCCGTCCTGGTGGCCGTCGAGAAGGCGGCCCGGCGCGGCGTGCAGGTGCGCGTCCTGGCGGACCGGGGTTTCTACGACCGCAACTACCCCGAGTCCCTGGACCGGCTCGCCGAACGCAAGGGGATCGAGGTCCGCCTCTGGGACGCGAAGGCGACCCTCGGAGGCGTGCAGCACGCGAAGGTGATCCTGGTGGACTCCGAGCAGGTCTTCATCGGTAGCCAGAACTTCGACTGGCGCTCCCTGGAGCACAACGTGGAGCTGGGGGTGCGAGTCGCCGAGCCGTCGGTGGTGGAAGCCTGCCAGGCGGTGTTCGACGCGGACTGGGCCTGGGCCGCCGGGGAGGAGGCTCCCGGCCAACCGACCGAGTCCCAGTGGTCCGAGCGTTTCCCGGTCCAGGTGCCCTACGGGGACGGTACCGTGGGGTTGACGCCGGCGTTCAGCCCCCTCGGCTGGCTTCCGGATGACGGCTCGTGGGACCTACCCGCCCTCACGGGCCTCATCGATTCGGCCCAGACCTCGGTCCGGATCCAGCTGCTGAGCTACAAGACCACCGACCGGGAGGGGCGGTATTTCGAGGAGCTGGAGGCCGCCCTCCGGCGCGCGGCCGCGCGCAAGGTCGAGGTCCAGCTGATGGTGGCCGACTGGAGCAAGCGGCGCTGGAGCATCGAGGGGCTACAGAGCCTGCAGGCCCTGCCGGGGATCCAGGTCAAGCTGGTCACCATCCCCCAGCACAGCGGCGGCTACATCCCCTACGCGCGGGTGATCCACAGCAAGTTCCTCGTCGTGGACGAACGGGCCACCTGGCTGGGCACCAGCAACTGGAGCCGGGACTATTTCCACGCCAGCCGCAACTACGGCCTGATCATCGATGGCGAGCCCTTCGCTGCCCGTCTCGTCTCCCTGTTCGACGAACTGTGGGGGGGCGAGTACGCCGCGACCGTCGATCCCGGCGCGAGATACGAAGCGCCGCGTTTCGGGGAGTAGGTAGTACAATCCGATCCATGCGACTGAGCGGGATCCTCCTGGCGCCGCTTGCCTTCGTCCTGGGGTGTGCGGCCGAGCCGATCAAAACGATGGACGCGGAGTTGCCCGTGGACGCGGGCATGCCGCCGCGGGAAAAAGGCAGCTGGGCGCTGTCGGGAGCCGTCCTGACCCTCGATGAAGGCAGCCTGGTGCTCGAAGCGCGCGAGGGCACGCGGACCCTGGCCGTCGACGTGGTGGGATTGCCGGCGATCTCGGACGACCTGCAACGCGTGGCCTACACGCGACAGTCGGGGGACCTGGGGCTGTCGTCCATCGAGGTCGTGGAGGCGCGGGGGAACCGAGCCTGGTCCGAGCCACGGATCCTCGCGGACGAGGGTGACCGTCCGGCCCTGGCGCCCGACGGCGAGCGGCTTGCCTTCGTCTCCGGCCGCACGGGCATCGCGTCCCTGTGGATCCTCCCGTTCGAAGGAGGCCAAGCGGTCCAGCTGACCAACCGCGACCTGCGTTCCCCCGCGGTCTCCGAGGCGCCCCTGGACGGTCCAGTCCATCCGCCGGGGCAAGCGCCACCGGGGTTCGTGCCCCCGCCCCACCAGGGCCCACCCCGTTTCGAGGGCGACCGTCTGGTCTGGGACGGCCCGGATGGACCCCACGAGGTGGCGCTCCCGTGAGGTGGCTCGTCCTCCTCGCAGCGCTGCTCGCCGCCTCCACCGCGGCCGCCCAGGACTACCGGGCGCCCTGCGGCAACTCGGACTGCGGCAACTTCTACCCCACCTCGTACTACGACCACGGCGGGGTGACGGACTGGAACTGCGGCGGCAACAGCTACTCGGGCCACAAGGGATCCGACTGGGGGGTCGGCGGTTTCCCGGGCATGTACGCAGGCCAGGACATCGTGGCCGCGGCCGACGGCACGGTGATCGCCACCAACGACGGCGAGTTCGACGAGTGTGTGACCGGGGATTGCTCGGGCGGCGGCGGGTACGGCAACTACGTGAAGCTGGAGCATGCCAACGGACGGACCACGATCTACGCCCACTTGCGGCAGTGGACCGTTGCGGTGAGCAACGGCCAGACGGTCTACTGCGGTCAGTTCCTGGGCCAGGTGGGCTCGTCGGGGTATTCCACCGGCCCCCACATCCACTTCGAGGTCCGCGAATCCAATGGCAGCCAGAGCGACCCCTTCGACGGGCCCTGCTCCTCTCCGCCGAACTACTGGACCGACCCCGGGTCCTACGGCGGCGTCCCGGGCACCAACTGCGACGGCGGTCAAGGGGCCGTGGACGACGACGGCGACGGCTACACCGAGGCCGACGGCGACTGCCACGACGGGGATCCGAACACCCACCCCGGGGCGCCGGAGGTCGCGGACCACATCGACAACGATTGCGACGGCACCGTCGACGAGGGCACCGACTACTACGACGAC
>CAZITQ010000215.1:0-16655 GCA_964542165.1 uncultured Rickettsiales bacterium
GGGCGAGGGCAAGGACCGGGACAAGGGCAAGGCGGGGGGTTACCCGAGGAGCAGGCTCCTTCCGGTGACCATCCGCGCGATCTGGTTCGTGCCGGTGTAGATCTGGGTCAGCTTGGCGTCGCGCATCATGCGCTCGACGGGGAAGTCCTTCATGTAGCCGTAGCCGCCCATGATCTGGACCGCGTCGGTGGTCACGGACATGGCCGTGTCGCTGGCCAGGACCTTGGCCATGCCCCCCCGCAGGGCGCCCTGCCGCCGGTCTCCCCCGTCGAAGTCCAGCGCCGCCCTGTGCGTCAACAGGCGCGCAGCCTCGGTGGCGGTGGCCATGTCGGCGACCATGAACTGGATCGGCGCCAGATGGGCGATGGGTTTGCCGAACTGGATCCGCTCCCGGGCGAAGACCGTGGCCTGATCCAGGGCCCCCTGGGCGATGCCGACCGCCTGGGCGGCGCAGAACAGGCGGTTCATGGACAGGGTCTTCATCAGGTTGCCGAAGCCGTCGCCCTCCCCGCCGATCCGCTGATCCGCCGGGATCCGCATCTCGTCGAAGAACAGCTCCGAGTTCACCGAACCGCGCATCCCCATCTTGTGCTCGTTCTTGCCGTAGGTGAGCCCGGGGGTTCCCTTCTCGACCACGAAGGCGCTGACCCCCCGGGCCCCCGCCGCAGGATCGGTGTAGGCGTACAGGACGAAGAAGTCGGCGACCGCGCCGTTGGTGATGAAGCACTTCTGACCGCTGATCACGTAGGCGTCGCCGTCCCGGACCGCCCGCGTCTTCATGGAAAGCAGGTCGGAGCCGGCCTCCGGTTCGGTGGCCGCGAGCGCCGTCAGCCGCGGCGAGTCCCCACCCAGGCGGGCCAGGAAGCGCTCCTTGAGCTCCTCGGAGCCCCCGTGGAGGATGGGCAGCATGCCGTCGGCCTGAGCGATGATCAGCAGGGCGCTGGCCGCGCAGGCACGGGAGATCTCCTCGAGCATCCGCACGGCGGTGTGGAGCGGGGCCTCGATGCCTCCGTAGCGGGCGGGCAGCAGGGGGTTCAGCAGGCCGTTGGCGGCGAACACGGCGTGGGCCTCGTCGGGGAATCGGGCCTCCTCGTCGATCTCGGCGGCCAGGGGGGCCACCACGTCGTCGCGGATGCGCCGGACGGTGTCCAGGATGAGTCGCTGTTCCTCGTCGACCTCGGCCATCGGGACCCTCCTCGCAGGCCCGGAGACTAGCAGAAACACGTTCCGGCGATCCCCGGGGTACCCGCCCGAGATTCCCCCTTGCCCCGCCCCGGCAGCCCGCTAGACTGTGGGCTCCTCGAACCCGGAGTCGTGATGCCGCGCGCCTGCTGGGCCCCCCTGGCCCTCGCCCTGATTGCGGCGCTGTCCTGCGCTCCGGAGGACCCCAAGTACTCGGTGACCCTGCTGGCCGTGGAGCCCGCCGCCGGTGCCGCGCTCGTGCCCGAGGATTTTCTGCCCCGGGTTCGCTTCCGCGAGAACTTCCCCCAGGGGGCTTCGCTCCGGGTGATCCTGAGCGTGGGGCCGAACACCGAGGACCTCCACTGCACCCCGGGGGAGACCGGCGACGTGCTGGACTGTCCGCCCTCGGAGCCCCTCCGCTCGGACAGGGCCCACAGGCTGACCGTCGACGTGAACGCCGACGGGGAGGTCGAGCACGAGAGCGGCTTCACCACCGGGATGCCGTCGGGGGTGGTCTTCGACATCGGCGAGTCCCTGGAGGTGGAGCAGACCGGCGGCAGCGAGCTGGCCGCGCAGATGTTCCAGGAGGCCCTGGTGGACAAGGGCACCATGGTGGCCATCTTCAGCGGCTTCCTGGGCCCCGGCAATCAACTTCCCGGCGACGGGTTCGTCCTCCTGGGGAGGGGGCGGGGGGACCAGGCGCTGTTCGAGCACGGACAGGTGGTGGCCGACGTGGACGAGGGGTACACCCTGTCGATCCCCACCCACCTCAAGGCCGACGGCACGTTCACCGGCGAGCTCGAATACGCCGCCTTCCCCATCGAGGTCGAGGGCACGCCCGTGACCCTGCCGCTGTGGCACCTGGAGATCCGCGGCCAGGCCGATCCCGACGGCTTCCGCGAGCTGTCCCACATCCTGGTCGAGGCGATGATCCCCGAGCCCGCCCTGGTGGAGGTGGTCGAGGCGATGCCGGAGTGGGCCGAGCTGCTCGCGGATCTGGCCAACCTCGTCGACCTGGACGCCGACATCAACGATGACGGCAACCTGGACGCCTGCGCCCTGCGCATCTCCGGCGAGGGCCTGCGAGTCAGGCTCCTGGACGCCCAGGCCCGCTGACGCTTCAGGCGTCGGGCGTCGGGCGTGGAGGCTTGGCAGGCACTAGGGCCGAGGTTGGTTGCAGACCAGGGCTTCGGAGGCCCATGCTCCGCTCTCGTCCACGTACCGCTGCTCCACCACCTCGACGCTGCCGGGGATGGCCTCGCAGTACTCGTTGACCTCGTCGGACTTGGAGACGCACATGCCGGCCTCCTCGTCCGGGGTGGCGACGCAGAAGGAAGGAGCCGTGTCGGGCGCGTCGGGGCAGTACCCGTCGCAGGTCAGCGCGCAGAATCCGTGGTCCTCCTCCGCGGCCGGATCCACCCAGGTGTGGCAGTAGCCGTAGAACCCGTCGGCGCTGAAGTCGCAGTCCTCGTTCGTGGAGCACGGATCGCCGATCCACGGCCCCCGGGGCGGGGTGATGCCGTTGAGGCGGGGGAAGGTGTCCACGTCGTCCAGCGTGGTGAAGGTGTACCCGTTGGCTTCCAGGGCGCTGAGCAGGGCGTCCAGCGACTCGACCGTGTAGCTGTGCACGTCGTGGAACAGCAGGATGCCTCCATCCCGGCTGGCGGCCTGGTGCAGGGTGAATCCGATGAAGTCGTCCCGGTACGCGTCCGGCACGTGCGCGAACGTGGACGAGCTGCAGTGGCCGTACCCGCCGGTGGAGCTCTGGAAGCACCAATCCGCGGAGTCGATGTGCCAGCCCACGACCCGGTAGCCCAGATCGGTGACCGCCCCGTGGGTCGAGCAGTCCGCCGAGCCGTAGGGGAATCGGAAGTAGGTCGGGACCTGATCGTGTTCCCCGAGGATGTCCTCGAGGATCCAGTGGGTCTGCTCCACCTCGCCCTGCCAGCTGCTCAGCGAGACGCTCACCGAGTTGACGTGGTTCTGCGAATGGTTGGCGACGATGTGCCCGTCGGAGACCATCCTGTGGAGGAGCTCGTGGTCCGCGTCCGAGTTGATCTGTCGACCGTTGACGAAGAACGTCCCCTTGGCGCCGTGGGCCGCCAGCGTGTCGAGCACCCTGGGCGTGTCGCTCAGGTCCGGTCCGTCGTCGAACGTCAACGCGACCTTCATGCCGAAGGGCCCGCCGTCCGGTGGAACCACGCCCGAGCACCCGCTGGTGGTCCCCGAGTGCAGCTCCTCCCAGGCGTCCTCCAGGCTCTCCACGTCGTCCCCGGCGGGGCAGCCCGTCACCAGCGCCAACGACAGCACCGGCCCCCAAACCGTCCCCGCGCCAACCCAGGTCCGAACTCGACCGCTCATCGCGTCACCTCGTGGCCGCCATGAAGTAGCAAGCAGCGTGCCAGCCCACAGCGGTGCTCGACTGCGTCACAAGGGCACGAAACCGTGGGCGGATCTGGCACGCTGTGCCTGGCTGGCACAGTCCGTCGGCCCGGATGACGGGGGCGCGATCAGGGGGTCGGGGTGAGGGTGAACGACAGGGCCACGTTGTCGGTGCGGACCCCGATGGGGCCCTGGTGGGCCAGGGCGGCCTCGCCCAGCGGCCCCTCCCACAGCAGCTCCCCGTCCGCCAGCACACGCAGGACGCCGCCGGTCTCCGTGGCCTCCAGGGCGTGGGACTGCCCCGCCTCGATCCGGGGCACGTCGACGGTCGCCAGATTGGTGTAGCCGTCGTTGTGGCACTGGTCGTGCTCGGTGAGCCCCGGGTTGCTCTTGACCGACACCACCACCTTGCTCTCGGGTTCGATGCGCCACATCACGTACACCAGGTTGCACGAGTCGGCGGCGCGCAGCTTCAGCCCCAGCTGCTTGCGCACGGCACCGGAGGCCAGTGCCGTGGTCTCGCGGGCGTCCCCCAGGTAGGTGAAATCCAGCCTCGCGCCCGGATCTCCGGCGATCTCCCGGACCGCGCGCATCTTGCCCGAGTCGGTGTACAGGGCCCCGTCACGGGCTGCCACACGACCCAGAGTGACCTTCAGATCCCGGGATCCCACAGCGGTCTCGGTGGCCGCCTCCGGCTGGGCCAGCCCCTCCCCCGACTCCAGGCCGAGGAACTCCCCCAACCCCCGCACGTGGGTCTCCAGGAAGGCCCGCTCGGCATCCAGCTTGACGAAGTCCAGCCACAACCCCTCGCGCACCTTCTCCGAACGGTCCGTCTCCACGGCGGCCAGCTCCTGGATCTGGGCCTCCACGGCGACCACGAGCGGCTCGACCTCCGCCAGGCGGGCGAGCTCCGCCGCCCTCAGCGCGACCAGCTGATCGCGCAGCAGCTGCACCCGCGCGCCCGTGGCCTCCGTGGCTCCGCTTCGCCAGGCCTGGCGGGCCTCGGCGGCTCGTCGGTCCGCCGCCGGCTGACCCAGCCCGCCCAGGTTGTATCCGACCCGCACCTGGGCGAAGACCGGTAGATCCCGCGGCGAGTCCAGGAGCTGGTCGTACCCCCCGCGGAGGTCCACGGCCCAGGACCCGCTGCGGCGCAGCCGCCCCTGAATCCGCTCCACCTGGTCGTCGGCCGCCGAGTGGGTCGCGAGCAGCTCCTCGAGGGAGACGTCGGCCAGCGGGGGCAGCGCCTCCAGCTGGGCTACCTCCTGGCGCAGGGCCCCAGCCTGGCGCCGAAGCCCGTCCATCTGCAGTCGGGCGCTGTACAGCTCGTCCACCGTGGAGAAGCTGTGGGCCAGCCCCTCCTCGAGCAGGGCCACCAGCCGCTCGCCCCGGGGGACGGCGCCCTCGATCACCCCGAGCTGGGCCTGCACCGCGGGGAGCCGCCCCACGTCCGCGCCCACCTCCAGCACCCTGCGAAGGCCCTGCTGGGCCCGGTACTCACCGCAGCGGGCCTCGGCCTCCTTGCGCGTGAGCATGCCCCGACCCAGGTTGGCCAGCCGATACTGGATGCCGGCGGTCACACGCCAGCCCACCGAGGAGTAGGCCTGGAACTCGTCGCCGGTGTCCTCGAACCCGGTGGCCGTCGGTCCCACGGCGCCGAAGAGCTCCGGCGCCACCAGCAGCGCCCGGCGGGAGTCGGCCACGCCACCGATCCACTCGCAGTAGGCGTCGGAGGGGTCCTCCCAGTCCGCGGATTCCGCGGCCAGGGCCCGGGGCGCCGCCAGGGCCAGGATCGTCAGGGGGGCGACCAACGCGATGGTGAAGCGGGGCATGCACGTCCTCCAGCGTCGACCCGCGACCGCGGGGGCGACCGAATGATCTCGGGGGAGGGCTCCCGGCGCAAGGGGGACGCGCGGCGCCCCGTCCCCGGCGGGAGGTCTACAGGAAGAAGGGGGCACCCTCGGCGTACAGGGCCTTCTCCTCGGCCCAGCTCTCCTCGGTGAGGTCCAGCTCCACCATCAACCCCCGCATGTCGGTCTTGAACAGGGGATGGCGGGTCTGGATCTCGCCGTCGAGCACCGACACCACCTGGCCCACCTCGTGGCACCAGATCAGCTCCAGCGAGCATCCGTAGATCGGGGTGCCCGGCTCCACGTTGTGCAGGTTCTCGTAGGGCACGAAGGCCACGGTCGCCTGCTCGTGCAGGGCCTGGTAGTAGGGGGAGTTCTCGATGGTGGCCAGGATCTGTTCGTAGTCCGCGCGGCTCTCGTCGATGGCCTCGATCTGACGCTCCACCGGTGCCCGCTGGGATTCCAGCTCGGCCAGCTCCAGCTTCTGGCGGTTGTAGTCCCGCATCAGCGTGAGCACCTCGACGCTCATGGCCGCGTCACCGGCCGCCGTCTCGCCGGCGGTGATGGCGTCGCGGGCGGCCTTGAGCGCGATCACCTCGCGCTCCAGTGCGGCGAGCCTGGTGTCGAACTCCACGCCCCGCTGGGCGTAACCGACATAGCTGGCCAGGTTGGACGAGACCATGGACTTGCCGCGCAGATAGCTCTCCTCGCTGATCAGACCGGCCTCGAGCTCCTGCTCCACGTTCCGGGCGGCCATGGCGGCCATCTCGGTCGTGGTCTCCTCCACGGCGGGGGCGGCCGCCGAGTACTCGTCCCGCAGTCCCCTCAACGCCTCCAGCTCGGTCTCGCGGGCTTCCAGGTTGACCTCGAGCGCCATCTCGTAGGACTCCATCAGCCCGACGATGACCTCTTCGCTGAGCTCCATGTTGCCCAGCTGGGCCTCCAGAGCCATCTTCTCGATCTCCAGCTGCTCGGCCTCGTACTTCTGGCGGATCAGGTGGCTGTTCATCTGCAGCACCTTCTCCGAACTGGGCGAGAGCACGATCGGCACCACCCAGCCCCGGTCGATCAGATAGAAGACGCTGGTGCCCAGGTAGGTCGTGATGCCGAGCATGATGCCGGTCAGCACCACGAAGCCGACGAGCTTGTAGATCGAGACCGCGGTCTTGTTGAACAGGTTGGTCATCTTGCTGAGCATGGGATTCACCTGTCAGCGGCGGCGACCCGGCGGTAGCTCGCCGGACGCTCGGCCACGGAGGGGAGCATGTCGCTGGTGATGGCTGCGCGGGCGGCCCGGGCCGGGGCCATCGAGACCACGTTGGCGTGGGCCACCTGGGGCACGGGCACGATGGGTGCGGACACCGCCGGTGCCGGCAGGGGCTCGGCGACGGTCGCGGCGGGCACGGGCACCGGCGCAGGCGTGGGGGCCTCGTCGGGCTTGGGCGTGCCGTGGCCGCGGGTCTCCCAGCTCCCCGTGTCCAGGGTGAACGCCGCCAGCGGCGTGAGCAGCAGGTAGGTCACCGGCATCACGAAGGCCATCGCCAGGAACTCGAAGGGCGTCGTCCGCTTCTTCTCGGGGAGCTTGAGCGCGTGCAAGCCGTAGGCGCCGCAGAAGAGCCCCAGCACGGCCACGTGGATCACGGCCAGCTCGAAGAAGTTCCCGGACATGAAGTGGTGCATGATGATCAGCGGGTAGGTGACCATCATCGCGAACAGGCCCAGGTAGTGGACGGTCACCGCCGGGTGGACCTTCCAGATGTGGGTCAGGCCACCGAAGTAGTCCACCAGGTTCGAGCGCCGCCACCGCAGCTGCTGGGAGAAGTAGTGGTCGAGGGTCGGCGGCGCGATGGTGTAGGCGTTGGCCTCCAGCGTCATCCGCGTCTGGTACCCGGCCTTGACGATCTGCCGGGTGAGGAATCGGTCCTCGCCGTACTTGATCGGGATTCCGCAGATGTTGCGGTTCTCGAGGATCGGCTCCAGCTCCAGCAGTACCTCGCGGCGGTACGCGGTCAGGCAGCCCGAGAGGCACATCACCGTGTGGAAGGCGTTCTCGAGGTTCTTGAGGTACTCGTACCCGAAGAAGTACTTCACCGCCTGCATGCGGGTGAGCCAGTTCTCGTCCTTGTTCAGGATGTTGACCCGCCCGCCCACGGCCGCGATCTCCGGCCGCGTGAAGCGGCGCACGAGCTTGCGGACCACGTCGCGGTCGACGATGACGTCCGAGTCCACCGAGATGATGATCTCGGTCTCCGCCCGGCGGACTGCCCGGTTGATCCCCCGGCGTTTCCCCATGTTGACCGGGTTCTGGATCACCGTGACGATGTCGAACTCCGACGCCGCCTTGGTGGCCCAGGCGTAGCTGTCGTCGGTGGAGCAGTCGTCCACGACGATGACCCGGAGCTTCTCCTCGGGGTAGTCCAGGGTCGCCAGGCTACGGACGGTCCGGTAGATGCCCTCGCCCTCGTTGAACATCGGTACGACGACGGTGACCGTGGGCTCGTAGGTGTCGTCGACCTCCGCGAGGTTCTTCGCCATCAGCTTGCGTACCCACATGCCGACGAAGTACCGGTTCGCGAACACGACGAACACGATCAGGTGCGAAAGCACGACAACAGTGTCCGACAGATCCATGGCTCACTACCTCAGCTTGCGCGTCAGCTGTTCGGACTACGCACGTCTGCGACGGCTCCGGATCGCCCGGAATCGCCCGTCTGCTCGATGTTTCGTCCCGTCAACTCGGCCTCCACTCGCGCTCGACCACGACACGCCATGGCGCGGCTTGACCCGTAAATACATTCAAGATCCGCGCCAGATCGCAGTGCATCTCGCGACCCGACGTCGTAGATCGTGCGCTCTCGGTGGGGGTAGACGGTGGGTGAGGCGGGCTTCTTCAGCCGTCGCGCTTCATCTTGCCCATGCGGTGCCTGAGGGCACCATAGCCGATCCCGAGCAGTCTGGCCGCCTCGGCCACGTTGTTGCCCGATCGGTCCAGTGCGCGCTGGATGGCGACCCGCTCCACCTCGTCGAGGGTCATCCCGTCCAGCTGAATCACCCCGGGGGTGTCCGGAAGTAACGTCTCTTCCTCGACCATCATCGTGCTGGAGACCAGGGACTTCTCGTCGTCGTCAGACAGCGAGTCCATGCCCCCCTCCATGGTGGACAGGTCCTCGGCCAGCACCGCGCCCCGGGCCATCAGCGCGACCCGCTCCATCATGTTGCGCAGCTCGCGCACGTTGCCGGGCCACTGGTGGTGGGTCAGCCAGACCTTGGCCCCCACCGACAGACTGGGCGGCTCCCGCCCCATGTCGGTGGCGAACTGCCCGAGGAAGTACTCGGCGAGCAGCAGGATGTCGTCCCCGCGCTTGCGCAGGGGCGGTACCTTGAGCAGCACCACGCTGAGGCGATGGTAGAGGTCGCGGCGGAAGCGCCCCTCGCGAACCAGACGTCGCATGTCCTGGTGGGTCGCGGCCACGAAGCGCACGTCCACGTGGCACAGCTCGTTGGACCCGACCCGACGCACCTCGCCGGTCTCCAGGGTCCGCAGCAGCTTGATCTGAAGCGCCGGGTCCATGTCCCCGATCTCGTCCAGGAACACGGTGCCGCCGTCGGCGTATTCGATCCGCCCGGCCTGTCCACCGGGCCGGGCCCCGGTGAAGGCCCCCTTCTCGTACCCGAACATCTCCGACTCGAGCAGCGACGGCATCACCGCTCCGCTATTGATGGGCACGAAGGGCTTGCTCTGGCGCGGGCTGAGTTCGTGCAGCAACTGGGCCACCAGCTCCTTGCCGGTGCCGGTCTCCCCGCGAATCAGGATCGCCCGGATGTCGCTGCCGGCGACCCTGCGCAGGTTCCCCAGGAGGCGACGCATGCGGTCGCTGCGACCGATGAGGGAGACGCCACCGACCTGGAGGCCCTGGTCGTCCTCCAGCGGCATCGCGCGCCGCTCGCCCTCGTCGGGGTTGGCGTGGCGCAGGAAGGTGGACTGCAGCAGCTCGGCGTTGACCGGCGCCTGGAGCACCTCGGCCGCCCCCAACCGGGAGGCCTCGTCGTACAACCCGATGTCGCCGAACCCCGCCAGCATGACCACGGGGAGGTCCGGCTTCTCCCGCCGCAGACGCCGCAGGACCTGCAACGCGTCCAGGTCCGGCAGCCGGAAGGACAGCAACACCAGCGCCAGGCCGGCGATGCGCTCCTCGGCGAGCGCCCGCATGAAGCCCCGCCCCCCGTCGAACTCCTCGACTGCGCTGCCGGTCGGCGCCAGTCCGCTCACCAGGGCGCGGCGGAGCAGCCCGTCCGGCTCGACGACGGCGACCCGACGTCCCATGATCACCTCCCACCTGGAACTGCTGATTTCAACATATCCGCCGACTCGGTGCTGAGATCAACAGAATCAGCGTGGGGTAGCCCCGACACGGTGCTCGAGGACGACCCACAGCACGAGGCCGATCAGGCAGGTGCCGGCGGCCAGGGTGAACGCGGCGCCGAAGTCGATCCAGGAGGCTGCAATCCCGAACGCGGGGTTGAAGGTCAGGGCGGTGAGGTCGAACAGACCCGTGAACATGGCCATGGCGGTTCCCCGCTGCCGCTGCGGCGTCCGCGAGACGACCTGGCTGACCAGGACGGGGAACCCGTACCCGTGGCCGAGCCCGCCGAGGAGGCCAGCAACCAGGAAGGCCGCCGGCGCCTCGGCCCAGGCCAGGACCAACATCCCCACGGCGTACGCGGCGATGGCAGGCGCCACCAGGTTGGAGGGCCCCAGGCGATCCGGCAGTCGACCACCGAACAGACGCACGAAGGCGGCTCCCCCCACGTAGGTCAGCCACACGGCTCCCGCGTTGGCCATGCCCCGCTGCTCCGCCGCCACGGTTGCGAAGCTGAGGAACACCGCCACCGGACCCGAGAACACCGCCGTGGCGACCCACACGGGCCACAGGGCGCGGTGCCTGAGGGCCCGCAGAGCCTCCCGGGGGCGGACGTCCCGGGCCGAGCCCGAGCTGCGCTGCTCGGGCAGCCGCCACATGGGCACCAAGGACGTCAGAACCAGCACCGCCACCGCCGGAAACACCCAGCGCAGCTGTGAGGGCTCGATGTCCATCCGCACCACCAGCGGATTGATCGCCAGCGGCGCCAGACCGGAGATGCCGAACAGCGCCAGCCCCTCGGTGCGCCGGCGGGCCGGGATCACGTCGGCGGCAAAGGTGAAGTACCCCGAGAACAGCGCCCCCACGCCCACGCCGAACACAACACGCAGCACGTGGATCAGAGGGCCGACCTCGGTCACGGCGGCGATGCCGGCCATGCCCAGGGCGATGGCGAGGGTTCCGAACAGCAGCGTGATCCGACGACCCAGGGCATCGAGGGACCACCCGATCAGCGGACGGGCCAGCAGCCCCCCCGCCGCCGCCTCCCCCATGACCAGCCCGATCTGCGCCGGGCTGGCGCCTGTGTACGCCAGGTAGAGGGGAAGCAGCGGCATGGAGGCGTACCCCAGCGCCTGGAGGAAGTGCCCCCCCATGAGGGACAGAAAAGGCCGCGTGACCAGCGGTGGAAGCGGCCGGGAATCGGGGGACGTGTCGCCGACCATGATCCAGATGTCGCGATCTCGCTCAGGCCGACTTGCGGCGACCGAAGTCGCTGGTCACGGCGTACCGGAGCAGGGGTTCGAACATGTCCCTCACATGCGGTGGCCGGATCCCCCTGGGGGCCAGCAGGGCGTCGGCCCGAGCGGTATCGAACCGGGGGTTGCCCGCGAAGTAGGGAAGATAGAGTCGCCCTCCCTTGAGGATGGATCGTCCCCGACGCGTGAGCATCAGCATAGGGTCGACCAGCGGCCGGAGCCAGCGCATGAAGAAATCCGGGTCCATGTATCGCACCGGTGGCGCCTCGAGGATGGCCGCCGCGAGCCCGGCGAGCTCACCGATGGTCGTCTGGCGCTCGGGCCCCGCGGCCAGGTGATAGGTCGCGCCGGCGGCCTCTTCGCAACACAGGATCTCGGCCATGGCGTTGCCCACGTAGTCCACCGGTACGGCGTCGATGGGGGTCTCGGGGTACCCGATCAGCGTCCGCCAGTACCCCCGGGCGTAGAGCTTCAGCGGCCAGTAGATCATGTGGAAGCTGGCGGTGCGGCCGGTGGTGGATTCGCCCACGACCATGGATGGGCGGAGCACGGTGACCGGGTAGGGCAGGTCCTCGAGGGGATCGCCTTGCAGCTCCCGCATCGACCGGGGCTCGCGCAGCAGGCGCTCGGTGTCGTACTTGGACTCCTCGTAGGGATTGCGAAAGCCGCGATCGTGCAGCAGATCGGTCTCCAGAACCCGATCCTGCCGCCGTCCGGCGACGAAACAAGTGCTCACGTGATCCAGGCGTTCGATCCCTGCGCGGACCCCGAAGCGCAGGATCCGCGCCGTGGAGGCCAGATTGGCCCGGCGCGCGCCCTCGAGATCCTGGTCGAAGCGGACGTTGGCAGCGGCATGGAGCACCCGGTCGATGCGTCCGGCCAGCGCCTCGTAGCGGCGGCGATCGAGCCCCATGCGGGGCTCCCCCAAGTTCCCCTCCTCGATCCGCACGGCCGCGTCGCCGACGCCGACCGACGAGAGGGCTCGCCGCACGCGGTCGCTGGCGGACTCGTCGCCCCGTGGCCGCACCAGGAGGGTCAGCTCGGCATCGGGGCACCGGCGGAGGAGCTCGCGCACCGCGTACCTCCCCACGAAACCGTGCCCACCGGTGATCAGCAGCCGCATGGCGGTGGAGCATAGCTCGAATGGACGAAGCCGGACCCGATTCCCGTCTCCAGACCTCGGAGGTTCGTCGCGGAGACCGCGGTAGTGCGCTCGCAAGGACCCCGGTTCCCCGGCGGCCCCGGCGGCGCGCCCCTCTGCCCCGGGGATTTCATCTTGGCGTTTGGCGATCTGCATGTAAGAGTGAAATAAGAGCGGGAGTTTAAGCGACGAATAATCTCGATGGACATCACGACGGGCACCTCGACGATCGCGCCCCGGCTCCATTTCCCCCTCCTCGTCATCGCACCCCGACTCTTCGTCGCGCTCCTCACCCCGTCGATGCTCGTGGGCTGTCCGCTCGAGGAACCGGCGGGACTCGTCGACGACGGCTACATCGTCGCGCTCTTCCCCGACGACGGAGCCGCCGCGGTGCCCCAGGAGGTGTCTCTGGTCGTGGAGATCGGCGCCGACGTGGACACGCCGGTCGACCTGTTCGCGACGCTGCAGCGGGACGGTGGAGCCCCCGTGGACCTGGATTGCGTGGCGACCTCGGATGCCTTGCTGCTGGAGTGCACGGCCACCGAGCCACTCCAGGACTCGGCCAACTACGCCTTCGTCGTCGAGCTCGCAGAGACGCCGGACTCCCGGGTGACCAGCCGTTTCTCCACCGCACACCCCCTGGGAGCCGGATACGAGCTCGCCGCCGACATGACGGTCGGACAGTTCGGTGCCGGCGAGTACGCCGCTCCGGTGCTCGGGGCCGCCATCGCCGGTGGCTCTCCTCTCCTGCTGGTGAGCCAGGACGTCTACGACGACGAGGACATCCCGGTGGCGGGTACCAACTTCGTCTGGGGTCCGGGCAAGCTCCTGGATGGACAGGATTCCGATGTGTACGCCGTCACTCGGAACGTGGGTTACCCCCTCGCTTCGGTGACGATGATCGACGCGCACGGCAGCATCTTCGGCTCGTCGGCCCACTCCTACCTTCCGATCTGGCTCGACGGGGCCTGGCATCCGGTGCGGGTGGACGACCTGGTGATGCGAGGCAGCCTGGACACCAGCGATCCGACCCTGCCCGTGTCCGAGCTCTCGGTGGAGGCCAACGTGCCCCAGATTTCCATCGACCGGATCATGGCCCAGCTGGACGGGCCCGAGGCCTCCCTGCTGACCGGGCTCGTCAAGCTGGACACGGACACGGACCTGGACGGAGTGCCGGACGCAGCCCGTTTGAGCATGTCGACCCACGCGGCGCCGGTGGACATCCAGGCCCCCTGAGGACCTCGTCCCCGTCCGACGCGCGGGTGCCGCGAATTCGGCCCGGCGCTCACAGTCAACGATCGACGCTGATTTCGGTCTTTTTTTTACCCCCCGTTGAAAACTCGGTTTGAGGAGGCAAGGGGCAGCAAACGACAACCGCGTTGCGGGCGCGCGGTGACGGGAACGAGCATGGACGGAACGACACGGCCCCCTCCCCTCCCCCAGCGGGTGGACTCCGACTCGGTCGCTGACCTCATCGAGGCGGTGATCCAGCAGCTGGAGGGACACTCCAATACCTCGGTCTACCGCTACCTCGGGCACCGACTGGGCATCCACCCGACCACGGTTCTGCGCTACCACCGCGGACGCCTGCGCACCGCGCCTCCCGAGGTGTTGACGGAGGTACGCAAGCTTCAGGCCCTCGTCCAGGAGCGCAAGACGCTGCCACCCGTCGCCCAGCAGGGCGGCGGAGCCCAACCGAGGAAGGCGGCGCCGGCGAGGGTGCCGTCGTGGCGGCTGGCACATCTGCTGGACCGCATCATCGAGATGCTGCAGCTGTCCGAGCCCTCGGCGCTGCATCGGTTGCTGGCGCGGCACACGGGCACCCACCCGACGACGGTGCTGCGATTCCATCGGGGCAACCTGCGCTCCGCCCCCGAGGGCTTGCTCAGGGCCGCGATCCAGGTGGAGCGCATGATCCGCGCGGGCCAGGCGATCCGCTTCCCCCACGGCACCACCGGTGAGCTGATGGTCACCCGCACCACCTTCGCCGCCGCCGTGGACGCCGTCATGGAGACGGGTCTGTTCCCGGACCGCAACGCCATGCTGCACCGGGTCGAGGACGACCTGGGATTGCGCCGCGGTCGACTCACCCGGCTGTACCGGTGCAAGACCTTCCGCTGGGTCCCCGAGGCGGTGCAGAGCCATCTGGAGACCCTGCTCGTCCGCTGCCAGTACGATCCCGAGTTGAGCTACGACGTGGGGGACCGCCTCTGCCATCACCTCTTCGGTGCGGGGACCGTGATCGGTAAGACCCCGGTGGACAAGATCCGGGTCCGCTTCGACGACGACACCGAGCGCATCCTGAGGGAACGCCTGCGGGAGAACGGCTACTGGAAGCAACCCGCGCGCTCTCCCGCCATCGGCGAGGCCTACGCCATCGGCTACATCAGCACGTAGCCGGACAGCCCCGTGGATTCGCGGGCGCGATCGATCTATCCTCGCGCGCATGAAGTACGCACGACTGCTGATTCCCGTTCTCGCCCTCGCGATCGCCGCCCCGATCACCGCCGAGGAGGACGACAAGGGCTGCTGCCACCTGGTCGCCCGGGGCCTGTCGGTGGCCGGTGTGGCCATCGCCATGGGGGGGGCTGCGGGTGACAAGCCCCTCGCCGTCCTGCCGGGGGATCCCTCACGAATCGACGCGGACCTGGCGGTCTGTCGTGAGGACATCGTCAACGCCTTGATCGGTGACAAGAAGCTCTACGCCAAGGACTGCGGGGACAAATTCGGGCTCTTCGGGATCGACGCCAAGCTGGCGAAGGACCCCTGCGAGGGCATCGGGGAACCCGCCACCGAGCTGCCCCCGGGCCGTCTGGAGGGCTGGCAGACGACGGCCGTGTTCACGGATCGCCACGGCGAGCGCCTGGCCGTGCTGGGGGCCGAGGACGGCCGCGCCTACATGGTGGGTCCGGGGATGGCCCTGGCGAGCGCGGGGGCCAAGGTCGAGGGCATCGGGGGCCAGGCCCTACTGGTGGCCCGGGGCGGCGTGGACGCACTGAACACGAGCCTCGCGCCGACCTTCGCCAGCGCGATGGCGGGCGGGCCGGAGCTGAGCTGTCAGGTGCAGGCGGAGGCGGAGGGCGAGGACGGGGCGGAGGGCCGCCCCACCGAGACCGACGCCGGGACCGGGGACACGGGGAGCGAGCTCCCTGTGCCACCCCCGAGTACGGAGTCCGGGGCCGAGACCGAGGCGGATGGCCACCCCACCGAGACCGACGGTGGCGTCACCCCCATCGAGGAGGAGGCCGAGGAGCGCGACGAGGGGCCGCTGTATCGGTGCGAGGGCTTCGAGCCGGATTTCATCCAGCGCCCGCTGCCCGTGGAGATCTGCGACGACCCGGCCCACGCGGGCACCGCGCTGACCGCCGAGGTGGAGTTCGGGTACGACGGTTGGCCGCGAAAGCTGATCTCCGTGGACGCCGACGAGGCCATCGCCGATGCCCTGGGCGCGGCGATTCGGGACTGGCGCATCGTGCCACCGGAGCTGGACGGCGCGCCGATCCGCGTGCAGGTCACGGTGCCGTTCACGCTGGAGATCCCCTGTCGTTGAGGGGGAACGCCGGCGATCAGGCCTCCACCCGCTCGAGCAGGTCCTCGTAGATCAGCAGGGTGCCGATCCCGCAGACCGGCGCAGCCACGAACAGACCGACGCCGCAGGCCATCAGTCCCAGCAGACACAGACCGACGCAGACCAGCATCCACAGGAACAGCCCGCCCTTCTCCCCTCGGGTGACCCGCCAGCTCTCCTGCATGGCCTCCACCGGGCCCATGCCCCGATCGACGATCAGCGCCTGAACGAACATCCAGCCCAGGGCGAGGATCACCCCGGGGACGATCAGAACGGCCAGGCCAAGGATCACTCCGGCGCCCACGAGGAGGCTCGCCAGCACGCCGGGAACCAGGGCCCGGCCCCCACCGAACAGATCCCCGATGGTCGCCCCTGTCCCGCGAATGACCTTCAACAGCAGCTGGATCAGGCCCAGCGAGAGGTAGACGGAGACGATCCAGCCGACGAGCCCCACGGCCGCTCGCATGGGGCCGAGGATCAGGGCCACGAGCCCCGAGCGGGACTCCCCGATCACCTCCTCGATGCCCGATCCGATCCCCGTGAAGACGCCGTTGATGATCGCCATGACGATCATCGCCCCCAGGATCAGCCCCAGGTTGTCCTTGAACAGCTGCCAGGCCCTGGTCAGGACCGGACCGACCTCCCAACGTTCCGTGGTCATCCCTCGTTCTCCCTTCGCGTCCCCGGCTCGACGGCCGGCGGACGAACTTGCTTACGTGAGAGGTAGGGCGTGCATTTCAAGGCGACGAGAGATCGGGACGAAAGGGAGGAGAGCGAAGCGAATCCCCCCCACAAGCCTCTCCGGAGGGTGGGTGGGCGGGGGAGGGTGGTGGGGTGGGTGGAAGCGGGCAGGCGGAAGCGCCAGGAGTCTGTCGGCCATAGCCGCCGCAGGCGGCGAGCCAGACGGCTCCTCTCGTG
>CAZITQ010000216.1:0-16606 GCA_964542165.1 uncultured Rickettsiales bacterium
GACCACGACGACAGCACGGGTCACGACGACTATACCAGCGGCGACGACGACGATGCCGGCGTAGACGACGACGATGACGACGACGCGACCCCGCCGGGCGGCGACTGCAGGTGCCAGAGCCACCCGGCCGCGACGGCCCCGGCCGCGCGGGCACTACTCGGCCTGGCGCTGGTCGGCACTGCGTTGCTCCGTCGGCGCTCTCGCTGAAGAAGGGGACCGAGATCGACTATTGGTCCTCTACCAGCATCGCCTCGTCGACCCACGGCTACCCAGGCCTGATTGTCGAGACGAGCTCCGCCACGTGACGAGCCAAGGTGCTCGCCCGCGGGCGGTGTTCCCCGCTGCCCCTGCCCCGTGCATTGTCACGCTGGTCGAGGAGCCCGTCCCCTTCCACCCCGCGGAAGCTGCTCGAGCCGGCAAAGATCAATGATCAATCTCCGTCCCCCTTTCCCCTTTCCCCCTTTCCCCCGGCGACAGCGACTACGCCACCATGCAGGCCATCGTCCACGGCCGCTACGCGCCGCCGGGGGTGCGATTCAGGCATCCCAACGCCGCCCTGGAGAGCTGCATCCGCGGCGCGCTGATGGTCGTCCGCAACCGGCGAATCCCGGACTGCGCGACCTTCGCGAGCTTGCTCCAGCCTGCCGGCGTCCTTGGCGCGCCCGGCGGTCACGCCGCGCCCCCACCTCCCCGTCAGCCCGGGCCCGCGCCCGTGGCGCGGGCTGAAGCTCGTCCGGTACGCGCTCCTCCGGAGCCGCCCCGGTCGCGCCCCGGTTCTCCCCAACCTCTGCAGGGTAGGGAGGCGCGAGGTTCGTCCGCCTCGGCCGCCTTGATCGCCGTGGCTCTGGTCGTGCTCGTGGCGGGCCTGGGCAGCGCCGTGCTGTTCATCGATCCTCCCCCTGGAGGCACCGGCCCGCCGCCTCGAGTCGATCCCCGCGCCCTTTCCCCTGGCGCGCCCCGCGTGAACCATCCGGCGCGGCCTGCAGTCGGACCGGGCTGCGGGACCGGATCCACACCACGCTTGCCATGCTCGGCCTCGCCGCAGCGCTCCTGACCACGCCCCTGGCCTACGGCAAGGGAAAGGTGGAGGAGAAGGACGTCGGCGCCATGGTCAAGAAGCTGGCCAAGCTGGAGACCAAGGTCGCCAAGAAGCGCGGCTGACGCCGCCAGTCCGCCTCTTTCGACATGCCCCTGCGCCCGCGTTTCTTCCAGCAACTCTGGACGCGTCACCACACCGCAAGGCGGGTACAGCTCTCGCCATTCCACCGATCGGCGCCTTGAGTTGCGGCCGTCGAGCGGCGCAGCGTAGGCTTCCGCACGGCGGATGAGGGAGCACGCAGCAGGCGAGATCGATCGGGAGGTGGCGACGTGACACAGTCCAGCAAGCCCAGGCGCGTCTACCGGCCGCCCGATGTCCTGAGTCTGCTGCGCCCGCCGAGGCCACACGTGGACCCGAAGGCCGTCGCTCTCCAGCGGCAGCTGGATGGGGAGGGGTTCTCGCCCGCGACGGTCGAACAGTTTTGCGAGGCGGCGAAAGCCTACGACTGGGCGATCCTGTGCCGCGCCCCCGGCGGAGCTGCCAAGGGACTGATCGCCGCAGGACACGACCTCAAGGGCTATCACATCAAGGCCAAGTCCTGTGACTGGGGCCCCATGGCGGGGCTGCTGTGCCAGTGGCCTCCGCTGAGCAAGAAGGGCCAGGGGGGGATCGGGGGCAACACCAAGGAGATCCTCGGCTATCTGGAGTGGCTGAAGAAGGGAGCGCCCGACGTGGCGGCGGATCCGTTCCCCCAGGTCCGGCTCGACCGCGCGCGCCTGAGCGAGCTGCGGGAGGGCAGCAGGGAATCCAGGCCGGAGTACGCGAGGACCACCCTGTGGGAGGACGTGAAGGTGCCCGGCGTCGCGGCCCTGATCGCCGGCATCGCCTGGGACGCGAAGAAGACCGTGGTCCTGGAGTTCGTGCTGCGGGAGGACTCGAAGAGGCGGGGCCTTTGGTCGCTGTACGCGGTGGGTGCGGGCAGGACCCACGGCGTGTGGACCCGGGCCGAGCCCGAGGGTGATTTCCGGCCCTTCACCTCGCGTGACCTCAATCCCTCGAAATGGGGGGCCAGGAGCTGCGATCGGCTGCTGACCGACCCGGGCGACGCCAAACCCTGGCAGCCCTCGCAGGCGGAGATGAATGCACTCGGCGCCGCCCTCGGCCAACTGGGCCAGCGACCGGAGGTTCCCAAGGGCGCGCGAAGTCGAACGGGGGAGCTGCGGGTACGGCCCGTGGCGAGCATCATGAACCCCCACCCGACCTACGACCGGACGCACGCGGTCGCCTACAAGAACGCGATCTCCGGCGACTTCGATCTGTTCGCCGTCTGGCCGTCGGGAGAGACCTCCCCTCGCGATATCCTTCGGTTCACCGAGAACGAGGACAGCATCGTACGGCCTGGTGTCCACGTCCCCAGCCTGTTGCACGACCCGAAGTCCGCCCAGCCGTTTCGGCCCCTCGTCTCGCTGCTCTCGCCGCCGCACATCTACACCGCGACCCCGGCCGCATGTAAGGGCATCTGGATCCATTTCGTCCCGAGCTTCGCGGAGCTCGACGAGAGGCAGAACGAGTCCAAGGACTACGGCAACTTCAACAACACGACGCTCGCGGCCGCGGGGGTCCTCAACAGCCTGACGCGGGAACGGAACGTGAAGAAAGGGTCGCGGGCAGCTCCGCTCTACGCGCTGCACAGCGACGAGGCCGGGCGCCCCGGGATCGACGAGGTGGACTTCCCGATCGGGGTGTTCCTCACGGCTGCCGACCAGGGTGCGATCCAGGCCGCGCTGGACATGCCGGCCGGGGCGAACCGGCCGGTCCCCGCGCCTTCGAAACGGCTGCGGAGTGCCTTCGATGGCGGTGTCCCCGGCGCCCTCCTCCTGGAGAAGGCAGAACGGGGCGGGAACTCCGGCGCACTCGAAGTCGAGGGCCTGATCTGGCTGTCGATGGCCCTGGCCAGCAACGGACGGAGGATCGTCGTCCTCAGCAGCGTCTGGGTCGCGGAGGCCTGCGCGCTCGCCCTCAAGCCCGGTGACCGCCGCTCCCTCCAGCCGGGGGGATCCAGACCGGCGCCCAAGGACGGGGAGGAGGATCCCGCCGGGAAATTCGACAAGTGGCTGGACGGGCGCGTGGCCGCGCGCGGTGAAGGGCGGTCGGACGCGCTTCGGCGCTACCTCGGGCACATGTTCTGTGGGCCGGGGTACACCGACTCCGCCTACGCATCGCTCCTGCGACCCACACTCTTGCGCTTTGGCCAGTCGATCACGCCCGCGTGGATGAAGGAGACCGCCCTGCACAAGATCTGCCACGTCACCGGGGCGGTGGCGAACGAGACCGCCGGGGACGGAAAGGCCAAGGCCGGGGCGCGCAAGTCGTGAGCACGGTCACACGCGGCCACCGACCCGACCTCCCGCAAGGCGCGCGCCGGGCGTTTGCCTCTTACCTCGACCTGGACGGCCTGCCGTGGGTGGAATCGGCCGGCGAAGGGGACCGCTGGACCTTCGACGACGGCAGCTTCCTGGGCCAGCCCTGTGCGCTGGACGTCCGGGTGACCCGCGACACCGTGCGGGTCCGGGCGAAGATGCGGTCGTCCGCGACCTTCGGGCAGCTCTTCCCAGGGACTCCCGCGTCGCTCCCCCCCCTCCCCGGCGGTGGGCCCCGCGCCGTGATGCCGGCGGACATTCGTCTCGCCGACGAGGGGACGTGGGTGCTGGCCTTCGGGCCGGAGTCGGAACTCGAGGAGACCGCCGCCGGTGACGAGCACGGGTTCGGCCGCGAGCAGGTCCGGGCGCAGCTCGCGGACGGCGATGCCAGGCTCCCGGTCGGGGAGGAGGGGTTCGCCGCGGCCGTCCTGTTTGGCGGCCAGCTTGATCTGGGGCTGGCGTCGGTCCTCCCCGGACTGGACGAACTCCCGGCCCTCGCCGGCCGGGTCCGCTTCGACGGAGGCGAGCCCTACTTCGCCCTCGAGACCCCCCCGCCACCCCTGCCCCCCATCGACGGCCTCGGCCCGATCCACCTGACCGCCCGACTGGAGTGGCCGCTGGTGGGCGGCCCCGTGCCGACCCCGGCCGTGCTGGTCGTCGGCGGGAAGGTCGACCTGGGGGACGAGGACGGGACCGCTGCCGGTGCTCCCAAGACCCCGCGGGAGCTGTCGCTGGAGGGCGCTTGGCCCCTGGGCTCCGGGGCACCGGTCGTGATCTCCGGAAGCTACAAGGGGTCCCTCGCCGACCTCCCGCTGGCCGAACTCGGGCTCCCGCCACTCCCGGACGCCGCCATCGACATCGACGTCGACCTGGAGCTGGCGGAGCGGGACGGGAGCTGGAAGCCCCAGCACCTCTCCCTGGAGACGTCGGTCGGCAGGATCGAGGTCATCGAGAACTTCCTGTCCCTCGACCAGGTGCGGCTGGAGGCCTCGACGACGCTCTCGTCCCCGCGCCTCGCCGAGGCGTCGCTGGAGGCCACGGCGACCCTGGGGGACGACGGCCCCCAGCTGACCTGCGCGGGCGCCTACCCGAGCGGCGACCTGTGGATGCGCCTGGAGGCCGGAAGCACGTCCCTCGAGAAGCTGAAGACCGCTCTCGGGCTGGACGTGGACCTCGACGCGGCCCCTTCCGGTTCGGCGGACCTCACCGTCCGCTGCAACACCCTGAGCAAGGGCTGGTCGATCCGGCTGGACTTCGCGGACGAGTGGGAGCTCGTGGGCGAGCAGCCGGGTCCGAAGGTCATCCTCGAGGGCGTGCAGCTGGCGGTGTCGAGGGCCTCCGCACGTGCCCCAGTCGTGTTCGGTCTGCAGGCCCGGGCCGCCGTCGGTGGGATCGAGTTGCAGGTCGCGGGCGTGTACCGCAGCGGGGGCTGGGGGCTGAGCGGACGCCTCGAGTCCCGCGGCGGGACCGTGGGCGAGTTGCTGGAACAACTCGGGGCCGAAGTTCCCGATGGGCTCGGAGACGTGGTCGTCGAGTCGGTCGAGATCGAGGTGGACACCCTCGAGTCCCGCTGCAGCTTCGATCTCAGCGTGACGCTGCCGGATTCAGCCATCCGGGCTCGGGTCGCGCTGGAGACGTCCAGGGATCCCGGCGAGAAGGCCAGCCCGACGCCAACCTCCCGCGCGAAAGACGGCGGGCGGAAGGGCGCGGCTTGGTCGGTCGTCGTCTACGTCCTGCTGGACGACCTGATCCTCACCGCGGAGCTCTCGGAGGAGCTCTGTCTGGCGACGCTGGAGCCCGGCGAGCAGACCTGGATCGACGTGGCCCGGCTCGCTCCGGACGACCTTCGACCCTGGATCCCGTCCGTCGAGGTGCAGGTGAACGAGGTGCGGATGGGGATGCTGCGCCCCACGTCTCCCCCGTCGGGGGCCACCCACAGCGGGGCGCGACCCACGGTCTCCAGGGGTGGACGGAAGAAGACCACCTCTCTGTATGCGTGTTCCGTCACGGCGAACGCCGACCTGTGCCTCGACAGGCTTCCCCTGGTGGGGGGCATGATCCCCGGCGGCGACGAGCTGGGACTGCGAGACCTGACCGCCGTTCTGGTGTCCGGCGATCTCGACTCGGACAAGGTCGAGAAATTGGGTCTCCCGGCCGCGGTCCTGTCGGGGACGCAGGCTGGGAGACCGCTGACCAAGGGCCTGCACCTGGCGGGGCGCTTCGTGCTCGGCGGGGAGCCCGTGCCGCTCGCCTTGCCCGTGCGTGGCCGTTCGCGCGGGGGGCGGGCGGGTGCCACAAAGGGGCGCAGAGGCCATCGCCCTGGGGCGGGCCGGTCGCCCGCCGGAAGTCGACCCGCCCTGGACCACGGCACCGACACGGCGGCGACCGTGCCCGCCTCCGAGCCCGCGGCCGACCTGCCCGCGGACTCCACGAAGTGGTTCGCCGTCGGTCGATCGATCGGCCCCTTCGCTCTGCATCGGGTGGGGCTCGACTTCCGCGCCCCCAAGCTGCGGATCGCCCTGGACGCGGCCCTGGCATTCGGCCCCCTGAAGCTGAGCCTGCTCGGTCTTTACGCGGAATCGGGCCTCGACCGTTTCGACCCCGAGTTCGGCCTGGACGGGCTCGCGGCGGCCTGGGACCAGCCGCCCCTGACGATCCGCGGCGCCTTCCTGCGGATCGGGGACGACCGCTACGCCGGAGAGGCGCTGATCCAGACCCGGGCGTTCGCCCTCAAGGCGATGGGCTCCTACGCGGTGGTCGACGGGAAGACCTCGGTCTTCCTGTACGCGGTCCTCGACCAGCCCATCGGCGGTCCACCGTTCTTCTTCGTCGAGGGGCTGGCGGCCGGGTTCGGATACAACCGCGAGGTCCGGGTCCCCCATGTGGGCGACGTGGCGAGCTTCCCCCTCGTCTCCCAGGTGATGGGTCCAGGCAAATCGAAGGTCCGCGGCCGGCCCGGGGCGCCGCTGGCGGATCGGATCCGCGACAGGCTCGCCTCCCTCGACACCCACCTCGTGCCCCGCGAGGGCGCGCACTTCGGCGCCTTCGGGGTCAAGTTCAACAGCTTCCGGCTGGTGGACTGCTTCGCGCTCGGCATCGTCTCCTTCGGCCGATCACTCCGGCTGGATGTGCTGGGCCTGGCCGAGGCTTCGCTCCCACCGAAGGTGTCCAAGCCCCTCGCCAGGCTCCGCATGGGCTTCCACGTGAGCGTGGATCCCGAACGGGGCGTGCTCTCGGTCGAGGCGCAGCTCGGCAGCGGCTCCTACCTCTTCTCGCCCGACTGCCAGCTGACGGGCGGCTACGCGTTCTACGCGTGGACGAAGGGCGCCCATGCGGGTGACTTCGTCAACACGCTCGGGGGGTATCACCCGAACTTCCAGGTCCCTGCCCACTATCCCCGCGTGCCGCCTTTGGGATTCAGCTGGAACTACAGCCGCGAGCTGAGCATCAAGGGCTCGTGCTACCTGGCGTTGACGCCCGGGGAGCTGATGGCCGGGGGACGCCTGGAGGCCCATTACCGCAGCGGCGCCCTTCAGGCGTCCTTCACGATCCGCGCCGACTTCCGGATCGGGTGGAAGCCGCTGTTCTACGAGGGGCGCGCCTACGTGCGGGCTAGCGTGAGCCTCGCGATGTGGTGGTGGACCCTCCGCGGTGAGTTCGGGGCGACCCTCTCGCTGAGCGGACCGCCCCTGTCCGGCTCCGCGACGGTCAACCTCGGCATCACCAGCGCGACGATCCGGTTCGGAGATTCCGTCCGGCGGCCCGGGCCCATCGGCGCCTCCGAGTTCAGGCAGAGCTTCCTGCCCGCGCCCGAGGAGATCGCCGGAGTGAAGATCGTCGGCGGCGCGATTCGCTGCGTCGAGGACGCCGGCGCCGGGGACGAGCGGTGGATCGTCGATCCGGAGAAGCTGGTGATCGAGACCTTCGCCGCCGCGCCCGTCGATCGGTTCGTCCTGGGGGCCGACGCCGAAGGCACCCTCGCGTGGCACGCCGACGACCCGTCCGGGGGGAACCCGCGCCCGGGATCGATCCAGGTCAAGCCGATGGCCTCCGAGCTCAGACGATCGGAGCATCGGGTCGAGATCACCGGTGGCATGTCGCTCCGCGCCCGCCGCGTGTCGAAGGGCTTCCCCCGCGCGATGTGGACCGACGGCGCGACGAAGCCCGACCTGTTCCCGGCCGCCTGCGGCCTGGTGATCCGTCCCGCGGCGGCCGCGCTGGGCGACGCGACGGACTTCGACGGGAAGCGGCTCGACCCCGACCATGACGACGGTGCGCCGGACGGCGGGGGCGACGCCGAAGGTCCCCCGGTGGACGAGGTTCTTCCCGTCATCCGCCCATCCTGTCGTCCGAGCCTCCCGCCCGGGGACTACACGTTGACGGTCACCCACGAGCTCGAGCTGGGCTGGGGCAGCGGGGACAAGCTCACGTCGAAGAGCAGCCTGCGGTTCTCCGTCGGCGGTGAACGATTCGCCCTGGGCGACGGCGACGTCCACGCCCTCTACCCCCCCCGGGGGGACGTCGGCCCCCACCAAGACTCCCTGCCCCACGTCATGCTCGACCGGGCCGGGCTGCCCTGGGAGCGCACGGCGCTGGCTGGCGCGGGCCGAGGTGATGGCGAGCCCGCTCCGTGGCTGGCGCTGCTGCTGTTCACCGGCTACGAGGCGCCGGAGGTGCAGCGGCTGAAGGTGGGGGATCTGGTGGCCCGCGGGCCCGCGGGTGATGACACGCCTCGATCGCCCGACTTTCCGCCCACCACCTTGCAAGGCGCCCAGTCCAGGGAGGATCCCGTGGACGTCATCGACGTCGACAGGGACCTGCTCCTGGAGCGCCTGCCGACCTACGGCCAGCTGGGGCAGTTCGTCCACGTGCGCGGCGCGAACTCGAAGAGCGGGGAGGACCTGTCGGGCATGCGGGCGGTGGTCCTGGGCAGCGCCATGCCGCTCCCCGACACCGAGTGCGTCGCCCACCTCGTCTCGGTCGAGGGGCGCTACGGTCCGTCGCACGATCCGAAGTTCCAGATCGCCGACGGGGCGGAGCAGGTGCGGCTCGTGAGCCTCAGGCACTGGAGTTTCACGTGCGCGACGGATGGCGGAACCCTCAGCGCCGCCGTGCGGAAGCTGAACCACTCGACGCTCCACCTCGAGGACTCGCCCTCGACCCGGGCGGCAGCCGTTCGCGGGCGGAAGCGGACCCCAGCCCGCGTGCCGGGTACGTGCGCATCACCCGCCATACGCGTTCGGGGCGCACGCTGCGCGCGTGCTACCGGGGGCCCCTCGCCCCCCGGGCGCAGCCCCCGGCGCATGTCGAGCTGCCCGCCAAGAGTCTCGCGTGCCTCATGCCCGCCGAGGACGAGGACGGGGCAGACCTCTCCCTGGCGGTCGCCTGGGAGCTGGGCCGCACGACGGCGCTCGCGGACCCGCAGTTCGCCATGGACCTCCTCCGCTGGAAGCGGGCCTGGTCGACCGAGCGACACCGGAGCGCGGCGGCGGATCGCGCCCGGCAGGTCCCGCACCACTCCCCGGGGACCGGCGACAGGCGCCTGCCCGCCGACCTCGCGGACTGGTTCGAGCGGCTGATCCGGCTCGAGGGGTTGCCCTTCGACCACCTGGTCCCCGACCAGCGCATGCTGCCGCCCGAGTCGCTGCGCTACTTCACGGTGGACAGGGGATGGTTGGAGTGCCTGGTCGACGGCGCGTTCTCGGTCGGCCGTTCCATGGACAGCGACCGGGAGGACGACCGGTTGCGCCGTGAGCTCCTCCCCCCGCTGCCGGTCATGAGTGGGTACCTGCTGCGCTCCTCGCTCGTTCCGGCCTACCCGGGGCTCCAGGCCATGGTCTACGACCACGGGAACAAAGACCGCGTGCCCCTCCGTCTCGTGGCGAGGCGGACGCTCGCGCCGGACCTGGTGCTGGCCCTGTACACGGGCGACGAACCGGCGGCGGTGGTGCGGAGGGTGCACCTCTACATGGCCCGCGGGATGACCCACCACGGGCGGGTGGCGAGCCAGCCGGCCCGGGAAACCGTCGTCGACGGGAAGGTGCCGGTCGGTCCCTTGGTGTTCTCCGCTCCACCGGATTCCTCGATGGCCGAGGAGGAGCCCGTCTCGATCCTCACCCTCGCGGCGGCGCCGCTGCCGCCTCCTCCCCCCGTGGAGTTCTTGCGTGATTCGACAGACGAGGAGGGCGGGTGATCCCATGAGCAGACCCACCCGCTGGTGCGTGGTTCCCATTCGCGTGGATGCCCTGACCCTCGAAGAGCACCGCCACGCCACCGAGAGCCGCCTGGACTTCCGGGACCTGCCCTACCGGTCGGTCCAGCCCGGCAGCGATCCGCCCCACTGGTACGACGCGAACGCCGAGCACCCCTGGCTGTCGAGCACCATCACGACGCGACCGTTCCGGGACGGCGAGGGCCGCTTGGACGCCGGGACCCACGTCCACTGGGCCCTACCCGACAGCCTGGCGCACGCCCAGCACCCGGTGGTCGACGGTGCGCCGGTCCTCGATCGGCTCGAGTTCCCGCCGGTGCCCGATCGATGGCTCGTGCGACGTCGGAGGCCCACCGCTGGCGGTCCATCGGTCGTCGACAAGCAGTGGCTCGTCGAGAGCGACTACGTGTGGCCCTGGGACCACCGGTGGCCGACACTCGATCGAGCCGATGCGGCCGGCGCGGACTGGCGCGCCCGGGCGACGCCGGACGTGGTGTCGACCTTCCTGTTCCCCTCGGCCGCGGTGGGTACGCCACCCTTCCGCCACGTCGGGCGACGGATCGAGCTGCCGGGGGACGGCAAGGCCCCCGATTGGGGCGACGAGCGCCCCCCCACCCGGTTGGATTCGTTGACCGCCGTCGGTTCCGGCGACCCCAACTTCGCCGGCTTTTATCCGGCCTGCCGGAGCGTCTTCGGGCTCCACGATCCCGAGGTCACGGCGGTGGAATCGGGGGTCACCTACGAGGTCGTCGGCTGGTACGCCGATCCGTCGCAGGATCCGATCGCGAACCTGCTGGACGACCCAAGGTTCGACGTCGGCTCGAAGGAAGGGCCCGCCGCGATGACGGCGGCCGTCGAGGCGGCGTTCGGCTGGTCGATCCCCGCCGAGGCCTGGACCGGCGGGGAGAGCACGGGCCCGCAACGCGTCGGGATCGCGTGCTGCGGGCGTACCGGGTCCCTGGGCTCGCCCGCGTCGGAGACCGAGAATCCGCTGGAGCTGGGCGTGGGCATCGGCACCACGGGCACGGAGGCCCTGGCGACCCTGGTGGGAAACACGATGGCCGGGGCCGGGCGGCCGGAGCGGCGCGAGCAGATCGAAGCCATCCTCGAGGGGGTACTCCTGGCAGAAGACACGACCGAGGGAGCCCTCAACCTCGGCCGGAGCCTGGCCGACCTTCGGCACGCACAGGGATTCGAGCCCGATCACGGGAGTACCCGCTGGGTGATCGCTCCGCAGGCGGAAGGTGCCACCGGCGATCCGGGTTCGGCCCCGGAACAGGCCAGCCCCCCCGTCCCGACCGCGCTCGAAGACGGCCTGAGGGAGCTCAACGCCGCCCAGGAAGAGCTGGAGGCGGGCGAGGCGCGGCTGCACGCGCTACGCCGCGACCTCGGCCTCGACTGGGCCAAGACCCAGGTGCTGGCCCGCCGCGTGGGGGCCAACGACGCGGTCGCGGAAGACGACGCCGTGGACCTGGACATCGACCTGCATCGGACGTGGCTCCTCGAGAAGCGCGTCGAACCGGTCGAGGCGCTGGTGGCCCGAGTCGGGCAGCCGCCCCCCCGCGGACCGACGAACATGGCCGCGTTGGAAGGCTCCCCCGGTCGGGAGGACGCCTCGCTCCACGAGACGGTCGCCTGGAAGCTCGACGCCCTGAGGGAGGCCGTCCGCGTCCACAACAAGGGAGTCGCGGACCGTCCCGGCGAGCCGAAATGGAGGCTCGCGCCGACCCAGGGACCGCGCTACTGGCAGCCCACCGAGCCCGCCGTGGCACTGATGGGAGACCACGCGACCCCGACCGATCGTCACGGCGCCGATGGCCCACTCCAGGGCGCCGCGACCCGGGGCCCGCTGGCGTGCGACGTCCGCGACGGGTCGTCGACCGGCTTCGCGGGCCTGCCCGACCTCGACGGTCCCGGCGGGATTCCCATCGGGGAGCCGCCGGCCAGGCAGAAGGACCTCCCCCACCCGGTGTTCGTCGAATGGGAGGTCGCGGTGCGGCCCCTGGGCCACGAGCCGGCGGAGGGGATCCACGAGTGGAACCACGTGCCCGGCTTCGTGCGAAAGCTGCTTCGGAGCTCCCAGGCCCGTCGCGAGAAGGCACCCACTCCATTCACCCTGGAGACCGACACGTGGCGGATCGCCGGCTGGGGGACGGCCGTCCCCCACGCCAGGCGAGTCCTCCGCGGGGGGCTCAAAGCGTTCGTGCTTCGGCGGCTCCGTGACCTGGGGCACTTGATCGACGAGGAGGCGGATTCCCAGGACCGTCCCCTGCCGGAGGCGCTCGTCCGGGACGTTCGGGGGAGTCTGGAGGACGACGACCCACTGGCGGTGGCCATCGACGCCCTGGCGCACGTGCGTCACGACACGGCCGCCCTCAGTTTCTCGCTGGCGGGTCTGCGCGATTCCCTGCTGATGCGGACGGATCCGTCCGCCCTGGGCATCGACGACCCCCTGGCCTTCCCGGGCCAACGGGAGTTCGCCCGTGAACGGGTCGGTCGCGCCTTCGAGGACCGGCGGGGCCGGATCCCGGGCCCCGAGCCTCGTTTCGATGCGCCCTTCCTTCCCCTGCAGGCCTGCGACCTGCGCCTCTCCCGGCTGCGGCTGGTGGATTCGTTCGGCCAGTACCGGGAGGTGGGCGTCGACCGGCCCCTCGTGGCCGAGGAGCTGGCCGCGCCCCCCGATGCCGGCGAGGCCCTGCCGTTCCAGGTCGAGCTTCCGCCGCGGGTCCTGCAGCCCTGCCGGCTGGGCTTCCACTGGCTCGAAGCGGGGAGCAGCGACCAGGACCCGGTCACCCAGCCCTCGACCTCTCCGATCTGTGGATGGCTCGTGCCGGACTTCCGGGACGACGAGCTGGAGGTCCACACCGCCGGCGGCCGCCACTGGGGATCGGTGACCCGCCAGGGCTGGAAGCCCGCGCCGGGTACCACCCACCGGTGGGACGACGTCCCCGGCGCACACCTCGGGCGGATCGTCCAGTGGCTCACGGACACGCCGAGAGAGGTCCTGCGCCAGTCCAGCGCCACGGGCGTCGCCGAACTGCTGGGGATGTTCCAGGAGGCGATGACCCGCATCCACCCCGAGTGGACCGCACTGAACGACGAGCGCGTGCTGCTGTTCGGCAGGCCGATCGCCGTCGTCCGGGCGCGCCTCGGTATCGAGTCGCCGGAACCCCTCGCCACGCAGCAGGGCCTGGCCTCGTTCCTCGCCGCCCTGCAGAGGTTCCGTTGGGAGAAGCATGGAATCGCACCCCCGCCCACGATCGATCTCGACGACCGGGGAGTCGGCTCGGTGGAGCTCCCGGCGTGGGTGGGGGATCCCGATCGGTTGGCGGACGGGGTGATCGGCCTGTGGATCGAACGAGCGGACCGTGGGGAACTCGGCGCGTTGCGCGTTCCCCGATCGGTTCGGACCGGGGGGGACGGAGAGGCCCCTGCCGAGGAGCGCGATCCCGACCTGTGGCTGACGCTGGAAGGACAGTCCGTGGACGTGACGATGCTCGTCGACCCACACTGCGCCGTACACGCGACCACGGGCATGTTGCCGGTCAAGGCGCTCACCCTTCCGCCCGACCAGTACCGCGGAGCGCTGGCCGCGTTGCAGCCGAGCTTCAGCGTCGGGCCGCTGCTGACCCGAGAGGGGACCGTCGAGGTGCCGCTCACACCCGTGCCCGGGTGGACCTGGTCCTGGATCGAGCCCGGACGGGCTGGCGTCGACGCAGACCCGACCACCGCCGATCCGACCCCGCTGGGACCCGAACGGCCGGACGCCCGCCTCGACTCCCCGGCGCTCTGCCTGAGGGAGGGATGGCTGAGGCTGAGCCGGAGCGAGCCCGCGGGACTGGGCACGCCTGACGAATCCGAGGGGGAGGAACCGTGATCAAGGCGCCATCCCTCTTCCCGCTCGAATTCGACCTGCGCGACGAGCAAGGCAGGTGCGCGCTGACCCTGGGTACGGAGCCGCAGATCCTCCACCTCGAGGCGCGGAACCGATCCGGGCGGGCGATCCCGCTGACCCCCCGGCGAGGCAGGGAGTTCGCCCCGCTGACGCTGGCGTTCCGTCCCGGGATCCTGGTCGACCCCGGACGGGTCGCGGCGATCGAAGAGGACGACACGACCTGGACGACGGCTGCCGGGGTGGGGCGCCTGGGCGACGTGCTGATCCGGCTTCTGCCGACGCACGGCCCTCGGGAGATCGGCGACGGACAGACGCTCCGGTTGCGCCTGAGCGGCCTGCGGACCGATCCCCGGGGTGGGGCCCGACAGACGCAGGTCGAGCTGCGCGGTCCCCGCGTCGCGGCCGGCGCCCCGGAGTCCAGTCCCTGGATCCGGACCCGCCCGCTGAGCATCCTCCCATCGTCGGCGGCCGCACCCGCAGACGGCGGACTCCCGCTGGACGTGACGCTTGTCGATTCCACGGAGATCGTGGGTGACGGCGTGTCCCCGTCCTCCTTGACGCTGCGGGTTGCGCCCCGGGGAGATCGGGGTGTACCGCTGCATCCGGCCGACGAACCCGGCGAGCTCGAGCCCTCGCGGTTCGTCATCGAACTCGAACCCTGGACCGTGGACAACGAGAGGGGAGTGGGCGACGCCCACGACGCCCGCTGGATCAAGATTGCGGACCTGAGCCCCGGGTGGAGGTCCCGCGACTGGGAGACCGTGGACCTCGGGTTCGACCGGGGACAGGGCGGCCCGGTGCTGCTGGCCCCCTTTGCCGAGGAGCTTCGACTCGGCGGCAGTTTCACCGTCCAGGCCTGGGTGAGGTGGAACGCGAGCGAAACGAGCCAGATCCTCAGCTTCGGCGGGACGGACGCCGGCGGCCAGCTGGATCGGGGGCTCCAGTTCCGGTGCCACGGCGTCGACCGGCGGTTCTTCACCCTGCGGACCGGCGACTCGTTCGCGACGTCCTGCGACACCCGGGCGGAGGTCGGCCACGATCGCCCCTGGGTCCACCTCGCCGCAACCTACGACCGGAGCGCCAACCCCTCGCGAGGGGACACCGCGTTCCGGCTGTGGATCGACGGCGTGCTCACGGAAGCGCCGTCCTACTCGATGATCCCGTACGATCCGAACACCAGCGAGCCCCTGTTCGTGGGCGGCGACGGCTTCCACGGTGCCGTGCGCGACATCCGGATCTGGGATTGCATGCGGACGACGGAGGAGATCCGGCGCGACATGGACGGCGACCCGCCCGAGCGGTCGCAGGGACTCGTCTTCCACGAGCCGCGGACGCTCCGCTTCGGACCCGAGGCGACCGTCCGTCGGGTGGTCCTCGAGAACCGGGCGTGTAGCGAGCTGTCCCGCGAGCACCCCCTCGAGGTGACGCTGACCGACCTCCTGACGGCCGCCCCCCCCGGCCCGGTCGACATCCGGGTGCGATGGGACCACCTCGGCGAGGATCGAGCGAGCGGCTCGGTGACCGTCCAGGCCCAGCGTGTCCCTCCCCAGGGGGATTAGGGGCCCGACCACCGGGGCACCCGTTCGTACTACCGTCGCACTGATGACGAGGTTCACGTCACGATCGTCATCCACGCCCCGATCGAAGAGGTATTCGAGGCGGTCGTCGACCACGAGCGCTTCTTCGATGGTCCCGATCAGGAGTACTGCCGGCTTGTCGAGCAGGGCGCCGCCGAACGCAACGGTCTGGGTGCGGTTCGGGAGATTGGCGCCAGCGGCCTGGTCTTCCGCGGGGAGATCACCGGCTTCGAGCCCCCGAGCCGATGCGAGTACGTCGTGCGCAGTCTGCAGACCCGGAGCGGCCGCCGCGTGCCCATTTGCCACGAGGGTGGATGGATCCAGCTCACTGCCCTGGACGGTTCGACCGAGGTCGACTGGCATTCGCGGTTCGAGATCGCGGTTCCGCTCCTCGGTTGGGTGGTAGAGCGGCTGTCGGGGAGGCTGTCGTGGGACGCCTTCGGCCGCCTGCTGGAGCAGGTCCGCGATCGGCTCGACGGCCGAGGCGCCCCGGGGGAGGGAGAGGGGACGGTGATTGACTATCCCCCGGCCCCCCCCGCCTCGGAGGGTGGCTCCAGGAACGCGCCGCCGTAGGCCCGCTCACGATCCACGACCACGGGGCGGCACTCCGTGACCGGGCCCCGGGCCTGAACCTTGGCTGCGGGGGACGCGACCAGGGGGAGTCCGGCTGCGACCCAGCCGTCGACGCCGGCGAGGTAGCAGACCACGTTGCGCATTCGCAGGTTCCGCAAGCGGGTGACCGCCTCGGCCGGCGTGCCGTCCTCTGGGCCCTGGCCGTACACGACGACCAGCGAATCTGGGTTCATGAGACTGGCCACCCGGAATACGAGGGAACCCAGCGGCGCCGTACGCGCGCCCGGGATGTGGTGCTCTTCGTATTCGATGTCGCCCCGGACGTCGAACAGGGCCGTTGGACCGGCGGCCATCCGGCGGCTGAGCGCTTCGGTGGAGATGGTGTTCATCGGCGACTCCCAGCGCCGGTCCGGACCGGCGTGCTGTGGTGTTCCCCCACCGATTGGAATAGGGCTGCCGCCGGAGCCCGACAAGGAAACAACAGCGCGTCAGACCGACCCGGAAAGCACGACGGACACGATGTTCATGAAAGCGATGGAAATCCGGCGCTCCCGCGTTCTGGAGACCCGAGACCAGGGAGATGTCCTCGAGTACTACCTCGTGCAGTTCAGCTTTCTCAGGGCTCGTGATTCGATTGGCACCTCGCGGGCGCCCCCGGGGCCGCATCCGACGGCCCGACGGCGGGGGCAGTCTACACGTTCTTCGGGGATTCGCTGACGAGATGACCTCCGGGTGGAATTCCCTTCACCGCGGGTCCTTTCGGGGGGGCCTGTTGAGTTGGGTGAGTCCCGGAGGATGCCGGAGGATGCCCAGGATGCGTGTTCATCGACGACGGACCGTTCGACGAGGCCTTCGTGGTCGATCTAGCCCCTGCCGACGAGGCTTACCTCG